>NZ_DLAV01000013.1:0-173054 GCF_002494055.1 Sphingobacterium sp. UBA7038
CCTTTTTGAGACAGCCTCTTTGTTTTTAAATACACTTTATGTACCACTGATGTACCGCATTTAGTTTTATCTCTCCTAATTAAAAAGCCTTTGTTGTACTTATTCTTCTGCATCAGCCCATTTACTCGCTTCCCGGTAGAATAGTGTATAAGGGTCGCTTGGATAAACTACCGTGTCCGGATTATGTCGAAATGGAATAGCCGGATTAAAGATTTCCTGAAGAGTATCCCGCAAGAATTCGACAAAATTCTCTTTCTGGAAAGCAAGGAATTCATCGGTCAATACCCCTTCTTTACCACTGAATAATGTGCCCTCTTCCCGCATTTTACGCGCAACATAGAGATGGGGTTCAAGTTGTTTTCTTCCTGTCTTCTGTTCGAATACATAGGCATAAAATAGGGTTTGGACCATCGCCTTATTTTCGGTGTTTGGCGCAAATACCTGATCAATTCCTTTAAACATGATCGAATCACCACCTGTTTTGTAATCGACAATTCTACTGATAATACGATCGTCGTGTGTTACGACCTCGTCTACCCGGTCAATAATACCGTAAAGTGTGACCTGTTGTTCTTCTCCATTGATCTGAATAGGAAAGGGCAGTACATAATCGTTGTCGTTCTCGAGTTCAATAATCCGAAATGCTTTGTAGTTGTTGATGTCATATTCGAGATACATCTTGACATACTCGCAGGCAATTTTCAGCATGATCCGCTGCAAGCTGTTTAAATCATTTGTTGCCTTTAATTCGATCTGATATTGCAGGCCTATTTCACGGATCACCTGTGCCTCTACCTTGTCGAACTGCTTCTGCAAGACACTTGTGGGCGTAAAGTCCTGTTGTCCTTTGAACGGTAGGAATATCTTCTCCATCACATTGTGGATGACAGTTCCCAGTTTATTCATCTCAAATTCCTGAGAGATGGAAGGGGGCTCTTTAATGCCGGCAATATGTTTTAGAAAAAATTGCAACGGGGACTGCAGATAAGTCGTCAGTGCCGTTGCAGATATCCGTTTCTGGTTGACGATAAAGTCCTGGTACATCTTTTCCCAAACCTCGCCACGCTTCTCAATAACAATTTCTTGGGCTTTATCCGCAAATTGAATGGTCTGTTGCTGAATTTTTCGGTCAAATCTAAATTTACTTTCAAACTCCAGCTGTTTGATAAAGCGACTTTCTTCGCCAGTAGAGCTTTCGTCAACCAAGCCATTGTAGAAAATATGTATTCCTTCACTGTATTGAAAATGGCGATAAAATAAATAGGCCGACAAGGCATCCTGATTTTCTAATATGGGAAGCCCATAAGCACTTCTTAGGCTGTTAGGAATAAAAGTAGGTGAATTTGACGTTTTGGGTAGAATGCCTTCATTTGCTCCTAGAATATAGACGTTGTCAAAATTTAAACAACGACTTTCCAAGAGCCCCATTATCTGAATACCTTCTAGGGGATCACCTTCTATGGCCGAATTTATTGGGGCGATGGCTTTTTTAATCAAGCCGATTTGGAAGCTGATACTTAATGGAGCAACAGTTTCAAAGCCCAATAGCAGCTGATTCAATGTTTTCTTTGTTTCAATCAGGAGGTTGTTGTCAATTTTGCGGATACGCTCCTGAGAAGAAATACTGTGCAGCAGATCATCAACGAGCAGGATGAGCGAGGGTATCAAATAGGCTGAATTGTCAATCGGTACAAAAAATTGAGGCAAAGAGCTTTTGATATGAAGTTCCTCCAATGCGATCTCAAAGAGCTGTTTATCGGCAATCTCCTTCTGAATCTGAAGTTTGTCGGCTAAAGAAACCATACTGAGCGGATGGTTGATGAAGGTTTCTATTATCTGATAAGGAATCTTCCGTTTCTTGAACTGGGATATCTCCAAATGGACTTCCAGCCATAGGTCTAGTATTCCGTAAATAGGAGACTGTGTCAAGGGATATCCTGTTGTGATATTGGGTTTGACCTCGGGTAGACTTTGCAGCAAAGGGACAAGTAGGTTTTCATCCGCTAGGAGAATGGCGGATGTTTGTTCCATTTTATTATTGCGTTCGAGAATGTCATACAGCAATTTTGTTTGGCTGATCTTTCCGGTGCTGGCATATAGATTTACGGTTGAGGTCCTATTGCCAATAATATTCGGGCTATCGCCTAAAGCGTTGACCAAACCTGTTTGAAAAATATTACGTCGAATAAAAAGGCCGGCCTCTTGCATCGTGTCTTCGAGGTAATAGGCATCGGCATCAAAGTAGAATAATGCACGGCCTTCATCCTGCCATTGTTTAAATAATTTTGTTTCGGCCTTGTTCAGTGCATTGAAACCGACAAAAAGGATGTGCTGGAAGGAAGATGCAAACTGCTGATGCGTAGCCTTACCTTCAACCAGATCACGGTAGACTGTCGGATAGTTTGTTTGGCCCTCTGTTTTAAGCTTTTCTTTGAATCGATCATATAATACGGGCAGTCTTTTCCAAAGTTGAAGAAAACGCTCTTGTACTCCACTATGCCCCGCAATAGAAAAAGACTGCCAAAATTGACGGATAAACCCTTGCTGCTCTTGTGTGAGATGTTGAAAAGCAAGGTCGATTTTGGTATTGTCATAAAGTTCTAAGTAAATCTGCTCGATGGGGACGAGGTCGTAATCCAGTTGGCCGAAGTCGCTCAATATAATTTCGGCAATCGGATAAAATTCTTCCAGCGCTTCTGGTAGTTTGCCTTCAGCGACCAATAACTCATTATGAATATTAAACAGGTGGAAAAATTGGGTTAAAGGACTGGCTTCGGTATCATCGGTCGAAAGCCTAAGAAACTCTTGGATCGTAAAGAACTGTGGCGACCAAATGGCCTGTCCGTACACTTCAGAAAGATGTTTTTTGAGATAGGTAATTGGCCGTTTATTATTAAACACGATGGCTATTTCACTCAGGTCGTTTCCAAAACGCTTTTGAATGTCTGCTGCTACTAATTTTAGAAAGGCTGTTTGCATCGTGCTGTTATTTTACTTCAGTTAATTGATTTGATTTCGCATAGTAGAGATAGGCTTTAACGTTGCTGTAGCCCAGGTTCTCCAAATTCTTTTTATAATTGTCGACTTGATATTTGTGTCCGATATAATCTGTCTGTGTGAATTTAAAATCCAGTACAATTGTTTCCTCTTTGGAAGTGAAGACTTTATCAGGACGAATGGTCTCTCCTTTGGCGGTAATGATGCTCGCTTCGTTCCAGATTTTATAGTTTCCTGTGAGCCATTTATTGATCATGGGGTGCTGCCAGATCTGATTGATTTCCTGCATGAGAAAAGGCTCTTCTTCCTTGGAGAGGATGCCTTCCTGAATCAGCTGGCGTACCAGTTTGTGGATATCTTCTTCCTTTGAAATTTGGGCCATAATATCGTGGGCCAATATGCCGTACTGCGCGGCTTTCTCCAGCATCATAATATCGTTGATGTTGCGCGTACTGGATTTTTCTAAGGCCATTTCCAATTCTTTGGAAATGGGATAATGGCGAAGGGAAATAATATTGTTTTTTTGAGCCTGACTTTTTTTTCGTTCGATTATCTGATCGATATATATGCCTCTTTCTTCCAGTGTAAACGGGGATGTTGAAGTCTCTAAGACCTGATAGAGTACATCGCTGATATATTCATCTTTGATATCATAACCAGTAATTTCGCCCGTCTTCTTGTCAACAGATTCTTTGAAGGAAGGTGCCGTAATATAGAGGTGTTCAACAGCACGTGTTGTTGCTACATACAATGTATTGAGGGCATCCATGTAGTTGAACAGCATCTCTTCAAAATATTGCTTGAAAAATACTGATTTGCCGACCGTGGAAGTATATTTTATTGGAATTTTTCCCAATTGGGCAAAAGGGGTATCTGATGTCTCGATCCAAAAATCGCCATTAATCATGCCGTCAAGATCCCACGAACAGAATGGAATCATCACAACATCATAAGCCAGGCCTTTTGATTTGTGGATTGTCGTTACCTCGATCGCATCAATTTCTCCGTTGGAAGGGAGCACAGCCCGATTGCCATCCTCTTCCCAAAATTCCAGGAACTGTATAATGCCACGTTCGCCATTGGTGGAGAAAGCTGAGATCATATCCTTGAAAGCTAGGAGGTAGGGGAGGTGGATATTGTCTTTGGTTGTAAAACCGTAGATTTCAATAAGTTTCTCAATTAAATGGACTAAAGGCTGCTTCTGTGCCATTTCCCAGGAGTCAATCAGCGCCTCAGGGAGATAATCTTTCAGGGTACGGATGTCATTGCTAGCAAATTTTAACCATGCATTTTGATCGATTGTCTTATTTTGAATATGCTGGTAGAGATAGACCATCTTTGCTTTATGGATGGTATGTTTGTCCGAATTATAGACTAAAGCCTTCAACGTTTCGATCAATAATCCTACAGCATCATTGCTCGCTAGGGATAATGCATCGCCTGATATCACTTCAAATGTAAGCTGTTGCTCTTTTTTGAAATCCATGAGCTTTTGGATCACCAATTTAGCCTGCGCATTACTCCGTACCAGGATACCGATCTGTTGAGCCTGATAACGACCGCTGCCGATCCAGTCGCCTATTTTTTGACATAGCTGCAGGAGCGATTCTTCAACAACCTGATTTCTTCGATAGCGTCCATCAGTGACAGGAATGTAGGAGATTTCAATAGATCCTAACTGGTCAAGTTTTCCTTTTTTATGCTCAGGGACCTCTTGTTGACTGTTTTCATAAGCTTTGACCAACATGTTGTCATTGCCGGCAGAAATCCACCACTGTTTACCTTCTTCATCGAGGTTTTCGGATACTTTTTCATTCAGTACCTGCTGTAGATGTTGGGGAATACTACTAAAGAGGTAGTTGTTTAAATGAATGATATTTGGAAGACTTCTAAAGTTGGTGTCGAGGCTCCCGTTTTCGATAAAGGTTGTTTTGCTATCCTCGTCCAGGTGAAAGGTATGACCAATCTGTTGTTCTACCTGTTGGAGTAAAATTCGCCAATCACCATTTCGCCAGCGATAGATACTTTGTTTGACATCACCAACGATCAGGTGTTCGCTCACTGTGCCCTTGGCATCGGCCAATGCATTAATCAAAAGCGGACTATAGTTTTTCCACTGAATACGCGAAGTGTCCTGAAATTCGTCAAACAAAAAGTAGTTAAAACGATTGCCAATCTTCTCCCAGATAAATGTTGGATCGCTATTTTCATCCAATCCGAGTTTGTTTAATAGAATTTGTGAGTCAGAGATTAATTGAGCGCCATTGTCCCGTCGCCATTGCGTCAGTAAGTCGCTCATTTCCTTGAGCAGGCGTAGATAATAGAGATTATTTTGTACCGCTTGATACGCAATGTAAGCGGATAGATTATCATGTAGCTTCTGGAAAGATGCCAGGATGGGGCTGAGTGCGGCGATAAGATCATAACGTATATTTTTGTCACTATCTGTAAAAGCATCCTCATTATCGATCAATTGGAGGTATTTTTCCAATACTTTGGCGATTTCAGAAGCGCTCAGTTTTTCCGTTTTTTTGTTGGTTTTGCTTGCGGAGATTATTTTGTTGCGCGATTTGCCTTTCAGGTCATTTTCGGAGATGTTAAAATTTTTGAACGTTTCACTAAACGCTTCAATCGTCATGGAGAGCGCTTCGGTAAAGGAGTTTATCTTCTGTTCAACCTCCTGATTCAGGAGATTAAAAACCTCCTTGGGATTAGCAGAGTTGATATAGCCGTCAAATTCCTGGAAGTTTTCAGAGAAAATAAGGCTTGCCAAACTCATTAATTGTTGGCGGTAGTTCCAATTTTCATTTTTTGCTATTTTCTTTTCCGCATACGCTATAATCCAGTCAAGTAAGTCGGGGCGTTCATCCAGCAATTGATTAAGCATGACTGTTAAGTCATTTTTCACTTTATTGACATTCATTTCAATCTTATAAGCTGCATCAAGATTGAGTTCATAAGTAAATGCACGAATGACTTTTTGGGAAAAACCATCAATTGTACTTATGGTAAAATGACTATAGTCATGTAGGATACGACGGTAGACACGGTAAGCTTTCTCTTGTATTAGATGCGGGTTCCAATCTGGCTGTTGCTCGAGAAGAAGCTTTCTGAAATCTTCAATTTTAGGGCTACGATCGCCTGTTGCCAAGCCATGGAGTACCGAAAGGATACGTTCCTTCATCTCAGCGGTTGCCTTATTGGTAAATGTGACCGCCAAAATCTCCTTATAGCTATTCTCGTTGGATAGTAGGAGTGTGAGATAGTGTAAAGTTAAGCTAAAGGTTTTTCCTGAACCGGCCGAAGCTTTGAGTATTTTTAATGGCGCAACAGATTTCATAGAATGAAGGTAGAAAGTAAAAAGTGAATTGGCAAAAATGTCAGTGACTATTTCGAAGGGAAAGTACACAAACGGTTCATCCTGTTTACATTTGGTAAAATAGCTTTTTTTTGAAAGTGTCTTATTTTATTGGCTAGAAAAAACTTTCAGTTTGCTATCATTGCTGTTGGTATCTGCGAAGTCACGAAAGTTTTGAAGAAAAGGGCTATTTTGTACACTGATTTTTTGAAAGACTTGTTTCACCTACAGTATGGTAAGAGCAAAATCTTAACGTGCGTAGGACGTGTTTAACCTGAAAGTGGTTACTGAAAGAAGCTAACCCTGTCGTTTTCAGTGAAGTTTTATTAAATTATAACGCTGATTAAAAAAAAATAACTATCTTTGCATCCCCTCTAGTATGAAGCTCGGGGGATATGTTGAATACATAAAATAAAATTAAAAAATGGCAACTAAAATCAGATTGCAAAGACACGGTAAAAAAGGACGTCCTTTTTACCACGTAGTCGTAGCGGATTCTCGCGCTCCACGTGACGGTAAATTCATCGAACGTATTGGTTCTTACAACCCAAACACAAATCCAGCAACTATCGTTTTGGATTTTGAAAAAGCTTTGGATTGGATGAATAAAGGTGCTCAACCAACTGACACTGCTCGTGCTATCCTTTCTTACAAAGGTGTTCTTTACAAAAAACACTTGCAAGGTGGTGTGAAAAAAGGTGCTTTTGATGAAGCTGCTGCTGAAGCTAAATTTACAGCTTGGACTGACGCTCAAGAAGCTAGAATCTCTGGTAAAAAAGATGGTTTAGCACAAACTAAAGCTGAAGCTAAAAAAGCTGCTTTAGTGGCTGAAGCTAAGAAAAAAGAAGAAAAAGCTGCTGCTGTTGCTGCTAAAAATGCTCCTGTAGCAGAAGAAACTGCTGCTGAAGAGACTGAAGCTCCTGCATCAGAAGAAACTGAAGGTTAATTCTTTCATAAAGTATTCGAGAAAGCCGACTCAATCTTGAGCCGGCTTTTTTTGAAACAGCCAATAGGCTAATCGTTTGCCAAATCATGTCTCACAGCTAATCGCCAAATAAGAAAAATATGACTATTGATCAATGCTTTTACATCGGTTACATCAGTAAAACAAGAGGTCTTAAAGGAGAAGTACAACTGTTTTTTGAATTCGAAGAATACGAGAGTTTGGATATCGATGTTGTCTTTGTGGAAGTGAACAAAAAGCTTGTTCCTTATTTTGTTGATGCCATTAAATTTCAAAAAAATAGCACTGCTTATGTAACATTTGAGGATGTGGATCATATCGATAAGGCTCAGGTACTCGTTCGTAAAAAGCTATATCTTTCCAATGATAAAATGCCCGAGCGAGACCCGGATGATTTTAGATATACTGATTTAATCGGATTTTTAGTGATCGATGAAAACCATGGCGAACTGGGGCAAATAACAGATGTTCAGGAATTCCCACAACAATTTGTCGCCACAGTAGATATGGATGGCAAAGAACTGATGTTTCCGCTGTCCGACGATTTGATCTTAGGAATTGATGGCGAAGAGGAGATCATTGAAGTTGAATTGCCTGAGGGATTGGTCGATCTGTATAAGGAATAGGCATATCCCCAAGCTTATTCAATTGAATATCCTATACTTACTATTGCAGTAATTTCTTATCTTGGTCCTTATATATTAATATTACTATTGGCCATAATTATTAATTGATTTTGAAACCGTTATTACTGCTGTTATTCACACTCTCATTGTCTTCGTGTACTTTCTTTGGGAAGAAAAAGGAGTTTCCTGAAGGCAACTACCAAATGATATTGGGCTATCCAAATGATGAGTATCATAAATTAAAAAGAGAATCTCCCCAAAATGTGGAGGCAGATACCTATGGTAATGATCCTATTCTATACCGATCCTTTCTTTCGCTTCATGATAAGGACCAGTTTGTCATGGCGATTGATGATATCTTACTCTTTGGTAAGTACAAATTTGACGGTGATAGATTAGAATTGACGGATGAGAAAAAAGGTAGTGTCGCTTTGGATATTGTTAAAATAAAAAAAGATTTTGTTCAGCTGAGAGGTGATTTTTCACAGTTTAGCTCAGCACGTATACCCACTAGTGAAAGACTTTATATCAACTTTGTGTTAGATAAAACCCTTATCCGGGAAACGCCCAGTAAATTTGATAGCCAAGTGAATTTATGGCGAAATGCTCCGGTAAAATCAGAAAGTGAAAAGGAGATAAAAGCGAGGGCCTTGAATTTCGTAGATTATTCTATCGCTTATTTCCAACACATATCAAGCTCTGGCACCCATCACGATTATCGAATGGATGGTGTCGAATCACCAATTATTTATGCCGAGAATGGCATTGTGCTCAAGGCATGGGCAGATGTTCCTGATTCTTGGAAGGAATTATTTTACAACGAAAAAGAGGCATTAGTCGCCTATCACTATTTATTTGACGGATTTAAATATGGATCGAAAGAAGAGTACCATGTTCGGGGACTCTTATTGATCACATTTTATCTCAAAAATTTACGGAATTCTTTGGCAGCTAATCTTTAGCCAATGTTCTTGTGGCATAGTCAATCTCTTCGCTGTCTATGATCCTCGATCGTTAATTCTACTGGTTTTTCTAGGTCTTTAACTCTTGGTAGCGCGAAGAATCCTGTCGTTGCATGGACACAAAGCTAAAGTGACGTTGAAACATCGTTTATTGAAGTCTTTTTGCTGCTATTTTTGCCTTTTCGAAAAAATATTTTTGTCTTTTGATTTTTTAAAACGATATTAGCAACGCTTATAGAGAAAGGCCGAGGGAATAGACCCGTTGAAGCCTTAGCAACCTGTATTGTTCAAGGTGCTAAATTCTACCCTACTCCATGTGGGAAAGATAAGTTACATGTAGATAAACGATTCCTCGACGTGTGCGTTTCGATGTAAGCCAACCAAACTAAAAACAGTTTTTTAATGAAGATTATCGATCATATCCAGAATGCCAAAGGAAAAACATTGTTTTCTTTTGAGCTATTGCCACCGGCGAAAGGGCAGGGCATCCAAAGTATTTTTAAAACCATGGATGAACTGATGGAGTTTAAACCTCCTTTTATCGACGTCACCTACCATCGGGAAGATTATATCTATAAAGAGCATGCGAGTGGATTACTGGAACGTGTTTCCTATCGTAAACGTCCTGGGACAGTGGCGATATGTGCGGCCATCATGAATAAATATAAAGTGGATGCGGTGCCACATTTGATATGTGGGGGTTTTACAAAAGAGGAAACTGAAAATGCATTGATCGATTTGAACTTCCTGGGGATAGATAACGTTTTGGTGTTGCGGGGTGATGCACGTAAGGGCGATGCCGATTTTATACCAACCGATGGTGGACATGCTTTTGCAACAGACCTATTGGAACAGGTAACCGATATGAATAAAGGAAAGTATCTGCATGAAGACATTATCACGTCGGAAAAGACTGATTTTTGCATCGGAGTAGCCGGGTATCCCGAAAAGCATTTTGAATCTCCAAATTTCAATACTGATTTTAAATATCTGAAACAAAAAGTCGATATGGGAGCAGAGTTTATTGTGACTCAGATGTTCTTTAATGTTGAAAAATACAAGGAATTTGTAACAAAATGTAGGGACAATGGAATCCATGTGCCCATTATTCCGGGATTAAAACCACTGACAACAAAAAAGCAATTGGTGACCTTGCCAAGAATTTTTCATTTAGATATTCCAGAGGAACTGAGTGACGCTGTCGCGGCATGTAAAACGAATGCCGACGTCAGACAGGTAGGTGAAGAGTGGTTGGTACAACAGTGTCAGGAGCTGATTAAATTTGGCGCTCCGGTATTACATTTTTATACGATGAGTAATCCTGGTCCAACAAAGAAGATTGTTGAAAAACTAGCCTAACTCATAAAATGATAAAAAAGGGAGCAGATAAGCTCCCTTTTTTATGATAATATTCATTGTGAAAGCCTGAAATAGGTTGAAAGTCTCGGCAGCGTGGTTTAGGTCGATCTCTATATTCAGTGTTGAATAGCCTGTTTACAGTCAGGTACTGGTGTTAAATAGTGTTAATTCGTGTGTCGGAGTCAGGATAACTTTTTAACTTAAAGTGCTAAAAAGGATTTTAACAATAGACCAATTGACCTTATGACGTACAATAGATTAAATTCTCTACTCGGTTTTGCTTGCGGACTAATTGCCACCTGTGTATATATCGCTACAGTTGAAAAGACGGTAAGCTGGTGGGATTGCGGTGAATTTATAGCCTGTGCCTATAAATTGGAGGTGGCACATCAACCGGGAGCACCATTGTTTCTTCTTATTCAGAATATATTTTCTAATCTCGCTTTAGGGAATAAGGGGCAGATCGCCTATTGGATGAATATAGGTTCTGCAGTTTGCAGTGGAATTACTGTTACCTTTTTATTTTGGACAATAACCGCCATTGCTAAAAAGCTACTCAACAAAGACAAACAAGCTTCTTTGTCAACCTACCTGCAGATCTTCGGCGCAGGAGTTGTCGGTGCAATGGCATTTAGTTTCAGCGATTCATTTTGGTATTCGGCAGTAGAATCTGAAGTTTATGCAATGTCTTCCTTATGTACAGCAGTTGTATTTTGGGCAATTTTAAAGTGGGAAGTCCGTGCAGATGAAGACGGTAGCGATCGTTGGCTGGTTTTTATTGCTTTTGTTATGGGGCTTTCGATCGGAGTGCATCTATTAAATCTTTTAGCAATCCCGGCTATCGCGATGGTTGTTTATTTCCGAAGAGCGAGACAGGTTAATGCGAAAGGGACAATAAAAGCTTTCCTCGTCGGAGTGCTGATCTTGGGGGCCGTTTTGTGGGGAATTATTCAATGGTTAGTCGGTCTAGCGGCTAAAGTGGATCTCGTATTTGTGAACTCATTGGGAATGGGATTTGGTACCGGAATTTTTTTCTCGTGCCTATTATTGGGGGGATTGATAATTTACGGTCTATATTATTCCTATAAAAAGCAGAAATATACACTCAATACAGCCTTGCTGGTTCTTTGTTTTGTTTTATTTGGATACAGTTCCTACACCATGGTCATGATCCGAGGGAAAGCAAATCCATCCTTGAACAATAATGCGCCGGATAATGTATTTTCTTTTTTAGGATATTTGAGCCGTGAACAATATATACGGGAACCGTTACTCAAAGGACCTTATTATGACTCGCAAGTGGTTGGCGTCGATAGTAAGACGAGCTATCGGAAAGATAAGTCGGAGTATGTTCCCTTCACACAGGTAGACAAATATCAATTTGATAAGGAAACCTTTTTCCCGCGTATCTATAGCCAAGATGGAAGCCATCAAGCTTATTACAGAAGTTACCTCAATTTGAAAGAAGGGCAACAGCCAACGTTTTCCGATAATTTTAAGTTCTTTTTTAATTTTCAACTGGGAGATATGTATACCCGATATTTCTTATGGAATTTTGTGGGTAGACAGAATGACAGGCAAGGATATGGGACCTATAGTGACGGCAACTGGTTGTCGGGGATCAGACCATTGGATAATTGGCGTTTAGGGGGGCAAGATAAAATATCTCGATCGCAGGAGCATGACCCGAGCCGGAACACTTATTTTTTTCTTCCACTGCTACTCGGAATAGCTGGTGCGATCTGGTTGTACCGAAACAATAAACCTTATACCTTGGTACTGACCTTGCTGTTTGTGTTTACGGGGGTAGCGATCGTAGTTTATCTCAACCAAACTCCTATGCAACCCCGGGAACGAGATTATGCTTACGTGGGGTCTTTCTATGCTTTTGCGATCTGGATTGGGCTGGGAGTAATAGCATTTGTTCGGTTTTTCAACCGTTTTGTACAAACACGTTACGCTTTAGCGACAGGTATTTCTTTTGCGCTGTTGGGAGGCCCTATTATTTTGGCTCATCAAAACTGGGATGATCATAATCGGTCCGAGAAATCGTTGGCAAGGGATATGGCACGCAATTATTTGGAATCCTGTGCTCCAAATGCTATTCTATTTACCTATGGCGATCATGATACATTTCCTGTATGGTATTTGCAAGAAGTAGAGGGCGTACGTCCGGATGTTCGGGTTGTCGTGTTAAGCTATCTCACAGGCGATTGGTATATGCAACAGGCCAAACAACCCACGTATCAAGCGGCAGGGCTCCCCGTGACGATTCCCGCTGAAAAGACGAAAAAAGGCGTTCGTGATTATATCCCTTTCGTAGATAGACAACTTGACAATGCGGTAGATATACAGCAGTTATTGCAGTTTGTCACATCGGATGATCCGGAGTATAAAGTTCAGCTGAATTCCGGTGATATGGAAAACTATTTCCCTTCCAAGAAAGTCCAATTGCGCATTGATAAAGACGAGGTGGTTAAGAAAAATGCGGTTCCGGCGTATTTTCAGGGAGCTATAGTTTCTGCAATGGAATGGGAAATTCCGAATGATCATCTGACCAGGTCGGATTTAACCCTGTTATCCGTGCTTGAAAATAATCATTGGGACAGACCGATATATTTTTCGAATATGCTGCCAAGTGATATTAAGTTGGGACTGGATAAATACCTGGTCAATGAGGGCTTTACTTCTCGATTGATGCCTGTCACTGCTACAGATCAGTCGACAGGAAAACGAAGTGAGCAGGGTGGGCTAGTTAATATGGAGGCGTTATATAGCAATATTATGCATACGTATCATTGGGGTAATGTTAAAAATGCACAATACTTGGATACAGATTCGTTCCGCTTTGCAAGCATGTACGCCCGTGATATATTTGGAAAAGCTGCCCGAATGCTTTTAGCCAATGGCCAGGTCAAACAAGCTGGGGAGGTGGCAAAAAAAGCATACGATCAATTGCCCGATCGCGTATATGCGATGTCGGACGCCATCAATTATGCCGATATTATCGATAGTCTGTATCGCTCGGGGCAACCTCAGCTGGCCAACAGGATGATGGACCGTAACCTTGACTATGTCGCTGAAAATATGGAATACCTACATCAATTGGTAATGGATAAGAAAAACCTGAGCTTTGAGTGGAATGATATTCAGACCGGCTTGGACTCTGTAGACCGGTATAAGGCTATTTTATTGGAAGCAAAGGATACCAAACGATTGGCACGTGTTGAGCAGTTGAGGCAGCAATATCAAAATTGGTACGGCGTAGAATAATTTTGATGATGAACTGAACCAAATTACCAGGCACGCCTAATGGGGCATTGGATTAACGTATTTGAGATAAGAAACCAGATGAGGCCTCTTCTAAAATATTGGAAGAGGCCTCGATACATATAGGATAGGGAATGAGCCGAGTTATTAAAATTTCATGCCGACTCCAAAGCCGAGCAGGAAGGGGTTGATGTCAACTTTTGCCGGTATGGATAGGTTGGGGGCGAGGTTTGACGCATCCACATTGACATCGGTCTTTAAAAGAATATACTTAGCATCTAAATTCACGAAATATTTTTCAGATAGCTTAAAATCAATTCCCAGTTGAGTCGCAAAGCCGAAAGCATTATCATATTTTACATTTTTAACCGTTTGCCCCGCATTGACGCTATAGAATATGGTGTAATTTATTCCCGCTCCTACATAGGGTTTAATGGCACCGTCGGGGAGGAAGTGATATTGCGCTGTCAGTGTGGGAGGGAGGAGCCATACACTCCCAAGATCCACATTGCTGGATGGACTGCCACCAATGGCAGTTAAATTTGAACCTGTTGTATTAACTTTATGTTTTGTAGTCCCAAGGATCAATTCCGCCGCAATGTTTTTTGTGAAGAAATAGGTGAAGTCAAGTTCAGGGATAAATTTCGTATTGATGTCGACGTCTCCGCCTATGGTATTAATCTTGGCCGATTCGTTTGGCATGACTGTCACACCTCTGAGTCTCATTTGCCAGCGTTGATTAGGGATTGTTTGTGCCTGTAAACTTAGTGCGCCTAGGGTAAGTGTTAGTGCAATTAAAAGTAGCTTTTTCATATCATTAAGGGTATTTTGTTTGCTGTAAAACTATTGCTAAAATCAGGGCAAAAGAGTGACGATAATCAGGTTGAAAAATGAATGATACGATGTTTTTCCTATTGCAGATGATGTACCTTTATAAATTACTGTTGTAAAAAATAGGAAAGTATGGGTAGGTGTAAATCCGCTGTAATAGTTTTTCAAGCCACATTGGGATAATAGGGCTATTACACGCATTTGTCTCGCCTGAGGACGAGCAAACGTTATGAAAGTATGTCATTCGCGCAACTGCGGATTGTGCACCAGAATAACTGCTAGGAGAGTTGGGGGCAAGTGGGGGACTGGAGTCTCGTTTAGCAGGGCTAATGGGGATACAAATCCGGTATGTCAATGCATATTGAATGGAATAGGAACGCTCCTAAAATAGAACAGGTCGGAATGAATCCGACCTGTTCTATTTTAGAAGTTACGGTTTTACGCATTTTTCTTCACTTCCTTACCCCAGGAGTCTTTTAATGTAACCGTACGGTTAAAGACTAGATGGTCTGGCGTTGACTGTGTGTCTAATGTAAAATAACCCAATCGTATAAATTGATATCCCTTTCCAGGCGTAGCGTTAGCCAGATCCGGTTCAATGTAAGCACGTTGGATAATATGTAAACTTTCAGGGTTGATCGATGCTTTAAAATCTTCTGCAGCGGCAGGATTTTCATCATTGAACAATCTGTCGTACAATCTTACTTCGGCTTCTTTCGCATGTGGAACCGAGATCCAATGGATTGTTCCTTTAACTTTTAATCCTGAAGTATCTTCTCCTGATTTTGAGTTTGGAACATAGGTACAATGAACTTCCGTCACGTTTCCGTTTTCATCTTTCACAAAATCATGACAGGTAACGATGTAAGCATGTTTCAAACGTACGGAAAGCCCAGGGCCCAAGCGGAAGAATTTTTTTGGTGCATCTTCCATAAAATCATCGCGCTCTATCCAGAGCTCTTTTGAAAATGGAATGGAGCGTGAACCTTCACCGCCTTCGACTTCAGGGTTATTCTCACCAATAAGATCCTCTACCTGACCATCAGGATAGTTTGTGATCACCAATTTGATTGGATCAAGGACAGCCATTCTGCGCCATGCCGTTTTGTTGAGATCCTCACGGATACAGAATTCCAAAAGACTGACATCGATCATGTTTTCACGTTTTTGAACACCGATTTTTTCACAGAAGTTGCGGATACTCGCCGGTGTATACCCCCTTCTGCGCAATCCTGAGATCGTAGGCATGCGCGGGTCGTCCCAGCTTTCAACAAACTTATCATTGACCAGTTGCAGTAATTTACGTTTACTCATGACAGTATAGGTCATATTCAAGCGTGCAAATTCGTATTGTTTGGAAGGGAAAATCTCCAATTTATCTATACACCAATCATAAAGTGGGCGATGTGGAATAAATTCCAATGTACAGATGGAGTGTGTAATTTTCTCAATGGAGTCTGATTGGCCATGTGCAAAATCATACATCGGATAGATACACCATTGATTCCCCGTTCTGTGGTGATGAGCGTGCTTGATGCGGTATAATAAAGGGTCGCGCAAGTGCATATTTGGGCTAGCCAAATCAATCCTTGCCCGAAGTACTTTTTCGCCATCTTGGTATTTACCGGCGCGCATATCTGCGAATAAGGTCAAATTTTCTTCAATAGACCTGTCGCGATATGGTGTCGGAACACCGGGTTCTGTTGGGGTACCTTTTGCTGCTGCAATTTCTTCAGCAGTGCTGTCGTCCACATAAGCTAGACCTTTTTTTATTAGCTCAACGGCATAACGATATAGTGTCTCAAAATAATCTGAAGTATATAATTCCTCTGCCCACTGGAATCCAAGCCATTGAATATCTTTCTTGATGCTTTCAACATACTCGGTATCCTCAGTGACAGGGTTAGTGTCATCAAAACGTAGATTAGTCTTGCCATTATACTGCTGTGCTAATCCAAAATTCAAGCAGATGGATTTGGCGTGACCAATGTGGAGGTAACCATTTGGCTCAGGAGGAAAACGTGTCAATACACGTCCGCCATGCTTTCCTGTTCGAAGATCCTCTTCGACAATTTCCTCGATAAAATTTAATGATTTTTCTTCACTCATAATACAAAGTTAATTATTCGTAGCGAGATATTAGCTAGGAGATCGTAGATATTCGCCTTAGTATGAGTGATTGAATGTGCTGGCTGTATCGGTAAGAATGGGAAGACGTAATAAGGTTTGGACCCACAATAAAAAAGGGACGAAATTTCGTCCCTTTTTACCGATTTTTATTACTACGCTATTTATAAGCGAAGACTTCACCTAGCTCGTCATTATTGGTAAACGTACAGTGTTGATCGATCAATTCTCCAGTGCCGATATTGATAATCATGCCATGCACGGCAAGATCATCACGCTCTTTCCATGCATTTTGAATGATTGACGTCGCGCACAGATTGAAAACTTGCTCTTGTACATTGAGCTCGATTAAACGATCTACTTTTTTATCATGCTCTTGGATCGCATCAATCTCTGCACTGTGTAAGCGATATACATCTTTGATATGACCCAACCAGTTGTCAATAATACCGTACTGCTTGCTGCTTAAAGAGGCTGCTACACCACCACAGCCATAGTGACCTGCGATAATGACATGTTTTACTTTCAAAACATTGACCGCATAGTCTAAGACGGAAAGCATACTCATATCGGAGTGAATGACCATGTTGGCAATATTACGATGAACGAATACCTCTCCAGGCTTTGTACCTGTCAATTCATTTGCAGGTACTCGGCTATCGGCACAACCGATCCAAAGAATTTCTGGATTTTGACCTTTAGAAAGCTGTTGGAACCGCCCTGTAGCATCATTCTTTACAAACTCCATCCACTCTTTATTTCCCTTAATGATATTGTCAAATCCTATTTTTAAATCTTTATTTTCCATATTCTTCTTATTTCACTCTTGCCCGAAGGCATCGTTTCAATTTTATTATAATAATACAAATGTCTAAATTCATTGTTTACTTCAAACAACTTATTTTTATTGAATAGCTGTTCTTGCTATTCAATAACCGTCTCCCCCCCATTTCAATCCAGCTTGCTAGCCGACCAATGGAAGGGAATGGCCTACGAGATACGTCAAAGGTCCGTATCCTATGAAGGTTTCTTATAGACCACCTGCAAAAGTTCGATGTCTTTGCCTTTACTTCTGGCATTCTGTTCAAAATCTTTGATGACTTCGATGACATCCTTGTCTATAAATTTACTGAATGTCCCATCGATTCGGATCTTACTGATCGATTTTGGTAAGCTGTACAATTTTTGTTGGATAGGAACCTTGTTCAAAAATGATACTTCCTCCGCTAATGTAATGACAGCCTTATCTTCTTCATTGTCTTTTTCAATATTATATTTAAAAGCATTTTTCATATTGGCTCTTAAGATATAGAATGTCGCCACGACAATACCTATCCCTACCCCCATAAGGAGATCGGTAAACACAATCGCTACAATGGTGACAAAAAATGGGATAAATTGATCTAAGCCTTTTTTGTACATTGAGGTGAATAGACTTGGTTTAGCCAATTTATATCCTGTATGGAGAAGGATGGCCGCCAGACAGGCCAAAGGAATCATGTTCAGCATTGTTGGGATAGCGAGCATAGCGACCAATAGCCATATACCATGCATGATGGCAGATTGCCTTGTTTTTCCGCCTGCATTGACGTTTGCTGATGAGCGTACAATGACGGAGGTCAACGGCAGACCGCCCAGAAGTCCACTGGTCATATTTCCGATGCCTTGTGCAACAAGTTCGCGGTTGGTTGGCGTATTTCTTTTGTAGGGGTCTATTTTATCAACGGCCTCGATGCTCAATAAAGTCTCTAAACTTGCAATAATTGCAATCGTAAATGCAGCTATCCACACATCTTTGTTGACAATCTGTGTAAAGTCCGGGAGGGTAAATAATCCTGTGAATTCAGCAAAAGAACCGACAATAGGGACTAGTACAAATTGCTTGTCATGCAACTGGAATGCTGAGCCGTTGAAAAGATAAGCTAAACTTACGCCTAGCATCACGACAACCAATGGGGCTGGCACCTTGTTGAGCTTTGGAATAGATGGCCAAAAGATTAGGATCGCCAATGACAAGGCGCAAATGATCAATGCACCAAAGTTGATCGCAGAGGCTATCGTGTCAAAATAGGCACCGATACCATGACCATTGTCCATTTCGAAGGCATGTGTTTCCACTAAGCCCAATGCCAAAGGAATCTGCTTCATGATAATTGTGATACCGATCGCAGCAAGCATACCGACAATGACTGCTGAAGGGAAATAGTTTCCGATCATCCCTGCTTTTAATATACCGAGAATAACTTGTACTACACCGGCAATCACGACGGCAAGTAGAAAGGTTTCATATGCCCCTAGGCTCTGAATAGCACCTAAGACAATAACTGTAAGACCAGCAGCTGGCCCACTTACACTGAGTGGTGATTTACTGATTGAAGCGACAACGATTCCACCAATTACACCAGTCAATAATCCTGCAAACAATGGCGCACCAGAGGCCATTGCAATTCCCAAACATAATGGAAGTGCCACCAAAAACACCACAACACTAGCAGGGAAGTCATATTTTAAGTCTCTTTTCGATAGTTTCAGAAAAGCCGACGTACGAGTTCCAAACATAAAATTTGTGTTTATCTGTAAAAAATTTTCATCAGGCGACCTTTAACTGGCGTTGTATCATGTATACCGTTTGGCGTTCAACAGCATAACAAAGCGTTAGTGCCGAGCCAAATCAACGATAACATCAACAGAGCCAAAGCCGATTACTTCAGAAAAATCAAAGATTACCGCACATACTTTACCTTTAGCATGCGGGTTGACGGGATACATCCCTAGGGATGCCTTTATGAATAGTTAGGAGGCGGTGTTGGAACCGTAGGATGGAAAGCTAAAATGCTTTTCTCATTTTTAAGATAATTCTTCTGTTTTCCTTGGTTCTCAACGAGAATGGTTTCAAATACAATAGGTTCTTCTGTTTTTGTATTGAAAAATTTTGAGGCAGTTTCAAGTGTATCATTACTTGCGCCGTTATTGTTTTCGATTTCCAGTTGTAAAACGACCTGTAAGATGGTACTTTGATCTAAGCTGTTTGAAAAAATAGGCGAAATAGAGATGGCCATCTTTGTGAAAAAGATGATAGCACAAAGGAATGCTGCCACAAATCTAAACTGCTTATTTAACATTTTTTATTACCTTTAATCTTACTGTTTACATCGTAAAAATAGTAATTCTATGTTAAATTCAAATTAATAGTGCACTAAAAATAAAATTTGGCACGAAATTGTGACGAAGAGATTATTTTTTGAAAAGTTTTCAATTTTTATTGATTTATAAATATTAAGCCTTTTGTATGGCAAATAAAGAACAATTTATAGAGAAGGTTCAAGCTTCCTATAATCCCAAAGGAGCGTTTATCTATCTGGGAGCGGGAATGCTTAATGGCGAAATTTTGGCAGAGGCAAAAGTGAATTTAGCCTTGAAAATGATGAACCGTCACGGACTTATTGCAGGGGCTACCGGAACCGGTAAAACACGTACGCTACAATTGATCGCTGAACAATTGTCGGATGCCTCTGTACCAGTATTTATGCTGGATGTTAAAGGTGACCTATCGGGCCTAGCAGTGCCAGGGGTGACCAACCAAGCCCTTATTGATCGGGGAAATGCCGTGGGGGTGCCGTTTGAGCCATCGTCGTTTCCGGTAGAACTGTATTCACTGTCCGGCAATAAGGGGATTCCGATGCGGATTACTGTAGAAGATTTTGGGCCCGTCTTGTTGGGCCGGATACTCGAACTTAATGAAACACAGACCGGCGTATTGGCTGCGATGTTCAAATATGCACAGGATCACCAAATGCCGTTGATTGATTTCTCAGATACGAAGAAACTGCTTACTTACCTTTCTGAAGGACCCGGCAGCGAAGAAATCAAAGGTGATTATGGTAAGATTAGTTCGGCAAGCTCGGGAACCATCCTGCGTAAGATCGTCGCATTGGAACAGCAGGGGCTAGCGCATATCTTTGGTGAGAAAGAATTTGATATTAACGATCTATTTCAGAAGGTAGATGGTAGGGGTGTGATTAGCCTATTGAATATTTCTGACGTGCAAGATCAGCCGGTTCTTTATTCTACATTCTTATTGAGCTTATTGGCACAGCTATTTAAAAATATGCCTGAGGTGGGTGACTTGGACAAACCCAAGTTGGTCTTCTTCTTTGATGAAGCCCACCTGCTGTTCAATGGGGCTCCTAAAGCCTTTTTGACTCAAGTGGATCAAATCATTCGCCTTATCCGTTCGAAGGGGATCGGCGTTTTCTTTTGTACACAGTCTCCAACCGATGTACCTGAATCTGTATTGGCCCAGCTGGGTAACCGTGTGCAACATGCATTGCGTGCCTTTACGCCCAACGATGCTGAAAATTTAAAGAAGACTGTAAAAACCTATCCAAAATCCGATTTTTATGAAATTGATCAGGTCCTGACTTCTTTGGGTACTGGACAGGCATTAATCACAGTATTGAATGATAAAGGTATTCCTACAGAGGTTGTCGCTACACATTTGGTGCCGGCGCGTGCAGTTATGGGACCTGCAGATGATGCAACGGTTAGCCAAATTATCAATCAGTCTGATTTGCGGGCAAAATATCAGGAGCGACAAGAAAATCGCTCTGCGGCTGAAATCATAGACGAAAGAATGCAGGCTGCAGCACAGGAAGAACAACGCGCGGCTCAGGAAAAAGAAGCGGAAAAAGCAAGTCGGCCAAGCTCCAGAAGACAGACACCTCTAGAAGCTGCCCAACGAACGGCAACAACGACCTTAGCAAGAGAGGGAGTTAAGTTTTTGGGCAAACTAGCGACGGGTTTATTAAACGCATTCTTAAAAAAGAAATAATACTAATTTTTGGATTCTTTTCGTTTCAATACTATACTTTTGAAGGCGGAGCCGAACTTAGCTAAATTTGCTTTTGAGGGCAATTTTAGCTAAGTTTGCGGACGAAAAGAAAATTCTATTAACGCAATTAAATATGAGTAAACCAACCCTTTTGATTTTGGCAGCAGGAATGGCTAGCCGGTATGGTTCTTTAAAACAAGTAGATGGTTTTGGCCCACACGGCGAGACAATTATTGACTATTCAATTTACGATGCTATTCGCGCAGGATTTGGAAAAGTTGTATTCATTATCCGGGAAGAATTTCTGGAAAAGATGAAAACAGTATTTGATGAAAAATTGAAAGGTAAAATAGAAGTAGATTACGCTTTTCAAGATTTTGACTTAACAAAATTCGGTGTTAATCACGTTATCGAAAGAACAAAACCTTGGGGTACTGCCCATGCGGTGATGAGTGCTAAAGATAAAGTGCATGAACCATTTTGTGTAATCAATGCAGACGATTTCTACGGATCGGATTCTTTTCAGAAAATGGCCGAGTTCTTAACAACCGAGGTTTCTGATCAACAAATGTCGTTGATGGGCTTCCAGGTTGGAAATACCATGTCCGATTATGGCTACGTTTCACGCGGAGTATGTGAGGTTACCCCTTCTGGACATATGGAAAGTGTAACTGAACGTACAAATATATACTACAAAGGCGAAGGCGACGATCGCAAAATCGTTTATGAGGAAAATGGGGTGGAGACAGATCTAGATCCTAAAACCCGTGTTTCGATGAACTTCTGGGGTTTTACACCAAAGATTTTCGAAGTAGCCCAGGCGATGTTTCCTGCATTTGTTGAGGAAAATAAGGAAAATTTAAAAGCAGAATTTTTCATTCCTTCTGTACCAGATTATATGGTGAAGCATAAATTGGCTGATTTTAAGGTAATCCCAACTTCTTCGAAATGGTTTGGCGTAACTTATAAGGAAGATAAACCTATCGTACAAGAATCAATTTCAAAATTGGTGGCTGATGGAGTATATCCAGAAAAGTTATTTTAAGAGCTAAAAGAAATAGCTTATCTTTCACCTGTATTGTCAAGCAATACAGGTTTTTTTTTGACCTGTGCGCTAGATTACTTGAGCGGAAATAAATCTTTGATGAAAAAAATTCTTAAAGTGTTTGGTTATCTTATTTTAGGATTGTTGTCTTTTTGTGTGCTCTATATTGTTGCTGAATACAGTTTGTCAAGAATTTCGGCTCCAAGGAAAAATATAGACGAAGAGAAGACGATTCAGGTTTTTGTTCAGTCCAATGGTGTTCATACCGATATCGTATTGCCTGTCGTTAACGAAGAGATGGATTGGTCGCAACTATTTCCTTATGGGAATACGGTGGGGAAACATAGCGGATATCGGTATGTCGGTATCGGTTGGGGGGATAAAGGATTCTATTTGGATACACCAGAATGGAAGGATCTTAAAGCATCGACAGCCTTTGTGGCTGCCTTTGGATTAGGGGAGTCTGCCATTCATGTGACCTACTACAATTCGGTTCAGCAAGATGAATTATGTTTTGCTTATCAGATCAGTAAATCCCAATACCGTGATCTGATAAAATATATAGAAGATTCGTTGGATCGAAATCAAGCGGAAGCTATTTTGGTGAAAACAGATGCGCAGTATGGCGACTCAGACGCCTTTTACGAAGCAAAAGGAGCCTATAGCATGTTTTATTCGTGCAATACCTGGACCAATAATGCCTTAAAGAGAGCGGCGATGCCAGCAGGTATTTGGGCTACTTTGGACAAAGGAATCTTAAGTCACTATAAGGATAAGAAGTAGCTGGAAATGCATAAGTGTATTGCGGTGAAGGTTAAACGAGATAGTGAAAGTAATAGACATAAAAAAGCTCCGGGAATAATCCTGGAGCTTTTTTTATGAGGAGGAGTGATTATTTCACTTCTTCGTAATCTACGTCAGTTACATCATCACCACCTTGGTTTCCACCTTGAGCTTGACCTGCATCACCTTGAGGTTGTTGTGCACCACCTTGAGAAGCAGCGTACATTTCTTCAGAAGCAGCATTCCAAGCATTTTGCAATTCTTCAGAAGCAGCATCGATATCAGCAAAGTTTTTCGCTTCGTAAGCAGCTTTTAATTTTGTTAAGCCAGCTTCAATTGGCGCTTTTTTATCTGCTGAAATTTTATCGCCATATTCTTTCAATTGTTTTTCAGTTGAGAAGATTAAAGCGTCAGCTGCATTTACTTTGTCAGCTTCTTCTTTTATTTTTTTGTCAGCATCAGCATTTGCTTCAGCTTCTTCTTTCATGCGTTTGATTTCGTCGTCAGACAAACCTGAAGATGCTTCGATACGGATGTTTTGTTCTTTTCCAGTCGCTTTATCTTTCGCAGATACTTTGATGATACCATTGGCATCAATATCAAAAGTAACTTCGATTTGAGGAACGCCACGAGGTGCTGGTGGAATATCGTTCAAATGGAAACGGCCGATTGTACGGTTTTGGTTTGCCATAGGACGTTCACCTTGTAAGATGTGAATTTCTACAGATGGCTGATTGTCTGAAGCAGTAGAGAACGTTTCCGATTTTTTAGTTGGAATTGTTGTATTTGCTTCGATCAACTTAGTCATCACACCACCCATTGTTTCAATACCCAATGAAAGTGGAGTAACATCCAATAATAAAACGTCTTTTACTTCACCTGTCAATACACCACCTTGGATAGCAGCACCTAAAGCGACAACTTCATCCGGGTTTACACCTTTAGAAGGCTCTTTTCCGAAGAATGCTTTTACAGCATCAACGATTGCAGGGATACGCGTAGAACCACCTACTAAGATAATTTCGTCAATATCAGATTTGCTAAAACCAGCATTTTTCAATGCAGACTCACAAGGAGCAATTGTTCTCTTGATCAAGTCAGCTGCCAAAGCCTCAAATTTAGCACGTGATAATGAACGAACTAAGTGTTTTGGACCAGTTGCATCTGCAGTGATATACGGCAAGTTGATTTCTGTAGAAGTTGCGCTTGATAATTCGATTTTCGCTTTCTCAGCAGCTTCTTTCAGACGTTGCAATGCCATTGGATCTTTTTTCAAGTCAAAGCCATTGTTTTCACTTTTGAATTCTTCATTCAACCAGTTGATGATTACGTTATCAAAGTCATCACCACCTAAGTGTGTGTCACCGTCAGTAGATTTAACTTCAAATACACCGTCACCTAATTCCAATACCGAAACGTCATGTGTACCACCACCACAGTCAAACACAACAATTTTCATGTCTTTGTGTGCTTTGTCCAAACCGTAAGCTAAAGCTGCTGCTGTAGGTTCGTTAATGATACGTTTTACAGATAAACCAGCGATTTCACCAGCTTCTTTTGTTGCTTGACGTTGTGCGTCGTTGAAATATGCAGGAACTGTAATAACAGCTTCAGTTACTTCTTGACCTAAGAAATCCTCAGCGGTTTTCTTCATTTTTTGAAGAATCATAGCAGAGATCTCTTGTGGTGTATATTTGCGGTCGTCAATTTCTACACGCGGTGTATTGTTGTCACCTTTAACGATTTTATAAGGTACGTGTTCAGCTTCTTTTACAGCTTCATCGTATGAAAGTCCCATAAAACGTTTGATGGAATAAATAGTTTTATGTGGGTTAGTAATTGCTTGACGCTTTGCTGGGTCCCCAACTTTGCGCTCGCCACCTTCTACGAAAGCTACGATCGAAGGAGTTGTACGTTTACCTTCGTTGTTCGTAATTACTACAGGCTCGTTACCTTCCATTACGGCAACACATGAGTTTGTAGTACCTAAGTCAATTCCTATAATTTTAGACATATCTTGTGTTTTAATTTTTTACTTAAATAAATTCTATCAGTCTATTATCAACCCTTATGCCAATCCAAAAGTTTTGTAAAAAAAAAACTATTTGTCATCAATTTGTCCTTAGGTACTGCCAAACTGACATTTTCAATACACCAGTTGCTCTAATATCCTTTTTTTAGCTGACTCGTTTTGGCGATTGCGTGGCATATATCTGCCAAAGATTTCCGAAAATTCAGCAAGTTTCATTTTTTTTGATTTTTTATCCCGCCAATCAGAAGGAACAAGTTTATTGGTATAGGCGATATTTGTAGCCCAATATTGAATATGCATTTCAGGGATGACAAGACCCAATATCATGCCCGGGAGACCATGGCTTAATGCTGGTCCTGCCGATATTGGAATCTCTTCCGAATAGTAAGCGATCAGATAGAGTGAGTCTTTGGTAGCACCATTGACTCTGCGGCAGTTTACTCCGGCGATATTTCGGAATTCCTCCGTGAAACGCCAAGTAATGCTGTCCAAAGTTTCCGAAAGAATGTATTTTTCGTCGATGTCAAGCTGAATGTCTGCTGTGCCGGTTTTCAGATCCTGGTAGAGGACTTTGCCGTTCTTGTTGGCGCCACCCCTAAATTGCCCTCTTTGGTTTCCTCCGATTCGGACCGCACCCTGAGATCTGCCCCCTCTGCCTGTGCCCGAAGTTATCGTAGGTGCGGCCATTTTGACTTCACCACGTTGTTTTTCGTTAGCTACGCTTTCCTCAGGCATCAACACGGTAGAATTCTCATCAAAGTAGAAGTTTAATTTTTCCGTATGTGAATCCGGCATCTTGTCGAGATATTCCATCATGCCCATCCCTCTGTCCATTCCTTTCGAGCTCATGTCGTTGGATAGCTGCCGCATGCGTGCTTTTGTGTACGTGACTTTGTCAAAACTGATCGTACCCCTACTTCCAAAATAGGCATATTGTGCCTGAAGCGATAAACCACACAGGCAGCAGATGATAACGGTCAAATATATTTTTTTAATCATTTCCTTTCCCTAGATATTTGTTGAAATCCCATTTTACACCGACCAAAAAATATTGTGTCAATACCTGTTGAACGGACTCTGAATAGTTGGTGTCACTCGCGTTACGACGTGTGTTGTTAAATGTATTGAACAGGTCAAAGGCCTTTAAGCTGAGTGTCATACTTTCATCTTTCAGTACTTTTTTCTCTAATTCAATATTGGTATAAAATTGATTGATTGATTTTTTATAAAGTTTCGTAGGTCCTGTATAGCTATAGTAAATGTTTGCCATGACATTAAACTTCTTCGGTAGAAAGTATTTGATGTACGCCGAAGTCCCACCTTGAAAACTTGTTGCGTTGTATTGGGTGTTGATCGAGTTTTGCTGTACATTAAAACCAGCATTCGCCGAAAGATCAAAGTCGAATCCTTCTGAGTCCTGCTCATTTAAGCTTGAACCTAAACTAAAGTTGGTATTCTTTGCATTATTCAGTAGAAACTCGCCGCCGGACTGTCCGCCTTCAAATTTGGTATAGCTGTAGCTGTTGTTAAACCTGACGTTTGCACTCTTGTTAAAATTGATGCGACGATTGGCCAATGGCTGCATATGATTGATGTTCAAGCCGCCATTCCAGTTGGATTTACCCGATAGGTTTTCATAAGAACTGATTTGAGCCGAGTTGTCTAGTATGGTTGTTTTGTTGACAATAGGATTATTAACAAATGACAAGTTCCCGTTGATATTGATATTCGTTCCTTTCAATAAACTGAACGCGTTATAATTGGCCGAAATGTTATTGTTCACCGCGCGTTTTAGGTCGGGATTACCGACTTGTTGAAACAACGGATTGGTCTGAGGTTGCAGTGGTTGTAACTGATCAAACGATGGGATGATATTGGAACTTTGATAAGCTAAACGTATATTTTTGCTATTTGAAAGGCGATAATTGGCATCAACATTTAAATTGTTATCCCAGAAATTCCGGGCAAGATCAATTGATCTATAACTATCATTTAACTGTTGATTCTTGTAGAACGTACGGTTGGAAAAATTGATCTCCAACTTTTCTTTGCGATAGGAAAAGTGCACGTTCACACCTTGATTGGTATTATTGTCGATCTGGTTTTGAGAATATAGTGAATCAAACTTTTGGGTAATATTGTTTATTGAATTTTGGGTATTTGTACTCTTCGAATGATTGAAGCTGTAGCCTAAAGCCAGATTGATATAGTCACTGATACGGTTGTTGAAATTGATCGAAGAGTTGAAGTCATTGCCTTTATTCCGGCCATGTCGCGTTTGGTTGATAATTGTACTATCCCCGGTTTTGTAAAAATAAGTCCGTGAATTGACTTTACTCTCTGAATCTGACTCTTTGTGATTATTGCCGACCATCACATTTAAAGAACGCCCCGCTTTTAATCGTTTTCTATAATTTAGGCGAAAATTATTGTTGGAACTTGAGGAGTTCGATTGATTGTTCTCCCTAAAGTCACTGATTGGGTTGCCCGATCCATCGCCCGTTTTGCTGTCTGTGTAAGTTAGATTAGCGTTGGTAGCCCAATTGGCATTGGATTGGAGTTCCATATTTTGCGTGGAATCCAGTCGCATGTTAAGGTTTGACCTGAAACCATTACTTCGGCTATGTCTCTCGCTATCGTTTTTACTGTTTTTTTCCTGAATGGATTGATCAGGCAGCACATTTTTATTGTAAGTCTCCGAGTGGTTCTTGTTGCTGTTGTTGTCGTAACCATAGTTGGCGTTTACTTTTAAGGCCTTTTTGAAGAACTGATTTTCATAGTTTGCTCCAAGATTTGTATTCAGTGGTTCGCCCGTAATCTGGTTGTTCATCCGTAAAGAACCTTCACGACCACTTGAACTGCCCATGTTGTTGTGACTCGCGGTGATGCCAATCCGCTCAGTCTTATTAAATTTCGCCGCAAAGAGATTTCCCGCATACAATTCTTTTGATCCAGCCAATGCTTCCATGTTTCCAAAGACACCCTTTCTTGCTTTCTCTTTGAGTACAACGTTAACAGTTTGGATCCTTACTCCGTCATCGATGCCCGACAGCTCCGCCTCCTCCGATTTTTTCTCATAGAGCTGCACCTTGTCAACGGCATCTGCCCGTACATTGCGAATGGCTATTTTAGGATCATAACCAAAAAATTCTTCCCCATCGATAAACACTTTCTGTACAGATTTTCCTTGAGCCGTGATACTTCCATCTCCGGTAACCGTAAAACCGGGTAGACGACGTAGTAAATCCTCTAGCTTCGCATTTTTTTCTGTTGCAAAACTCGCCGCATCATATTCGATGGTGTCGCCTTTCAGTGTAATTGGAAGACGTCGGGTGACAATCACCTCCTGCAAAACATTTCTTTGGGAATTTATTTTGATATCATGCAAATCGAGATCTTTGTTTGCAATTTGGATCGTATCACTATATAGTTCAAATTTAGGGTAAGTGGCCAAAATAATGTAGCTCCCGGGTTTGATATTTTTAACCTGGAATTTTCCCTCTTCATTGGCTCGGTTAAAATAACGGAGGACTGAATCGCGGTTCAGTAAAATAATGGAAGCATTGGTCAGGGGCTTGTCATCCGCCTTATCTAGAATCCTCCCCTTGATGTTTATTTGGGAGTAAGCACTGTTGACGACGATAAATAGTAAAAGTATTAATTGAACTAATCTTTTCATGTACGGGTTGTATCTTTCAAAGATAATTTACTTAATCGTTAATAAATGTAAAACATCTCTTCTGAATGTAAAATCTTTGGTATATAAGGCAGAGGAAATCACATTTTTTCTTGCTCTACATGTCCTTTTTGAGCATCCTATTTTTTATTGCATTCAATACAGATTGTTGGCGGAAGGTTGTTTGAGAAAGTTGGAAGTAAAATTTACCTTTGCACAAAATTGGTATTATGACGTTTGAAAATTACTTACAACAATTCGAAGATATCTTAAATCATCCTGAGAATCACCCTACCTATCAAGATGATGAATATTATCAGTACACAAAAATGAACTGGACAAGAATGGGCCGTTGGTTAAAACGCTTCGAACCAACGTCGACTTTTGAACAATTTGTTGAGTCAATTACTGAAAAGCAACAATGGATCATTATTACTGAACCTTGGTGCGGGGATGCGGCGCATTCGGTACCTATGTTGGCGAAGATGGCCTCAAAAAATCCCAATATCACGGTGGATATCCAACTGCGTGATAGTGCTCCGTTTCTGATCGATTCTTATCTAACAAACGGAGGCAAATCTATTCCAATTCTGGTGATACGCAACGAACAGGGGCAAGATTTGGCTGTCTGGGGCCCAAGACCTCAAGCCTGCCAGGAGCTGTTTTTGCATATGAAAGCGCAAGGGGCAGATTTCTCCGAAATCAAAGAGGAGATTCAAAAGTGGTACAATGCCGATAAAGGAACCGAAATCCAAAAGGAAATCCAGGCACTGTTCGAAAAATAAGAAAATTCCATCCTTATAATAAACTGGCAATTTTTAAGTTTAACCGGATCATCATCTCAGGAATAGACCTGGTCTTTCCTGAGCATGGTTTGAAAAACTGCTGTTAAACCCGGAGCTATGTAAACCTATCTCAATATAAGACAAGTATACGATATTCGGAGATTAGTCGGAGCTTGTTCGGTGCTTCCTCGGTACTTGTTCGTTACTTCTTCGGTTGCAAGCGAAGAAGTAACGCTGAAGCTACGTTTCATGTCCGTAGCTAATCCCTGTAAAGGCTGAAGTTATCTGACTCTTGCTATTGTCTAGTTCCAGCTTATTTTGGACCTATTTTCGGCGTAACGTAATTTCTTTAGGGCAAATAGACCTAATGTCGCCTTTGCGAAAGATCAAAAGATTTTAAGTAAAACGATCCAGTGTTTTTGTTAGCTTTATATGAATTATGGACCATTTTTATGGTGGCTTTTTCAGTTTGCTTGAGCGACAACTAAAACTAAAAAAATATGAATATTGAGGATCTAAGAGATTATTGTTTATCGATTGGGCCGGTGATGGAGGAGACTCCCTTTGGGCCAGATACATTGGTATTTAAGGTAGGCGGTAAGATTTTTTTGTTGGTAGGCCTGGATCAGGTTGATGGATTACGATTTAATGTTAAGTGTAACCCCGAAAGGGCCATTGAATTGCGGGAACGTTATGAGCATACCGTACTGCCGGGCTATCACATGAATAAAAAGCACTGGAATACCGTGGTTGCCAATCAAGAGATTGATGATAGAAAGCTGGAGGAATTGATTTTACACAGCTATCAGCTTATTGTTGAAAGTCTGCCCAGTAAAATCAGATCGGAAGTCAAAGGGCTATAACCGGACTTTGCGTGTAAAGAATTAGTTGTCTATTCAGAAAAAGTCGTTTAAATGACTTTTTTTTGAGGCTAGGATTGGTAGCTTTGCTAAAATCAGTGCATTGCTCAAAGCATTGGTCGATAAATTTACACTAAATATTATTTTTATGAAACGAACACGAAGTTACTCGTGGATAATCTGTTTTATGCTTCTTTTCAGTTTGGGAAGTTGTATAAAGGAAGAAGCGCTCAATATGGAAGCGGATATTATCGCTCTTCATGCCGATGAAGATATCTTTTTGCTGAACCCGGTCATCTCAAATACGCAAGTTACACTTTACCTTCAGCCCAATATTCATGATCTTACCAAATTGAATATGACTTTTGACCTGACTCCTGGTGCCTCCATTGAGCTTTTGAAGGATTCTTTGAAAATGCCTGCCGGAACTCAGGATATGAATAAAGTAATTATTGATGAATTCCTAAAAAACGGCGTATATTATAAAGTTACGTCCGAAGATCATCAGTTTACAAAAAACTACCTGATTAAAATTGTGAAAACAGATGGTGGATTTGTTCCAACAGCATATGGTTTTGAAGATACGGCGATTGATAAGGATGATAAATACACCATATTTTATAATAAAATTGATGGCCAGGATTTCTATAATTGGGCTTCCGGAAATCCAAGTTTCTCCTTGACATTGAGCTTAGGAGGAGGTACCAAGGATCCCGAATCATACCCCACTAAAACGAGTTCGGATGCACATTCAGGATCGAAAGCGGCTTTATTGGAAACGAAGTTGACCGGTGCTTTTGGGGCGATGTTCAAGAAACCTATTGCTGCCGGAAATCTTTTTATAGGAGCGTTTGATACAGGACCTGTATTGACAGACTCGTTATCGGCAACGCAGTTTGGCCTTCCTTTCAATCAGATACCGCTGGCCTTGGAAGGTTACTATAAGTATAGTCCTGGCGCAACGGTGACGGATGAAAACATGAAACCTGTTAATACCAAGGATTCCTGTGATATCTATGCTGTTTTCTATAATCGCAAGCAGCTTATGGACTCGCAATCTGATCCCAACAAGAAAGTTTCCTATTTGACGGGACATAATATTTTAAAAGATCCAAGTATTGTGGCTATTGCCAGGTTGGAAAATGGGGGCGCAACCAAGGCTGGTGATTTTGTCAAGTTTACATTGCCATTTAAGTACACGGCGAAAGTAAACGAAGCTGATGTTGCCAATTTGGATTATAGCATTGCGATTGTAATGTCTTCGAGTAAATATGGTGATAATTTTATAGGTGCTGTCGGTAGTAAGTTGACGGTGGATGATCTCAAAATTGTAACGAAGAAGTAATGAAAATGATAAAATATACAATCGCACTGGCTGCGATGGTTTTGATAGGATCTATTGCCAATGCGCAGGAAAACACAGCGGATGAGGGTAAATTGGGTTTTGATGTGACGGTAGGCGGTAAGATCGGCGGCGCAGCCCCCCTATCATTGCCACGTGAAATTCGAAAGATTAAAAGCTATAATCCGAATGTTCCCTTTTTTGTCGGAGCAAGGGCAAACTATCATATTGATTCCCAATGGGGAGTATCTTTGGGAATCGTCTTCGAAGGAAAGGGAATGGATACATAGGCGAGTGTTAAAGGATACAAGACGACATTCAATGCGGTGAATGATGCAAAAGAGGAGCTGAGAGGTTATTATACGGGTGATATCACAACAAAAGTACATAACCTGTATCTGACTGTTCCGATCCAAGCTACCTATCAGCTTTCAAATCGTTGGAATGTACAGGCAGGTCCTTACATTTCTTTTGCGGTAAAAAAGGAATTCTATGGCGAGGCCTACAACGGCTATCTTAGGCATGAGGAGCCTACCGGAAATAAGATTGTTGTGGATAATGCTGATTATGATTTCTCGGAGAGTGTTAGAAGTATTGATGTTGGTATGAGTTTGGGCGCACATTATGCTATCGACAGAAGATTCTTTGCGTTGGCACAGTTGGATTATGGCTTCAATAATATTATGAAAACCGGATTTGAAAGTATTAGCTTCGGGTTACATAATATCTTTATGAATGTTGGTATAGGTTATAAATTGAAATAGCTTTAATATCCATAAAAAAGAAATGGCCGATCCTAGGATCGGCCATTTCTTTTTTATACTGTTATGCTCATTTAAATGATGCGGAGTTTTACATTTTTAATCCGATTTCTCTTAAGCGTTCATCCAGGTACTGACCAGCGGTATAATCTTCGTAGGCCTTCGGGTGTTCCGCATCGATGCAGGAATCCAATGAAGCCAAACTCATGGCGGATTTTGGATGTAAAAAGAAAGGAATAGAAAAACGGGAAGTACCCATCTTCTCACGTGGTGGGTTTACTACGCGATGCGTAGTAGATTTCAACTTATTGTTTGTTAACCGTTGCAACATATCACCTACATTGATGACGATATCTTCACCCTTGGCTTTGATAGGAAACCATTCCCCGTCTTTTGTCATCACTTCAAGACCATCCGCACTAGCTCCAATCAATAAGGTGATGAGGTTAATATCTTCGTGGGCGCCTGCGCGTACTGCGTCAGGGGCTAAGGCGTCAGGATCGTTTATTGGGAAGTAATGGATAGCACGTAGAATAGAATTACCGTTGATGACATATTGTTCAAAGTAATTTTCTTCCAGATCGAGGTAGGTCGCGATCGCTTTCAATAAGTCGCGGCCTGTATCTTCTAGTTTTTTATAAACCTCAGCGGTTACGCCATTAAAGCGAGGAATTTCAGCTACTTCAGGATTGTCCGGAAAATCAGCTTTGGAATATTCTTCACCAACAATCGTTTGACCGCGTTGCCAGAATTCTTTTAAGTCAGGTGTTTTCGCGTCTTTGGCTTTTTCTCTTCCTTTTGCGGTATAGCCACGTTGACCTGCAAGTTCTGGAAATTCATATTTTTCCTTGATCTCAGTAGGCAAAGCAAAAAATTCAGGAACCACCTGATATAATTCCTCAATCAGCTCTTTTGATAAGCCATGATTTGCAATCGTTACAAAGCCTGTTTCATTGAAAGCTTTGCCAATATCTTGGATAAATTGATTTCGTTGTTCTTGGGTTCCTTGTGTATAATGTAGCAAGTCCAAGCGAGGTATGTTTACTAAAGCCATACAGTGTTGATGTTTGTTCAGGACAAAGTTAACGGAATTAATTTTGATTATTAAACAGGGACTGTTAATAAAAGTTTTGTGTTTCTGTTTATTTTGCTGTATGTCAGTGTTTAAAAGTTTTCCACATTTCACAATTGACGACAAGTATCGTTAGGTATGTGTGCCGAATTATGCTGACGAACATATGACAAAATTTATAATTTCGAGCTTGTTATTCTAATTGCTAACTGGTATATTTGTTATGCAAGCATAATAAATAGCTTGTGGGTACGCTTATGAACCAAAATCAGACAATCGATTATTTTTTAAAAACAGGGTGGCAGACAATAGCCAATAAATATAATCAAATTGCTTCGCAGTACGGTTTTACCCAGGCTGCGGGATATATTTTGATTAACATCCATAAAGAGGGTACACCTGTTTCTCAGATTGCAAATTTGACAGGAGTTAAAACAACTAGTTTGTCTCGGGTGTTGAATAATTTGGAGTCATTGGGATTTATATACCGCGAAACGAGTGAGACCGACAAGAGGTCCGTAAAAGTGTATTTAACCGAATTGGGGCGAGAGAAAAGACGGATTGCTAAAGATGTTGTTCGTAATTTCAATCAATATTTAGCGGACAATTTTTCAGAAAATGAACGGGATCAATTGATTGCTTCTTTAGCGAAACTCAATGAGCTCGCAACAAGTTACAAAGAAGAAGTAATCATCTAGGAATTAAACCAAATGTACAGAAGTGCATGATAAATATGTTATGATGAACAGAAATATTAGAAAAGTGGCAGTTCTCGGATCGGGTGTTATGGGCTCGCGAATTGCTTGTCATTTTGCTAACATTGGTGTTGAAGTTTTGCTGTTGGATATTGTTCCGCGCGAACTGCTTCCGGCAGAACAAGCCAAAGGCTTAACTTTGGAGAGTAAGATCGTTCGGGACCGAATTGTCAACAGCTCCTTAGAAACGGCTTTAAAAACAAACCCTTCGCCAATTTATAGCAAGTCATTTGTAAGACGTATCAAAACAGGGAATTTTGACGATAATCTAAAAGACATTGCTTCTGTGGATTGGATTATCGAGGTTGTTGTTGAGCGGCTCGATGTTAAAAAATCTGTTTTTGAGCGTGTTGAGCAATTTCGAAAACCTGGGACATTGATTACTTCCAATACTTCTGGTATCCCTATTCATTTAATGACAGAAGGGCGAAGTGAAGATTTTAAAGATCATTTCTGCGGCACACACTTCTTCAATCCGCCGCGCTATCTCCCTTTATTGGAAGTTATTCCAACACCGCATACTAAGCCAGAGGTTGTTGACTTTATACTTCACTTTGGTGACAAAATGCTGGGTAAATCGGTTGTGTTATGTAAAGACACTCCGGCGTTTATTGGTAATCGTATCGGTGTTTATTCGATGTTGGCGGTTACTCATTTAGTGGAACCTCTTGGATTGACCGTTGAGGAGGTCGACAAATATACCGGTCCTGCAATGGGGCATCCCAAATCGGCGACTTTTCGTACAGCCGATGTGGTAGGACTTGATACTTTGGTGAATGTTGCCAATGGACTGGCGCAGAATGCCCCAGAAGATGAAGCCAAAGGCGTTTTCCAGCTTCCTGCATTCATCAGCAAGATGGTCGAGAATAAATGGTTGGGTGAGAAAACCAAGAAAGGGTTTTATGAAAAAGTAAAAGCTGCCGATGGTAATTCGGAGATTTTATCTTTAAATCTAAAAACACTGGAATTTGGTTCACAGCAAAAAGTGAAATCCACTACCTTGGAAGCTACCAAGCCTGTGGAGGATATCCGCAAGCGGATGAAAGTATATGAACAAGGGAGCGATAAAGCGGCGGAACTCTTCCGTGCCATGCATTATCCATTGTTTGAATATGTATCCCGCCGTGTTCCCGAAATTACAGATGACTTCTTCCGGATCGATGATGCCATGCGTGCTGGATTTGGTTGGGAGTTAGGACCATTTGAAGTATGGGATGCGCTAGGTGTTCGCGAGACTTTAGCTAAAATTAAGACCGAAGAAAAACGACTTCCGGGTCAGGACGGGGAGGTTGCTTCCTGGGTACACGAGATGTTGGAAGCCGGATGTGAATCATTCTATAAAATAGAAAATGGTGTACGTCACTATTATGATATTGCGACCAAATCGTATAAAGCTATTCCCGGTACCGAAGATCTGATCGTATTGGATCACATCCGGGAAAGTAAGACAATCTGGAAAAATACGGGTGTTTCTATTATTGATCTGGGCGATGGTATCATTAATTGTGAATTTCATACCAAGATGAATACCATTGGTGGGGATGTTATCCAGGGATTGAATAAAGCCATTGACCTTGCTGAAAAAGAGTATCGCGGTTTAGTGGTGTCCAATGATGGAAAAAACTTTTCTGCTGGAGCGAATATCGGAATGATTTTCATGATGGCCGTCGAACAGGATTTTGATGAATTGAATATGGCCGTTCGTGCATTTCAAAATACATCCATGCGCTTACGCTATTCGTCAATACCTGTAGTCGTTGCGCCATTTCAAATGACGCTTGGTGGGGGCTGTGAATTCTCCATGCATGCCGATTTTGTGCAGGCTCACGCCGAAACCTATATGGGCTTGGTTGAACTGGGGGTTGGTGTTATTCCTGGTGGTGGCGGAACTAAAGAATTTACGCTACGTGCCTCGGAGGAATTTAAAGATGATCAAATTGTCCAAAATACGTTAAAAGATAAATTCCTGACTATTGGTCAGGCAAAAGTTTCGACTTCTGCCTATGAAGCCTATGAGCTCGGCTATTTGCAGAAAGATAAATTTGCAATCACCATGAATCGTGCCCGTCTTCTGGCGGATGCCAAGGCAAAGGCATTAGAATTGGCAGATGAGGGTTATGTTCAGCCTGCTCCTCGCAATGATATCAAAGTTTTGGGAAATCAAGGATTAGGAATCGTTTATGTGGGCGCTTCATCAATGCGTGAAGGCAATTACATCTCTGATTATGATCGTAAGATCTCAGAGAAACTAGGCTGGGTAATGTGTGGTGGAAATTTATCGTCACCGACGGAAGTGTCTGAACAGTATTTACTGGATCTTGAACGTAAAACATTCCTTGAGCTTTGTGCTGAACGCAAAACGCTTGAAAGAATTCAATTTATGTTGACCAAGGGTAAGCCTTTACGGAACTAGAACTCACTACTCACGAAAAAATTAAAAATAATGGAAGCATATATAGTAGCAGGATTTCGTACAGCAGTAGGCAAAGCGCCCCGGGGAGTATTTCGCTTTATGCGGGCCGATGATTTAGCCACGGATGTTATTAAACATCTTGTATCCACTGTGCCGAATTTAAATAAAGAAGATATAGATGATGTCATTGTTGGGAATGCCATGCCGGAAGCGGAGCAGGGACTCAATATGGCCCGTTTCATTTCACTGATGGGATTGGACACGGATAAGGTCCCGGGTGTAACCGTTAACCGGTACTGCGCATCAGGCCTAGAAACCATTGCAACCGCGGTAGCAAAGATTAAGACTGGGATGGCAGATGTTATCATTGCCGGTGGTGTAGAGGTGATGTCCGGAATGCCTTTTGGAGGTTGGAAGATTGTGCCTAATCCTGTTGTGGCAAAAGAGCATCCTGACTGGTATTGGGGAATGGGATTGACTGCCGAAGCCGTAGCCAAAGATTACAATGTTTCACGCGAAGATCAGGATGCTTTTGCACTTAAATCAAATCAAAAGGCAGTTGCAGCTATTCAAAACGGTCATTTGAAAGATGGGATTGTGCCTATTACTGTAAAAGAAAATTACCTGAAAGACGGTAAGATTGTAACGCGCGAATATGTTGTTGATACAGATGAAGGTCCTCGGGCTGATACTTCCCTGGAGGCTTTAGGGAAACTAAAACCAGTCTTTGCAGCGAATGGTTCAGTAACGGCGGGGAATTCCTCACAAACTTCTGATGGAGCAGCATTTGTCTTGGTGATGTCTGAAGCAAAAGTGAAAGAACTTGGTGTTAAACCAATTGCAAAGCTTGTTAGTTTTGCTGTAGCAGGTGTTCCACCGCGCATTATGGGTATCGGACCTATCTATGCCATACCCAAGGCTTTGGCAAAAGCCGGTCTTAAAAAGGAAGATATTGACCTCTTTGAGCTGAATGAAGCTTTCGCCTCTCAATCGCTAGCCGTAATTCGTGAACTTGGATTAGACGAAGAGAAAGTGAATGTCAATGGCGGTGCCATCGCTTTAGGGCATCCACTTGGATGTACAGGAGCTAAATTGACGGTCCAAGTCTTAAACGAGTTGAAACGCAGAGGCAAAAAATATGGCATGGTGACGATGTGTGTCGGAACTGGTCAAGGAGCGGCTGGTATTTTTGAGTTATTGGACTAAAATTAGCCGCTAGGAATAGCAATATAGACGAAATATGGATCTCTGATCTCATAACGCATAGAAGTATTTAAAAACATGGTGGACAGCAGCATCACTAAGCAGTGATTTCCTGGTCCATATAAATCTAGAAAGACAATGAGCGAAAATAAAGCAATTAAAGGCGGAGAGTTCGTGATTAGAGAGACTCCCTATACAGCCGTTTTTATTCCGGAAGAATTTGATGAAGAAGCCAAAATGATTCGTCAGACCTGCTTGGATTTCTTGGATACGGAAGTATTGAACAAGCTGGACCGTATCGATGCGCAAGAAGAAGGACTTATGCCTAGTTTGATGGATAAGGCCGGTGAACTGGGGATGTTGGGTGTTTCTATTCCCGAAGAATATGGTGGTTTCGGCAAGAATTTCAACACTTCTATGCTTGTTGCCGATGCGGTAGGTGGCGGGTTTTCTTTTGCTGTGGCATTGTCTGCTCATACGGGAATCGGTACGCTGCCTATTTTGTATTATGGTAATGATGCCCAAAAGGCAAAATATGTTCCAAAGCTTGCTACTGGTGAATGGAAGGCGTCGTATTGTTTGACAGAACCCAATGCTGGATCGGATGCAAATTCGGGTCGTACTTCTGCTAAATTAAATGCCGAAGGGACACATTATTTGATCAACGGACAAAAAATGTGGATTACAAACGGTGGTTTTGCAGATATCTTCATCGTATTTGCAAAAATCGATGATGATAAAAACCTAACGGCATTTATTGTCGAGAAAGATTTTGGTGGCATCACGATGAATCCCGAAGAACATAAATTGGGTATCAAGGGATCTTCAACACGTCAGATCTTTTTCAATGATTGCGCCGTTCCTGTAGAGAATATGCTTTCTGATCGTGAAAACGGATTTAAGATTGCTGTAAATATCCTGAATATTGGTCGTATAAAACTGGGCGCTGCCACGATCGGTTCGGCACGTATGGTGATCAACCATGCGGTGCAGTATGCCAATGAACGTGTGCAGTTTAATCTGCCGATTTCTAAATTTGGTGCCATTCGTTATAAGCTGGCTGAGATGGCAACACGTTTGTTTGCTGTGGAGTCGGCATCGTATCGTGCCGGTCAAAATATTGATGATGCTTACGATGCATTGATTGCTGGCGGGATGGATGAAGCAAAAGCAAAATTGAAGTCTGTGGAGCAGTTTGCAATTGAGTGCGCTATCATCAAAGTATGGTGCTCGGAGATGTTGGATTATGTGGTTGACGAAGGGGTACAGATTTATGGTGGAATGGGTTACTCAGCAGATGCGCCAATGGAACGCGCTTATCGGGATTCACGGATCAACAGGATCTTTGAAGGTACGAATGAAGTGAATCGATTGCTTGTCGTTGACATGATGTTAAAACGGGCCATGAAAGGTGAATTGGATCTGATGGGACCTGCCCAAACTGTAGCTGGAGAGCTTCTAGCTATTCCAGATTTTGGTGAAGAGGACGATGCACCTCTCGCTGCAGAAAAGAAAATTGTGGCAAACCTTAAAAAAGCTGGGTTATTGATTGCGGGAGCAGCAGTGCAAAAATTGATGATGTCTCTTTCCAAAGAAGAGGAAATCCTCATGAATATTGCGGATATTATCGGGTATGTTTATATCACCGAGTCAGTCTTGTTGCGTGCGGAAAAATTGCTGCATACAGGATCTGATAAAGCAGACTATGCAAAAGATATGGCTAAGATCTATCTGTATGGTGCTATTGATAAAATCAGCGCTGCCGGTAAAGAAGCATTATATTCTTTTGGTGAAGGTGATGAACTGAATATGATGTTGGTTGGTTTGCGCAGATTCACAAAAGCACAGCCATTTAATGTGAAAGATGCACGTCAGCGAATCGCAAAGAAATTGATAGATGAGAATAAATATTGTTTTTGATTGATAATAGATTATTGGTTTTGGTTAATGGCCGGAGAGAAATCTTCGGCCATTTTTGTGTTACAATCCTAGAAAGTCACTGTAATTATGCTAAATTTAACCTTTTAAACCCTAACCATTATATGACATCTTCAAGATCATTTACATTTACAGAAGACTGGGTAGTCGTCATTTTGGGGATCGCTACCATATTTCTCGCACTCTCAGGAATTGTTGCGCCAGTACCTAGTTTTTCGTGGAGTAATTCCGCCGAACTCGTCGCAACGGTTTTCGACCCGACAAATTTAATGAAGCTTTTTGAGCAGTTTATTTTTGTATTCGTTACCGCGATATTGGGCGCCTTTCTTTTGGGGAAATCTGTAAGACAATTATTCGTTGTATTTCCTGTTGTATTTATCCTTACCGTATTTGCATTGGTGCTGGCAGGGAATGCAACAGTTAAAGAATACAATCTCGAAGCTGTAATTTTTAGTTTGATTATCGGTTTAGTCATCAGCAATTGCTTTAAACTGCCTAATTGGTTTAAAGAGGCGCTCAGTACCGAGCTGTATGTCAAGATAGGCCTAATTCTGCTCGGGACTACCGTGATCTTCGGGGATATCCTGAAAGCGGGATCCTTGGGGCTTATTCAAGCACTGGCTGTCGTATTGTCTGTTTGGTACTTTGCGTTCTGGATTTGTAAAAAATTAAAGATTGACAAGGAGATGTCGCTGATGCTGTCGAGTGCAGTATCTATTTGCGGTGTTTCCGCAGCGATAGCAACTTCGGGAGCAATTAAAGGTGATAGCAAAAAGCTTTCCTATGTCATTTCACTGGTCCTTATTACAGCGATTCCAATGATGATTTTCATGCCTTATATGGCGGAGTGGATGGGCTTGTCGCAAGAAGTTACCGGTGCTTGGCTCGGCGGGAGTATTGATACAACTGGTGCTGTCGTGGCTTCAGGTTCCCTGGTAGGAGAAGAAGCGTTGAAAATCAGTACCATTGTGAAATTTTCCCAAAACGTATTGTTGGGGCTGGCTGCTTTTGCCATCAGTATTTATTGGACTTATGCGAAATCGGTTGATGATGAAACCAAGCGGGATAAGCCTACGCTGAAAATTATATGGGAACGTTTCCCGAAGTTTGTGTTGGGATTTGTATTTGCATCGTTGCTCTTTTCATTCGTGATATCTCCTGAGAAGATTGATGCCGTCAAAGGAAGTTTGAAAAACTTACAGGGCCTCTGGTTTACCTTGGCATTTACATCCATTGGTTTGGAAACGAACTTTAAGGATCTTTTTGCTCAAGACAATAAGAAACCGCTATATGCTTTTCTGATTGCCCAAACTTTTAATGTTATTATTACCTTATTGATTGCTCTGGTGCTATTTCGCTAAGACGGTAAGTGTTTCAAGGTGAAATAGATCGTTAAAATATGACTGTAAAGATGGCCGTCTAACTAGGACGGCCTTTTTTATGCTTTTTCATCAAGGGTTTATGCGTGAATTTTTTTCTGATTCGTAGCACAGATCTTCGTTTTTTATACAATCGCTTGCTTCTTGATTTTCGCTGGGTAGTTGGTGATTAGGATGGTTGCCTTCGCGATTTTTTTCATGCTGAAAGAAATTTGAGCCGCTTTTTATTTGCTTTAAGTGTCTTAAAATTAAGGTTTAATGGCTTTTTGAAAAAAAATATCATTAAATCTATCAAATTAGTAGTCTTTTAAAAAATATTTATATATTTGTATCGTTATCTGATTTACAGGTAAATAGGAAGGCGAGCAAAAAGGACTGACTTGATTATGAATCGAACTAGCCATGAAATTGATTTTATAACAAAGAAATGTGATGAAAGTTGTTTGAAATTGCCGCCTGATAAGTGCATATACTGATTCGTTTATGCAGCAGGAAATAAAAGAAAATAACAAGATAAAAAGAATGAAACAAAATTACTCTCCAAAAACAAGTTTATTGGTTGCTTCGGTAGAAGGATCTGTTGTTACCCTAAAAAGTGACAAGAAACGAATGTGTTGTTAAAATTTCTCTCTTACACTCTCTTATATTAGAAAAGGGAAGCCGAGGCTTCCCTTTCACAAAGTTTTAACAATGAAGCAAGTATCGATTGGCGTTGGCACTTGTTTAGATTCACCATTAAACTGAATAAATTTATGAAAAAAAATGCTATTTTTCGAATTAGCGTCGTTTTTAGCTTGCTTTTAACGGGTTCTTACCACAGCTATGCGCAAGTAGAAAATCCTAAACCTATTATAAATGCCTCATTAACAGGTACCGTAATTGACGCCGTAACAAAAGAACCATTACAGGGGGTAACGGTTCAGCTGGAAGCTGTTACGCACCAAGTAAAAACAGACAGTAAAGGAGTTTTTCAGTTTGTAACTGGACAAAAATTACCATTTTCATTGATCGTATCCATCGTCGGTTATCAAACTCGTCACATCGTGGTAGATCATTCTCCGGCCGTGATTGAACTTACGCCACGATTGGAAGCTTTGGATCAAGTGGTCGTCACCGCACGTCGCCGTAAAGAGCAATTGCAGGACGTGCCTATTCCCGTATCAATTATTCGTGGAGCAGCATTAGAAGATGCAGGTGCTTTTAATGTTAACCGGTTGAAAGAACTGGTGCCAACTGTTCAGTTGTATGCATCGAACGCACGTAATACAACACTTAACATACGCGGACTTGGTTCCACCTATGGCCTCACCAATGATGGGATTGATCCTGGTGTTGGGTTTTATCTTGATGGCGTATATATTGCTCGTCCTGCCGCAACTTGGCTAGACTTCATTGATATTGATCAGATTGAAGTACTACGGGGACCACAGGGTACCCTCTTTGGAAAAAATACAACCGCGGGAGCTTTCAATATCACCTCACGTCTGCCTCAATTTACACCCGAGGCCAATGTGGAAGTCAGCTATGGAAACCAGGGGTTTATTCAGGCGAAGACTTCAATCTCAGGACCATTGGCCAAAAACTTGGCTGCGAGAGCTTCTTTCTCTGGTACACAGCGGGATGGAAACTTGTTTAATGTACATACCAATAGGAAGATCAATGATATCAACAACCTGGGCTTTAGAGGGCAATTGCTGTTTACCCCAACCGAAAATATCAAACTCGTACTTTCTGGGGACGTGTCATCACAAAAACCGGACGGTTATGGCTGGGCGGTTGCCGGAGTTGTAAAAACACAGCGTGCGGACTACAGACAATTTGATGCAATTATTAAAGATCTTGGCTACGAGTTGCCCTATAAAAGTGCTTTCGAACGTAAGATAGATTTGGATACTCAATCTAAAGCTGATAATAAATTGGGTGGGGTCGCATTGAATGCCGATATCAAGATTGGAGAAGGGACACTGACCTCAACTTCTGCGTGGCGGACATGGACATGGGTTCCGCTCAATGACCGCGATTATTTAGGACTTCCGGTATACACCGTTTCAGCAGGTAATTCCGTCCATAACCAGTGGTCACAGGAGTTCAGATACTCTGGTAAAATCAGTGAAAAGGTCAGCGGGGTTGTTGGTTTATTTGGTCTTTGGCAGGATCTGGGCACAGACCCTGTACATACCGAAGAAACAGGATCTGCCTTTTGGCGTTTTCAAAAAAGCTCTACCAGTGCTTTGTGGCAGACACCGGGATTATTTGATAATTTTGGAATCAAGACCGTTTACGGGATTAAAAGCACAAGCTTGGCAGCCTATACACAGATTGATTGGGCTGTAACGCCAAAATTACATATCCTCCCAGGGCTGCGCTACAACTACGATAAAAAGGTGGCTAACTACGATAGACAGACCTATGGTGGTTTGCAGACCTCAGATCCCGCCCTGCTTGCCTTAAAGAACGGTGTATATACCAATCAGACTTTTGATGTCAATGCGGATGCAGACAATTTCTCTGGTCAACTCTCCGCAAGATATCGCTTCAATCCGAAGATAAATGCTTACGCAACGTATTCAATCAGTTATAAACCTGTCGGTATCAACGTCGGCGGATTGCCCACAGCCAATGGAGCGGTGTTGCTGGATCTCGCCGAAGTAAAACCTGAGGCTGTCCGTCATAAGGAAATTGGTGTGAAGACAAATCCAACACGCAATTCACTCCTCAATCTGACCGTCTACCAAACGGATATCAAAGACTATCAAACGCAAGTGCAGACACCCGAGCCTGGGGTAAACCGTGGTTATCTGGCCAATGCCGAAAAGGTACGTGTAAAGGGTATTGAATTGGATGGAAATATCAACATCGGACATTTTCTCCGATTGAATGGAGCATTGGCCTATACTGATGCCAAATATGTTAAATTTACCAACGCACCTGTTCCCTTAGAAGAGGTTGGCGGAGCGCAAGCTTTTAAAGATATCTCTGGTGGCGTCCTTCCTGGTGTTTCCAAATGGTCCTGGTCCTTGGGCGGCGAAGCGAATAAAAGTGGGAAGCTGATCGGAATTAATGGATCTTACTTTTTGGGCGCAGACCTATTTCACCGGTCTAAATTCTCATCCAGTTCCTCACCATCACAGTACCTAAACATTGATGCCTATTCGGTATTGAACGCTCGGCTAGGATTCAGGGGATCGAATGGTATTTCGGTGTTTGTTTGGAGTAGAAATCTAACCAATAAAGATTATTACGAACAATTGCTGGCAGCACCTGGAAGCTATGGACAGTATGCAGGAGTAGTTGCCGATCCGCGGACTTACGGTGTTACACTGCGATACAATTGGAAACAAGGAAATTAAATCCGTAATTCATATTATATTTTTATCGACCGTCTCCATTTCGTTATGGGGACGGTTTTTGTTTTGCGCTAATTTTCAATAGCTCCTTTTTTTATATATGGAAATTTGTATCTTAAATCATCATTAAGGTGAATGATTTGCGCATGAACGAAAAAGAGCTTTTACAACACTATAAAACAAGCGGTGACTTGTCTACGCTGGGGAAACTATATTCGCCCTATATGTCCTTGCTTTATGGTGTGTGCTTTAAATACTTACAAGACCCCGACCGTAGTCAGGATGCTGTGATGCAGATATTTGAAGAACTTATCACGAAGCTTCGGCAATATGAAGTCGATAATTTTAAGAGCTGGTTACACGTTTACAGCAAAAATTATTGCCTGATGCAGTTACGTAAAGATAAGCGGACAACACAGGTTGATATTGAAGACAATTTGTTCGAAAGTGAACAAAAGTTAAATGATACCAGTGAAGTCAAATGGGAAGAAAAAGACTTTGAGAAACTGGAGGGATGTATGCAGACTTTAAACCACGAACAACAAGAATGTGTACGTTTATTCTATCTCGAGCAAAAATGTTATAAAGATATTGCAGATTTGACCGGATATGACTTGAATAAGGTCAAGAGTGCTATTCAAAATGGAAAGCGCAATCTAAAAATCTGTATGGAAAGGAAAGAAAATGGAAAATAATTATCAATTATCACGGATTCATAATTACATCCATGGTTTGATGACTAAGGAGGACATGTTTCAACTGGAACGAGAAGCATTGGAAGATCCCTTTTTACAAGATGCTATCGATGGTTATCGATTACAAAATGGTGTGGATGCCCGACAATTGAGTCTATTGCAGCAACGTCTCAATCGTCGTGTAGAAGATACAGTTGCGACAAGACATGCCCAATATTTCACTTGGCAGCGTCTGGCGATAGGTGCTACCGCAGGGGTACTTTTTGTGACTTTATTGGCCTTGCTCTATTTTAAACATTTTAGCGGTAAAGCGGAGCGTACAACGGATGTAGAGTTGAGCGAGCCTGAAAATAAGGTGTCTGTTGAACCATTGTTGGATGGAGGTGATGCAACGCCGCGTGAAGGATGGAAAATTTTTGAACAGTACCTCAATCAGAAGTCCGTTACATCTGTAAGAGGAGGCGAAATTATTGTCAATTTTACAATCGACAAAAATGGAGTGCCTACTCATATCAGTGCTGAAGGACAACCAGATCAGTCGCTCGTTGATGAAGCGGTTCGACTTTTGCAGTTTGGGCCAAAATGGCAGGGAACAAAAGGGCGTCTGAAAATTGTGTTCCCCGTCAAAGAGGAACGGAACTCGGCACAAGTAATTGTAATTAAACCGCCGCATTGTTTTGGAATCGAAAAAAAATAATAGTGATAAAAAGCAGCGAGCCATTTCTTTCATAGGAAATGGCTCGCTGCTTTTTTATATAGTCTGAATTACTTAAAATGCATATCTCAGGCCTAATTGTACTTGATAAGGATTACCATTTAAATTGGATACTCCCACACCAGAACTCATATTATAAATATATTGTTGACTGGTTGCATCAAAGCTTTTGATGGCATATAGATTTTGCTTACCCAGATTGTGTCCTACACCCCAAGTTTTTTTCAATAGGTTGGCTACATTGAAAATGTCTATCGAAGCTTCAATGCCATGTTTCTTGTAAACTTTTAGATTTTTAGCCAAATGTAAGTCAAATACGCCGTAAAAACCGTTGATGCCGCCGTTTCTTTCGGCGATGCGGTCGAGGTTACCATTGATGTATTTTTTAATGCTCTGTTCTGCCTTTGGATCATCCAAAATGGCTTGAATGCCCGATTTGATGTAATCGGGTGTGTTTTTATTGCTGGGGTTGTAAACGAAGGCAAGATCGTTGGAATTTACAAAATCACCATTAACATTCCCGTTAACCGCTAGGGAATAGCGCGTTCCTGCAATTCCGCTAAAACGTAAACCCATAGATACACCCCATAGCGATGGCATAGTACCATAAAAAACAACTTTATGGCGGAATTGATTGTCCGAATACGTCATCGTACTCAAGTCGCGTGGATCATCTTTCACCATCAGCGAAAGGGTAGCGGAATTTGCGACGTTGCCGTTGTAGGAGGTATTGTCTTTTGTGTCGTTCCAGGTGTAAGATACGGTTATCTGCCCGTCTTTATAATAACGATAAGTTCCGTCCAGCACAACCGTATAAGAATTGTTTTTTCCTTCACTGTTCATTTCCAGTACGCGGCCTATTTGTTTTGTTTTACGGCTATTGGTCCAGTTGGCGGCACCATTTGTCGTATTGATGCTTGATGCCGGAACATACACCCCACGGTTACCTTCGGCGGTCAGCCTAAAGTAAGGATCCTCCACCATATTGCGATCTACATACATATAATTGTTGCGCCCCCAGGTTCCGTAAGCGCTTAAACCGATGCGTAGCGAAGGTGTGAAAAAGTGATTGATGGAAATATTCGCTTTATATACAGTTGGCACTTTTACATCCTTGCTATTGGTATTGATGGTAACAAGTTTTTCGATCTTCGGGTTGTCCAGCAGTTCGCGCCCTGGAGCTGTATCGGGGTCTTGGCGATATCCTGCAAAATTTGGTTTGGGAATTAAAGTAGGGTCAGTAATATCTACACCGGCAATGCGTGAGCCATCAAACAACATATTGTTTAACATAGAATAGGGGTTGAGGGCCGAACCGAATATACCAGCGCCAAAACGGATTATATTTTTCTTTTCTTCATTGATATCCCAGTTGAACTGCACGCGGGGTTGTATCTGAAAAGTGTTGATACCATTATCGGTTGAAAGGCCCAGTTCGTCATAGACTGTTTGGTTGAATGTAGCCTTCTTTAGGTATTTCGTATTGTCCAGACGTAGGCCGCCGACAACATCAAGACCCCTAGCGATTTTAGCTTCCATCTGTCCATAGAGACCTACAGCTAGATTGTTGACCAAGGTGTTTTCTTTGTCAGTCATATATACATCACGGGCATAGCGATAAGAAGTCAGGTTATCGAAATTTTGTAGACCAGTAAAATAGAAACGACCATTCATTTCGCTGCCGTAGCGGAAATCCATGTTCGTATACATGACATCTGCACCGAAGGTATATTTGATTTTATCTGTGTTATAATAGAGGTTGTTGACCAGTTGTAACATATTTCCGTTGAACCATTCTGGTGCATAACGCTGACCACCAAGCTGTATTGAATTGGTATATTTATTTGTGCCGTCCACCGATTGAACAGATTCAACGATCGCACGTGGAATACTGTGTGACTGATCAAATCCAGCTACATTGTGCTGTGCTTCAGAACGCTCATAAAAATGTTGCACCTTCAAATCGTTGGTCAATTTGGAACTGATCGACGTGCGCAAGGAGGCCATGAGGCTGTTGTTAATATACCTTCTGTTGGTGTAGGATTCAAAAGCATTGATGCCTGTATTGTCTCCCTCTTGTTGATTGTCCATGTCGTAGACAAAGTTGTTCCGAATAGTCAATAAGTTTTTATCGTTCAATTGCCAATCAATGCGGGCGAAGGCCGCGTCGGTCTTTTTCTTCTTGTCAAAGGAACCAAACAGGCGATCGGCACTTGCACCATATTTACCTACAGCAATGCGGGTAAACTCATCTAATGTAGCCTGGGTTACTTTGTAACGTGCAATGTCCTCCGTTGTTTGAATGTCTGCGATCTGAAGAGGACGGGTGTCCATCTGACGGTCCCAAGTTACAAAGAAGTGAGCTTTGTCTTTTATGATTGGACCTCCAAGTGAGAATCCATATTGATAGGTGGAGAATTTTTGTTTTCGGGCTGTTCCATTGAGGTTGTACTTACTCGAAAGCCAACCTGCCCGGGCAAAAGTAAATGCACTTCCAGTTAACGTATTTGTACCGGATTTGGTTACGGTGGTAATGCTGCCCCCTCCGCTGCGACCGAATGTGACATCGTAGTCATTGGTCACTACTTTGAACTCTCGAATGGCTTCCATGGAGATTGAATAAGCTCCGCCGCTATTTCCACCGGCCACTGTGCTGCGCGAATTCATTCCGTCTACCGTAAAATTGGTCGATGAAGCGCGCTGTCCAGCTAGATTTGTACCACTGCTGACAGGCGATAAATCAATCAGAGAGGAAAAATTACGTCCATTTACAGGCATTTTTTTGAGGTCATTGGCCGTAATGGCGGTAGATGCACCCAATGTCTTGATCTTGTTTTTTAGGTCAGCCGCAGTGCCTTGAACGATAACTTCATCCAATTTATTTTCAGCTGACGATAAGGTGAAATCCACATTGAGTTCGTCACCATAGCTCAATTTATAGTCGGTCTTTTTTTGTTCTGCATAGCCAACGTGGTTGATTGTGATGCTGTATGGCGAACCCAAAGGTAATTGCTGAAAGGTATAGACACCATTTTGGTTGGTCAGTGTCGTTTGTTTAAATCCTGTTGATTCATTCCTTACCGATACAGATGTTCCTTTTACAGGCCCATTGTTGTCTATGATCCGACCTGTAATCGTCGCTTCGGTACCCTGAGCCCAACTGTTGGTTGGAATTTGGAGAAATGTAATAATGGTTAATACCATTAACCAAACGATGTTTCTTTGCATAATAATTTCACTTTTTAGTTGATTAGCGTCTGTCACAAGTATGTTGCGAAATTATCTCTGCAAGATTGTTAAATGGTTAAGATCTCATTATGAAATATTTAATAAAAATGGGTTTTGATGGTCCGTCATGCATAATTAATTAACCTATAAACAGCGAGCGGCTCAGATACCTCTAAGCCGCTCGCTGTTTATTATAAAGTTGAGAAGATTTATTCTTCCCAACGAATTTTATCTGCAATTGGTGTGCGGATAGGTTCGCGCGCCTCAGATTGATGGTGTCCTAAGTAGAATAGACCAATACATTTTTGATTTTCTTCGAGATTTAAGAAACCACCCAAATGATTGATTAAACCGGGAGTCGCCCAGTATCCACCAATGTTTAGCGAGTGTGCAGCTAACCACATGTTTTCAACTGCTGCAGCTGTACAGGCCAATTCTTCCCATTCGGGAACTTCACCTGTATAATTGACAACAATAGCGATCGCAACGTTTGACTGTGTTGCTTTTTTGCCCATTGTTATTTCTGTTGCCTCAGTGTACTTCTCTGCTGGTGTTACCGATTTGTAAATACGTGATAACTCCGTGCCCAAACGTTCCAATCCCTCTTTGCGGAAGATGACAAAACGCCAAGGTTGTGTCCTTTTATGTGTTGGAGCAGCATTGGCCGCTTCCAAGATACTCAAGATATCTTCTTTACTGACTTCTTCTTCAGTAAAGGAAGCTTGAAATACTGATCTTCTGTAGTGTATTGCCTTTAATACGTCGTTTTTCATTATAATTTATTTTTCCTTTATGCTTTTTCTTCCCATAAAGATACAACATGCAAAATTGTTTTGACGGCTTTTTCCATATCTTGTACAGCTACCCACTCTTGTTTTCCATGGAAAGCATGCCCTCCGGCAAAAATATTTGGACAAGGCAGCCCCATAAACGAAAGACGGGAGCCATCTGTTCCACCACGGATACTTCTTCTTTCGGCTACCATTCCTGCTCGGTTGATGGCTTCCATCCCGATTTCCATAATTTCAGGATGCTGATCCAGCACTTCTTTCATATTACGGTATTGTTCTTTTACAACAAAAGTATAAGTACAGTTTGGATATTGCTCCACGATTGATTTTGCAATACCTTCCAGTTCATCTTCATGTTTCTTGAGATTGGCCGTAACGTGATCACGTACGATAAATTGAATTTCTGCTTTTTCCACAGATCCACTGATATGAACAGGATGTACGAAACCGTCTTTTTTGTTGGTGCTTTCAGGTGAAAGCCTATCTTTCGGTAGCGCCTCAATTATAGCACTGGCGATTTTGATGGCGCTTTGCATCTTCCCTTTAGCAAAACCTGGATGCACCGATACGCCATGAATAGTTAATGTAGCTCCATCTGCGGAAAATGTTTCATCTTCGATGGTTCCGGCTCTTTCACCATCCATGGTATAAGCGAAATCTGCTGCTAAACGTTTTAAATCTGCTTTATCAACACCTCTACCAATCTCTTCATCTGGCGTAAAAAGAATTTTGATGTCACCATGTTTGATTTCAGGGTGTTTCATTAATAAACGGGCAGCATCCATGATTTCGGCCACACCTGCTTTGTCATCTGCACCGAGTAAAGTAATGCCACTCGCTGTAATGATATCATGGCCAATTTGATTGGCTAGATCGGGATGTTCGGCATATTTGATGATAATACTATTGTCGTCAGGAAGCACAAGATCTTGGCCCTGATAGTTAGCATGAACCAGTGGTTTTACATCTTTTCCAGAAGAGTCCGGAGATGTATCCATATGAGAACAGAAACAGATAACGGGAACTTGCTTTGTGGTATTGGATGGAATAGTTGCGTAAATATATCCATTTTCATCCATTGCCGCGTCTGAAATACCCAATGCCAGCAACTCCGTTACAAGTAACTTTCCTAGGTTCTTTTGCTTTTCTGTAGAAGGACATGTTGGTGAATTTGCATCAGATTGTGTGTCAATCTGTACATAGCGTTGAAATCTTTCGGATACCGAAAAATCACTTATGTTGTTGATCTCAAATGTGCTCATTTTCTAATAGCCCTAATGTGATAAGGGTGGTCAAACTTAGATAAATTGCTTTTTATTTGCAATTTAATTTGGTTGCATTTACAAACAATTTACCCTTCATACATGCGTTTGACGCTATTGTAACAAATGGGCAATAACAGAAAGGGATCGGAGCGGATAGAATCCTAATTTTCCTAAAGAGAATGTACCGCTAAAGAAAATGTATCGCTAGATAGCATTGTGCTGGAGATCTTTTGAGCTGTTTGGTTTATCCATGGATAGGAAAAAAGAAATCATGATGGTCCTGCATCAATTAAAACCTTCATGACTTCGCAGACACCAACAGCAATGAAAGCAAACTGAAGGTTCTTCCTGGCCAATAAGACCAGACAATTTCAGATAAAAAAAGGACCTATAAAATTATTGACAGGTCCTTTTTTTACATGTAAATCGTGTTCTATTTCTTTTGATCAGCGTAACCAAATACCTTCTGCAGGATATTGGTATTTCTACTGCCATCTATGTTGTGTCTAATTTTTGACTCCTGGTCGGCAACTTTGATAAATAGACCATCTATTGCTTTCTGCGTAACATATGCCGTAAGATTTGTCTCCACTTTATTGCCTAAAGGAAGGTTGTTGTAAGCTGTTGTCAATTGGGTCCAGTACTGGTCCACATTGTTTGTACCCATAGCAGATTTGATAACAGGACTAAACTTGTTTGTTAATTCGGTCGATGTATTTGTTTTAAAAAACGTTGTCGCGGCGTCTTCTTTGCTGCCTAAAAGAATGTTGGTTGCATCTGTAATCGTCATCTTCGAAAGTGCATTGACAAATACTGGGGCAGCCTCTTTAACGGCTCCCTCCGCAGCTCTGTTCATGCTCTGTATAAACTGATCGCACAATTTCCCCATCCCAACAGCATGAAGCGTTTTTTCTACTTTCTGTGCTTCGGCAGGCATCAAAATCTTTACTGCTGCATCTCCCAAAAAACCATCCTTCTTGGCTAGAGATTCGATACTCAGATTTAAGCCGTTGCTTAAAGCCTGTTTGATTCCCAACGATGCATCCTTATTGGACAAAGATGCCAAGGTATTCGATTTTGATGCTATTGCGGTCGTATTTGTTGTTGTCGTTGTTTTGGTACTGTCGGTCTGGCCCTGATTTGCTTTTGCCAATGTCTCACTGATTTTCTTAAAAATCTGTGCTTCGCTTGCATTGGAATAAAGTAATCCGGAGACAAATAGTGTACAATATAATAGTGGAAATTTCATCATGTTTTTATTTTGCTGTCAAAATTAAACATATCGACTGTTAATTTATGTGAAAGTTAAAACCAATTGCCAGGAAACATAGCTATTGTCTGGAATCGTAGCAGATACGCTACAGCGTGCTGAGTCCCTATTCCTGATGCGGTGTAAATAAAAGCTGTCCCACAAAATAAAACAGCAGATCCTAAGCGAACCTGCTGTTTGTGTTATAGGGTTGTTGTTATTAACAAGACATTATTTCCAGGAGAGTGTCGTTGCTACTGGAAAGTGATCCGACGGAAATTTATTCATGTAGGTGTCGGTCAGGATACCATATTTTTTTACCTGGAAAGGTTTGGTGATAAAGATATGGTCTATGCGGCCTGTTGGTCTGATGCTTTTGCCCCATCCGTTGAAGGAAGAATTCGGTTCATATTTGAAAGGAGCCAATTCATGTACGTCGGTAACTACTTTGCTATTGGCAAGTGTAAAATAAGCCTCATCTTGTTCATCCACATTGAAGTCTCCGGTTAAAATGAGCGGTAGATCTTTGGCAAACTCTTTTGCTTTTGTCAGAATCAATTTTGCACTTTCGGTACGTGCAGTACGACCGATATGGTCAAAATGTGTATTCATAAAGATAAAGCGTTTTTTGTTGGCCTTGTCTTCAAAGATACCCCAGGTACAGATTCGCGGTAGTGCTGCATCCCAGCCTTTATTCGGGTGTTCGGTATCTGAGGCTGAAAGCCAGAAAGTTCCACTCTTTATCGCTTTAAAGCGATTTGTATTGTAATAAATCGCCGAGTGCTCGCCCTCTTGTGCACCATCGTCGCGACCTACACCCACGTAATCAAATCCAGGAAGGAGCTTTTTGAGATCTTGAACCTGATCAAAAAAACCTTCTTGGATACCAAAGATATCAAAACCATGGTATTTGATCAGATTGGTAAGCGGGACTTTCCGGTCGTTCCACATGTTATCGACATCGACGGTATTTCTTTGGCGTATATTATAACTGCCTGCAATAAATTCCTGCCCATACGATAGGAAAGATAAACACAGTGCTATAACGAGAAAAAGACTTTTTTTCATTTATTTGAATTATTTATGCTATTTATGAGTGATCTTCATGTGTTTAAATGAACTCGTTTCACTCGGTTATTTGTTCATCATTTATTCTTTATATAAAGGCAATCATGCTGCCTCGGGCGACACGAGTGTTTAGTTTCATCGCTATAAATGTCCTTTGTTCACTCGGTTTGTCCTTATTTCTTTAATATGCGGAGCAACAACTCAGGTTCATCAGTGGTAATAAAATCAATTTTCTGATCGATTAGATTTGTCATTTCTTCTTCTGTGTTTACGGTCCATGCATTCACTTTCATACCAAGTTGATGCGCATCTTTCAGCCATGTCGCATTCTTTTTAAAGACGGAAAAGTGATAATCCACCCCATTAATCCCAGCAGCTTTTACATCTGAAGGAGATTTATCTCCTGTAAGATATTGGATATTAGCCTTAGGAGCCAATTCGTGGATCTTTTGACAAGCTTCAAAGCTGAAGGAAATGTAATCCGTAATTTTCTCAGCTTTTAAGCTTTTGACCATTTCAACCGTTTTTGTGGTCGCTTCAAGCGTACGCTCGACCCCAAGTTTATTGATTTTCAACTCAAGGATAAGGCGTAAACCCTTTAATTTTTTTCCAACATTAATATATTCTTCCAACGTGGGAATGGATTCACCGTTAGGATGTTTCTTTTCTAAGAGCTCTTTGTAGGTTGCCGTTGCGATATCAATGCCATAGAAATCATTGTCATGGTTGACCACAAGAATATTGTCTTTGGTCAAATGTACATCAAACTCGGATCCGAAGAGCTTGAGTTCGTGGGCCGCTGTTAAGGAAGCAATGGAATTTTGCGGAAGATGGCTGTTTTTCCATACGCCACGATGTGCAATGGCTTTCGTTTGTGCGAATAATGCGGAGGATGAGATTACCATAGCCAGTGTCAGACAGCTAAAAATATGTTTTTTCATGCTATAATTATGTATGAGTGTTTGTTTTCAACGGCATAATGTGCACGTTTCACTCGGTGATTTATTCCTATTCTACGTATTTATAATACCGATTACGATACTAGCAGTAAAAATCGACCTTGGTGACAGGATCGTTTCTTACAAATTTGTTTAAAAGCTGATTTTACATGGAACAAAAAAAGTGGTACTTTTTATCTCGATGTACAAGATCTAAAGTACCACTTTTATATTTAGGAATTGTTAAGTGTAATTTATTTTTTACCATTCCATTCAGCCATAAACTCATCCAGAAAGTTGAGCATATAGTCATGACGATGTGCTGCTATTTTTTTTGCAGCCTCTGTATTCATCTTATTCTTTAACAATAATAGCTTTTCGTAGAAGTGATTGATTGTAGGAGCTTCCGAATGTTTGTACGCTTCCTTATCCTTATATTCTTGAACAGGAATGTTCGGATTATACATCTCACGGCCTTTATTACCACCAAAGCTAAACGCACGGGCAATGCCTATTGCACCGATAGCATCCAAACGATCTGCATCTTGCACGATTTCCATCTCTTTTGAATGAAATGACACTTCCCCCAAACTTGCTTTGAAAGACATATTGAAGATGATTTTCTTCACATGGTCAATGATTTCAGGTGAAATTTCTAGACTTGCCAAAAACTCTCCGGCAACACGAGGGCCTATTGTTTCATCACCATCATGGAATTTACTGTCAGCGATGTCATGTAACAGTGCCGCCAATTCGCAGACCATAACATCCGCTTCTTCATCTTCTAAAATTAACTTCGTATTGTTCCATACGCGTTGAATATGCGACCAATCGTGGCCTGCTTCTGCAAATTTCAATCGATCTTGCACAAATGCTACTGTGCGCTCAATAATGTTATTCATACAATACTTTTGTTTTTTCGCGAGTACCCTCGTATAATTCGTATTCTAATAATCTACAATCTAATTTACCATTATAAAATTCTATGCGTCGGGACGCACGTAGCCCGATTTTCTTTGCCAGATCTGGATTTCCGGTAAATATATAGCCTCTATAACCTTTGCACTCCTGTTTCATGAAATCCCCCATACGCTTATAGGTAATCTCTAACTTGCTGTGCGTGCCCAGACGTTCACCGTATTCAGGATTGAATAAAATGACACCACCTTCTTTAGGAACGTGTGTTTCGGCAAAATCGCATACTTCAAACGAAATTAATTGCTCCACACCAGCAGTTCTTGCATTCATCTTTGAGACGTTGATTGCCTCCTCTGAAATATCGCTTGCAATAATTTGTGGAGCCGCTTTTTTATTGATCTGATCTTTGAGTAGTCGGCGCTCCTGGAAGAAAACTGTTTCATCATAACCGATGAAATGCATAAATGAATAGTTCATGCGCAGCAACCCTGGTTTTCTGTTTGTTGCTATCAGTGCCGCCTCAATGGCTAAAGTTCCGGATCCACACATCGGATTTACAAAAGGTGAATTACCATCCCATTTGGAAGCAATAATTGTTGAGGCTGCAAGAGCTTCCAGCATTGGCGCTTTTCCAGGGATCTTACGGTAACCATGTTTTGCCAGTGTCTCGCCTGAGGTATCGAGAAAAATTTCAGCACGGTCATCTTTCCAGTACAAGTGGACAACCGCTTTATTATTGTCCGGACCTGAATTAGGGCGCAGACCTTTTTTTTCCTTTATACGGTCCACAATTGCATCCTTAACCTTTACGTTTGCAAATAAAGGCGTGCTGATTGTCTCATTATCAACATTAGAGCTGACAGAGAAATATCCGTCAAATTGAATAAGTTCTTCCCAGGCAATTTTACTCAATTCTTCATAGAGCTCCGTCGGATTATTGGCTGTAAACTCCTTTAACGAATACAAAATCTGAGAGGCTGTGCGTAGGTTCAGATTAAGCTTGATCGTATCGTTTATACTGACCTTTAATTCTACGCCTGTAGGGAATGCCCTGACAATGTCAAAACCTAACTCTTTAACTTCCTGTTGCAAATAAGGTGATAAGCGCTTATTGCACGTTATAATAACTTTATTGGGGGTGTTGAAAACTTCCATCATATTTTGTACAAAGTTAATTAAACTCTTCCTCAAAAATTGCTTAATTTTACGCTTTAATATTTATTTTTTTGATTATGGAAATTAGAGGAAAAGTACACGAGATAGGAGCGACACAACAAGTGACAGAATCATTCAAAAAACGCGATATGATTGTAGCTTATGCCGAAAACCCACAATTTGTTGAGTATATCCGTTTTGAGGCAACACAAGACAGAACGTCAATTTTTGATAACCTTGCAATTGGTGAAGAGGTAGAAGTATCTTTTAATCTTCGTGGTCGTCCTTGGACTAATAAAGATGGCGTAACAACTTATTTCAATTCATTAGTAGCATGGCGTGTTACAAAATTAGGTAATGCTGCTCCAGCTCCATCTTCTCCAGGTTACGCAGATATGCCTGCCCCTGTAGATTTGGCGGGTTCATCAGATGATGACGATCTACCATTTTAATCTGAATAGGATTGTATAGCCTATCGCCACGCGGTAGCAAATAGATTATTTAAACTGTTCGCAATACAGTTATTTACGATAGAAAGGCTTCCTCAAGAAGCCTTTTTTCTTTGGAATCCAGTAGGCGTGCCTGATTTTTCTTGGCGCTGAAATTGCTTGCTATATGGTATCGTACATCAAAAACAACAGATATGAAATTAACCGTATTGTTCTCTTGCTTAGCAATGATTTCGCTAAGTGCATGTAATCAAACCTCAAAAGATAGTCAGCATACAACCGCAGATTCCACTGCACATGAGACTGTGGCGGTGGATACTGCCCATACATCTCAGAATTCGTTGGATTGGGCCGGTACCTATGAAGCTACTATTCCCTGTGCTGATTGTGAAGGTATCAAAACAAATATCACCTTAAAAAATGATAATACCTTTGCCATCGTCAGTGAATATATTAATAAAAATACCAAGGTCGAAGATAGTGGTAAAGTCATGTGGCACGACAACGGATCCGTTGTTCATCTCACAGGGAAGGAAACAAATATGAAACTGAAGGTGGGTGAAAACAAGCTGATTGGGCTAGATCAGGAAGGCCATGCGATTGAAGGCCCCAATGCGCATCTTTATGTATACAATAAGGTCGAAGGCGAGAAATTGTAAAACGAAGCTCCGATAACGGAATTAGCCACTGATGTATTTACCGTATGGAACTTTTCGTAATAAATAGGTCAGTAGGGCGCTAGCCAACAACGTGAGCACCGTTGCTGCCGGGATTTTCCACAAAGTGGATAAAGGAAGCAAAGGATGAATATAATTGAGCAGCAAAATATGGCAAAGGTAAATGCCAAAGCTGTGGATGTCGATAAATTCCCAGAAGGCGTTGAGTTGTTCTGGGAGCTTAAGGCCTTGCACGAAGACGAATAAAAAGCCTGCACTCAATGCGATGTTGGGGGAAAGATAGTTGTAAAGTGTCGGATCAAATTCACCTCGGGAGCTACTTAGATAATATGTCCCCGATGCTGTAATTAAACAGCAGATCAGAAAAAATGTAAAACTTGACAATTTTACCATTGGGATAGGGTAATTACGTAAGTAATGGCCCAAGACCAAATAGCCTGCATAACCCGAGAAAAAGGTCAGGTCAAAATTAGGTAGGTAACTATTGAACCATTTATTCGTAAAAAATAACGCTGCAAACCACAATCCCAAAAAGATCTCAAGCTCTCTCTTACTGCAGTTGCCCACAATTTTGCGTATGAAAGGAACTGCAAGGTAGAGCCCAAGTATCATATATAGGTACCAAAGGTGCGCATTCGTTCCTGACTTTAAGCGAATTAACACAATGTTGATAACTTGTGGAAAACCGATATAGTCAAAATCGATATAACGGACAAAATAATAGAAAAGATAGACGATGCTCCAAAAAAGAAAAGGCGGGACAATTTTCAATAAACGTTTCCGATAAAATTGTCCCGTACTTTCGTCTTTCTGCAACAGGAGGGCACCTGAAATAACGACAAACAGGGGTACCGCAAAGCGCGAGAAGCTATTGAGCCAATTGGCATAACTCCAGTCGAATGATTCAAATTCATTGCTGTTTAAGTAGCCCGAAGAGGAATGAATCAAGATAACGAGGAATATCGCAACAATACGTAGTATACTGATATAACTTGTTCGCGCCATTTGATTATGCTGTTTTTATTGAGTTTTATTGTCGTAGACTTTCAAATATAGCAAAGTCAGGAGTGCTCCAATGCTCGCCATGCCCACACCAACGAGGGAAGGTGTATTATAAGCTAAACCCCAGGTTATTGGGATTCCACCTAAAAATGCACCTAAGGTATTCCCGAGGTTAAAGGCTGCCTGACCACCTGCTGCGGCCAATGTTGCTGCTTCTTTTGAGGCGCGGATCAACATCAGTTGTGTCGGCGAACCAATAGTGAAGGACACCAGTCCTGTAATAAAGGCTAAAGGATAGGCTGTCCAGCCCAGTGGTGATATAAAGTAGACCATCACAAGGCATATCGCCATAGCGGAGAAACTCGCGATTGCCGCTTTGGTTGGGGAGATTGTATCAGCCAGTTTTCCGCCGATAAGATTTCCGAAAAACATACCAACACCGATCAGGATCATAATCAAGGGGACACGATCAGCAGCGATGCCCGACACATTGGTCACCAAAGGCGCGATGTAGCTGATCCAGGCGAAAAGTCCACCGGTGCCTATGGCAATAATAGCCATTAATAACCAGGCAATTTTTTTGTTGAAGAAGTTTAACTGACTAAAGATATTATTTCCTTTGGCGGCCTCAATTTTTGGCATCCATGCATAAATTGCTGCAAAAGTGATTAATCCCAATATACTGATAATACCATACGTTAAACGCCATGAATAATGATGGCCTAAATAGGTGCCGAGTGGTACTCCAGCCAAATTGGCAATAGTCATTCCGGTAAACATAATGGATATAGCCTGTGCTTCTTTTCCTTTCGGAGCCAGTCTTGCTGCCACGACAGACCCAACACCAAAAAATGCTCCATGGGGAAGTCCGGCCATAAAACGGGAGAGACTAATCAAAAACTGTCCCGGTGCAATACTGAAAAGGCCATTGAAGATAAAAAAGAGCAGCATTAAAAAGAGTAATACCTTCTTCGGAGGATATTTTCCTGTAAATAGCACTAATGTTGGGGCACCTACAACGACACCCAGTGCGTAGAGTGCAATCAGGTGAGCAGCGGTAGGGATTTCGATATGAAGATCTTTGGCAATGTCAGGCAGGATGCCCATCATCGTGAATTCGGTCATTCCGATGGCAAGTCCGCCAAATGCCAAAGCGATAATTCCTTTGTTCATTGTATTTTAAGGTTGAGGTTGTACGATAATGGTACGAAGATAGTAAATAGATTGTACTAAAAATTATTGATACCTTTTTTGAGGGACACAAGTAATATTTTTAGTCTTTCTTAAGATGATCTGACGTTGATCTAACCTGCTTTCCAGTACCACCGAATCTGCAGTATGATAAACGACTTTAAAGCGGGGGATATACTGACCGGAAAGATAGCAACCTGAAATCTTCTGTTTGCCATTCTCCTTGGTATAGATACCATCGACAATGATGGAGTCTCCGCGCAAAACATAAATACCTTTTGCATGTTCTGTCCAGGAGCCATTTTTGTAACAGCTATCTGGTATGGTTTGTACTTTATTGTTGACGTGCATGGTCGCGTAAACAGAGTCACAGGTAAACTTGAAGTCGGTCAAGGTGTATTGCATCATCTGCTGCTGTCCAGGAATGCTGTCTTGGACCCATTCTCCCTGTAAAAAGGGGGCACCTTCGCTCTGCATATCCGAATTGAATTTGCAGGCTGTAAAAAAGAAAAACATACCTATGGCAAGCGCCAATAGGTATGTTTTTGTTCGTATATTTTTTATTGAAATAAAAGTCACAGCTTATTTTAAACTTCCAACCATATCTTCTGGTTTTACCCAAGCATCGAAATCTTCAGGAGTCACATAACCTAAACGCACTGCTTCTTCTTTAAGCGTAGTGCCATTTTTATGCGCTGTCTGCGCGATTTCTGCCGATTTATAATAACCAATTTTTGTGTTTAGAGCGGTTACCAGCATCAATGAGTTGTCAACCAATTCTTTGATGCGTTTGTAGTTCGGCTCAATACCAGCTGCACAGTGCTCTTCAAATGAAACACAAGCATCCCCTAATAGGCGAGCAGATTGCAAGAAGTTTGCCGCCATCAATGGTTTGAACACGTTTAGTTCATAGTGACCTTGCGTTCCACCAATCGTAATAGCCACATCATTACCCATCACTTGTGCCGCGACCATTGTCAATGCTTCACATTGCGTTGGATTAACTTTACCTGGCATAATCGATGATCCTGGTTCGTTCTCCGGGATCAGGATTTCACCGATACCTGAGCGTGGGCCAGAAGCCAACATACGGATATCGTTTGCAATTTTATTTAATGCTACAGCCAATTGCTTTAATGCACCGTGTGTTTCAACGATTGCGTCATGAGCTGCCAATGCCTCAAATTTGTTTTCAGCGGTTACGAAAGGTAGGCCTGTAAATTCGGCGATATATTTAGCAACGACAACGTCATACCCCTTTGGAGTATTTAATCCTGTCCCTACTGCAGTACCTCCCAATGCAAGTTCTGATAAATGCGAAAGTGTATTTCTTAAAGCTTTCAGACCATGGTTCAATTGTGCGACATAACCTGAAATCTCTTGACCTAAAGTCAACGGAGTAGCATCCATTAAGTGTGTACGGCCAATTTTTACGACATTTTTAAACTCTTCAGCTTTTTTAGCTAATGTGTCACGCAATTTTTCTACACCTGGAATTGTAACCTCTGCAACAGCTTTATACGCCGCGATATGCATTCCTGTAGGGAAAGTATCGTTAGATGATTGCGATTTATTTACATCATCATTTGCTTTTAACACAGGTTCGCCTTCACCGATCTTATGTCCAGCCAATACTTGTGCACGGTTTGCGACAACCTCATTTACATTCATATTGGATTGTGTACCTGAACCCGTTTGCCAGATAACCAATGGGAATTGGTCATCCAATTTGCCCGCTAAGATCTCATCACATACGGTAGCGATTGCATCACGTTTCTCTACAGGTAATACCCCCAACTCGTGGTTAGCATAAGCAGCTGCTTTTTTCAAATAAGCAAAGCCTGCGACGATTTCGTGTGGCATCGAAGCTGCCGGTCCGATTTTAAAGTTGTTGCGTGAACGCTCTGTCTGTGCACCCCAGTATTTGTCTGCAGGGACTTGAACTTCACCCATCGTGTCTTTTTCAATTCTGAATGACATAGTATGTAAGTATAAGTAAAACGTAAAAATTATAAGTATATGTGCGAAGCACCTAATACATCAATTACAAAGTTACAGGATAATACAGTAAAGAGCAAGGATTAAAGAATAAGGATTGAGAATAAAACCCAATAAGCAGATCTAAAAACCAAGACGTTTTGTTAAGGAATCATTCACATGGTGGAAAACTTGTTTCGGTTTTAATGCCCGCCAAGGTAGCTCATTCAATGCGCCACCGAAATTAATGTAATAATCTATATTCTGTTGCTGGAACTCTTCGATCACATGTTCACGGAAACCGACGCCAGCAATCCAGCCATCATCGATATCCTGAAACCATTCCTCATAGTAAGAGTCGTCTGAAGCATGAAAATTCAGTACATTCTCCCCGATTAGAATAAAATACTTGATGCCTTGACTGATCAATACATCGATAATTTCTCGCTTGAGCAACATAATATCATTGTAGATCGCATCATTCCATTCACCAATCAGCTCGATAATACAGTATTGTTTTTCATAGTCCACAAATAGTATTTTTAGATATAAGGTAAGCGAACCGAATTCGTCCCATTGTGGGTGCAAAAGAAAATTATAGATCTGCTTGTCAAAATCGAATTCGCTATAGATTGTACCATAAAATGGGGATTGTTCATCTTCAGCGGCAATGTAATAGTCCCGCCAGTTGTAATAAGGTTCGATTTCGTGCATAAAGTGGAATCTTTTTCAATTCAAACTAAGATAAATTTACGCGCATTTGCAAGTTAAATTATAGACATCATCTTCATCTGTTGAAATTAAATGTTCGGTGCCCTTATCGGCTGTTCTGTTGTTATTTTTTAATTTTTTACAAAGACTTCTAGCCATGGAAGACGCTGTTTCCGCCTGAAAACAAGGAAGGGAACTTTTTATTTTTAATGTAAAAATATGGGTTCAGGTGCTCGTTTAACCGAATAAACTTGCTATTTTTGATGAAGTAATTAATTGTTGAATAGTTTGTCTCATCTTCGATAATTCATGAAGATTTCCCATGCAGAAAGTATTAAACGAAATATTTTTGTAGCCGCTACATATGCTGCAGTATTGCTTCTTGGCTTGCTGTTGGGGCAAAATTATGCCGAGGAGCAGGGAAGCAACCAAAAAACAACCTTTTCGAGTCTACGCTCGAATGGCAACTCGGACAAATTACAATATCTCATTCAATTAATTGCTGAGAATTACGTTGATAATGTCAGTATAGATACCGTTCAAGACGAAGCCATTGAACATGTCGTATCCCGTTTAGATCCTTTCTCCACCTTTTTAAGGCCGAATCAAGTGCTTGCAAAGCAGGAAACGCTTGAAGGAACATTTGATGGTATCGGTGTGGAGTATTTCCGTCTGAAAGATACGCTACTTGTTGTTGGAATGGTTGCTGCTGGTCCCGCTGAAAAAGCAGGTATGCGTATCGGCGACCGCATTTTAAAGATCGGGAATAAGGATCTTGTCGGAAGAAAGGTAACCGATTCCGAAATTGAAAGGTTAATCCGTGGAAAGAAAGGAACAGCTGTATTGATTGCTATTCAACGTAATGGAGTGGTAATGGCCAATCCAATAAAAGTCATTCGCGATCAGGTAAATGTTTCCAGCTTAGATGCATCCTATATGATCGCTCCGAAAACAGCTTATGTGAAAATTCGGAGATTTGGGCATAAGACAGCAGACGAATTCAGACAGTCGCTCATAGATTTACGGAAAAGTGGGGCGCAGGATCTTATTTTGGATCTGCGTAACAATGGTGGTGGATTTGTCCATACGGCGATTGATCTGGCGGGGCAATTTTTTAAAGAAAAAAGATTGTTGATGTATACCGAGGGTGCCAATGAGCTGCGCCAGGATTTCTATTCGGAGAAAGCTGGCGATTTTGGTGATGGCCGTGTCATTGTGCTAATCAATGAAAGAACGGCATCAGCAAGCGAAATCTTGAGCGGTGCTCTTCAGGATCTGGATCGGGCAACGATTGTCGGCCGCAGGTCCTATGGTAAAGGCTTAGTACAAGAACAATTTGACTTTTCGGATGGCTCTGCAATCAATCTGACTGTAGCTCGCTACTATACCCCTCTTGGAAGATGCATTCAGCGAAAATACACACGCGCCAATTTTGATGCTGCGAAATACATGACAGGCTTCGATTTATGGACGATGGACACTGAATTCAGCCAAAAAGAAATGTTTACCACCAGCAAAGGGAAACTTGTTTTTGGTGGTGGTGGTATTCTTCCGGATGTTACTATTCCGATTGACACCAACGAAACCAGTGCCAAATACCGCGAGATATTTCATTCCAATGCGATCGAAGAATTTGTTTATGATCGCTTCACGAAACATTTGCCCGCATATTCTATCGAGAATTTTATTAGCGGTTACCACTTACCGACAACAGAATTTGATCTATTTATTTCATATCTCAACAGTCAGAAGCGGATTTCGGTCACCGCCAAAGAAGCAAAAAACTTACATGATTTGATTCAATCCGATATCGAGGCCTTGGTCGGTCGCTATTATTTTGGTCGTGAAGCATATTACAAAATCAAAAACCGAAGGGATAAATTTATTGAAATAGGTCTTAAAACATTGGGTTATCAGATGCCTAAGGTTTAAGCCTAAGATCAGACCACACGGGGTAATGATCCGATAATTTCTGTTTGACAATCTGATAATTCATTACCTGAAATTTCTGGCTAGCAAAAATATAGTCGATCTGAAAGATCGGAAGCAGGGCATGATGGGTTACTCCCCAGCCATTACCTTTCTCCTTAAATGCATTATACAGCCTGTCTCCAATTAGATTGACCGAGTAGCTCATTGGCGTATCGTTGAAATCACCTACGGCAATATAAGGATATTGACATTCATTCATGTGCTTCTTTAACGAATGCGCCTGTTCGCTGCGTAGCTCGAAGGCATTCTTAAGTTTGCGGCTCAATTTACGGGTCCTCGAATTATCCGATTCATTATTATTGGACAGGTTTTGGATAAATTCCTTGTCTTCATTTTGCAGCGCAAAAGAACGTAGATGTATATTGTAGATGCGGATCAGGGTGTCCTGTTTTTTGATATCAACATAACTAATCCGGTTGATTCCGTAATCGTTGTCTTTGATGGTTCCTGAATCATAGATCGGGAAACGCGAAAGAACAGCCATTCCATACGCCTCATAATCGTTTTTAGAGCTCGGTTCAAAGAAAAAATAGTCATATCCCAATTTATCTTTGAATTCCTCAGAGAAAACATGTTTTCCCTTAATCTTGCTAATATATTCCTGAAAGCAGATCACATCAGGAGAGATGCTGTCAATAATGCGGACAACGTCGGCTTTAAAGTTCTTTTTCTCATCGTTTACCTTCTTGAACAGATGAGCATTGAAAGTCATGATGCGAAGCGTACGTACCTCCGATGATACAGGGGCATTCTCTTTGCGAATATTCCAATGCTTAGTTAAAAAAGGCCATCCAATGAGGATTGTAACGAGTGAATAAAGTGCAATTTTTCGTTTGCGGAGTAGCCAGTAAAAGATAAATCCAATATTGATAAGGAGAATTGGAAGGTAGCCCAGGCCCATAAATGCAATTGGCCAAAAGGATTTGGGATTAATGAAGGTAGCCGAATAGCTCATAAGCAATGCAACGATCGCAAGCATATTTGCCAGGAACATTGTTTTACTTATAAAGCCCAGTTTTCTTCTTAAAAATGTCCTTTTATCCATCAACCTTGTCACCACTATTGCTTGCCCTAAAGAGCGTTTCTTTTTCATGGTTCGTTAGACTGTCGTAGCCAGAAACAGAAATTTTATCTAAGATAGCATCGATTTCGTCCTGATTGGGTAAGTCATAACGATGTTTCCGATTTGTCGGAATATTGTTACCTACAACGACTTTCATTTTTGCAGGCTTCTGTTGTTTTTTCTGAAAAATCGTAGACCAGTCCATTCCCGATTTTAGCGCATAAGTGAATCCCATTCCAAAAAGTATAACTGCAAAATACGAAATGGCAGCAGGTCGATTGGTCATCGTAAGGGTAAGGAATTCCAATCCAAAATAAATAATAGCCACTAATTTTAGCTTAACAGTACCAATAAGGAGAAAGCGTAATTCGTACTTGGGAACCAAAGTCACAATCGCGGCTAATACCGCTGCCAGGGGAAGAGAACCTCCCATAAGCTGTAAGTTACTTGGCATGGGAATAAGTGACCCAAAGCCCATATAGAGCACGCTGCCGAGCAGCCATGAGGCGATATAGACAAATAGAAATTGCCGTTTGTTTAAGAAGGTAAAGAAGATCTGACCGACCCAATAGAGCCAGAGACTATCAAAAAGTATGGTCCAGAGCTTGACGTAAACGAAATTCGATGTAACCAATGACCAGGGTTGTGCAATAAAGCTTGAGAAATTACTCGGTAAACTTAATAGACGCACCGTAGGTTCCAAAAAGCTTTGTGGTACAATTTTTAATTCGAAGAGCAGGTCTAAAAAATAAATGAGGACAAATAAACAGACCTGAATACTGATCACCAAAGGTACGGGCGAGCCAGTTTTATAGGTTTGTCTCCAAAAATCTTTTAAACCGATGTTATTCATTGCGCACGATATTAATAAATTCCTTTTCTAATCTTCCACAGTTTAAGCAGTAGATAGCCAAATAGTGCACCACCGACATGAGCCAGGTGAGCCACAGAATCCCCTGGTCTAGACAAACTCATATAAATTTCGATGAGAATGAATCCACCGATCATATACTTTGCTTTGACTGGTACAGGAATAAACAAAAATTGAAGCGGTATGTTTGGAAAAAGGTAGGCAAATGCTAATAGAACACCATAAATGGCTCCTGAGGCCCCCAACATCGGAATGAGGTAGGTTAGTGCTTCATTATTTCCGGTATTGGCCATGGCAATAAGTTCGTTTCCGCTTATGCCGTGAAGTGGAGCGAAAGAACCTGTCGCATTATAGAGTTGTATACCATTTACAGCTGTATAAAGAAACCAGGCACCGATTCCCGAAACCAGGTAGAAATTTAAAAAACGTTTTGAACCAAGGACCTGCTCAATCATAGGACCGAACATGACCAGGGAAAACATATTGAAGAAGATATGGCTAATATTGTTCTTGTCGTGCATAAACATATGCGTGATCACCTGCCAAATTTTAAAATAAGGGGAGTCCGGATAATAGACCGCAAGATAATCATATGCTACAGGTACAAGTTGTGATCCAATATAAAATATGATATTGATGATCAATAAATTCTTGATAACAGGTGTCAGTTGTGGAAACATATATTTTATCTTCTAATTTTTGCCAAATTTTTCCGCTAATTCTTGCAATGTAAATGTTACAATCACAGGGTTGCCATAGATGGAGATATTGGGTGAGTGACAGGCAAATAGTCTGTCCACAAGCTCTGCCATTGCTGTATTGTCCAACGCGGTACCAGGTTTAATGGCCGCATTACGGGCAAGGCTTTTTGCAAGATTTTCGCGCTTAGCGAGCTTATACTCAGATTGATTGTTTTTGTAATCCTCCAATATTTTCTCAATCATCTTTATTTCGTCGAATCCTGTCCCTAAGTCTGCAGGAATTCCGTCAATAATATAGGAATTTTTTCCAAATTCACGAATTTGAAAGCCTAAGCCATTGATGTCCTCCAAAAGGTCTTTCATTAATTCATTATCTGCAGCATTTAGGTCCAAAGTCTGTGGAAACAAACTTTGCTGACTCAGCCCTTTATGTTGGTCCAGTTGCGCAAGAAATTGCTCAAAGAGAATACGTTCATGTGCAGCCTGTTGATCAATTAGAATAAATCCAGAGTGAATCTGAGAGACAATATATTTATTATGGAGCTGAAAAAAGAGCTTTGAGGATGACTTATCTTCGACCTGAATGACCTGTGAGCTATCCGTATGCAATTCCGGCTCCGCATGCAATGGCAGCTGAACAGATTCCTCCTCTTCGACGATTTGGTACAGGGAATCCCAATTGCTAGGTATGCCACCTGTTTTCTTGTTAAGTCCTTCAGCGTAGCTTTCTGAACGGGTGTAGCTCGAATTGGATTTCGATTTGTCTGTATCAAATGGATTGAAGTCTGGATTAAAAGTTACCGTTGGAACGATGATTTCATCTAATGCCTTTTTTGTAATAAGATTGGTGAAGCTTGTTTCCTGTTCAAAATCCAAAGATGGCATGATATTGTACCGTCCCAACGATCTTTTTACGGCTGAACGGATAATGGCGTAAATAGCCTTATCGTCTTCATACTTAATTTCGGTCTTGGTAGGGTGTACGTTGATATCGATGCGTGCAGGATCTATGTCGATAAATAATACATAGAAAGGGAATGTTTCGGCCTGTAAAATATCTTCATAAGCATTCATGACTGCATGGTGCAGGTATGGATCACGTACAAAGCGTTTGTTGACAAAGAAAAACTGTTCACCACGTGTTTTTTTTGCAAATTCAGGTTTCCCAACAAAACCTTCTACCTTGATGATGGACGTATCTTCTTCCACAGGGACAAGTCGCTGATTGTAATTGTTGCCAAAAATATGGACAATACGTTGTTTCAGCGTCTCAGCCGGCAAATGGTAGATCTCATTTCCGTCGCTATGTAAGGTTAGGAAAATCTGTGGATTTGATAAAGCAATACGTTGAAATTCATCAATGATATGACGCATTTCTACCGAGTTGCTCTTTAGGAAGTTTCTCCGTGCAGGAATATTGTAAAAAAGATTTTTAACTAAAATATTTGTCCCGGCAGCAACAGCTTCCGGGTATTGGTTGACAACTTTTGATCCCTCTATCTCAACAACTGTACCCAGTTCATCTTCAATGCGGCGTGTTTTGAGCTCTACCTGTGCAATCGCAGCAATGGATGCCATTGCTTCACCACGGAAACCCATCGTACGGATAGCGAATAAGTCTTCAGCCTTACGAATTTTCGATGTTGCGTGACGTTCAAAACAAAGACGAGCATCAGTTACGCTCATGCCACAGCCATTGTCAATGACCTGGATCAATGACTTGCCTGCATCTTTAACAATAAGTTTTATTTTGTCAGCTCCAGCATCAATAGCATTCTCAATCAATTCTTTAATGGCAGACGCTGGTCGCTGCACCACTTCTCCCGCCGCAATCTGATTAGCAACATTATCTGGAAGTAATTGAATAATATCCGACATATAATACAAAGTTAAGAAATATCCATATTTACAGCGTATAAACACTGATGAAAATCAACTGGACATTCCGTATGTTCTTTAAAAGCAAAAACCTTTAATGTGTTCATTTATACAAATGAAATGGATGGCATTGATAAATAGTTGCGCCCTATTCCTCGGCCGTCAAAGTCAGTGTGCGATATCTATTGCCCCATGTAAGACAAAGCTCAAGGAGTTGGAAAACATTCCTGCGCAATAACCGAGCCATCCCGAGCAAACAGCAGTCACGAAATATAATACTTCGCGGCTGCCGTTTCAAAGGCATTACATTTCCAATTTTAAGAAACGTGCTGTTTCGCTTTTATTATTTTTAATTAAGTTTTCAGGTGTTCCTTCAAATAGAACCTGCCCGCCGTCTTTGCCACCCTCGGGACCGATATCAATGACCCAATCGGCCGATTTAACGACATCAAGGTTATGCTCAATAATCAAAATGGTATTCCCGCGCTCGACCAGACGATTGATAACGCCCATAAGGACATTGACATCTTCAAAGTGAAGACCTGTTGTCGGTTCATCAAGGATATAGAATGTATTTCCAGTGTCTTTTTTAGAAAGTTCAGTAGCCAATTTTACCCGTTGTGCCTCACCCCCCGATAAGGTTGTGGAGGACTGTCCTAAGGTGATATAACCCAAACCTACATCCTGCAGTGTTTTGATCTTTCGGTAAATACTCGGTACATTTTCGAAGAAATCCACAGCATCGTTGATGCTCATATCAAGTACATCGGAAATGGATTTTCCTTTGTAGCGTACCTCTAAAGTTTCTCGGTTGTAGCGTTTTCCGTGACATGTTTCACAAGGAACCTGTACATCGGGAAGGAAATTCATTTCGATGACTTTCAGCCCGGCTCCCTGACAGGTTTCACAACGACCACCTTTGACGTTAAAGGAAAATCTTCCTGGTTTATAGCCTCTGATCTTAGCTTCTGGAAGTTGAACAAACAAAGTTCTGATATCCGAAAATACACCGGTATAGGTCGAAGGGTTGGACCGTGGTGTACGGCCGATAGGACTTTGGTCGATCTCGATGACTTTGTCAATATGTTCTAACCCTTCAATTTTTTTGAAAGGAAGTGGAATTGCTTTGGCTCTGAAAAAATGTTTATTCAAAATCGGGTATAAAGTACCTGTGATTAGGCTTGATTTACCCGAACCTGAAACACCCGATACAACAATGAGTTTTCCTAATGGAAAAGAGACAGACAGATTTTTTAAGTTATGTCCGGTTGCTCCACGTAATGACAATGTTTTTCCATTGCCCTCACGGCGTTTCTCGGGAATCTTAACCTCTTTTGTCCCGTTGAGGTAAGCTGCTGTTAAAGAGTTCGATTTTAGGATTTCTGTTGGTGTACCTTCGGCAACCACAGTCCCACCATGAACGCCTGCAGCAGGTCCCATGTCGATAACATGGTCGGCATGTAGGATCATGTCTTTGTCATGTTCCACAACAAGGACCGAATTGCCAATATCGCGTAGGTTTTTAAGCGCATTGATCAAACGTTCGTTATCCCGCTGATGGAGCCCAATACTCGGTTCATCCAGAATATAAAGTACATTCACCAGTTGGGAACCAATCTGTGTGGCCAAACGGATCCGCTGTGCTTCACCACCCGAAAGTGTTTTAGCTGTACGGTCCAAGGTCAAGTAATTTAGGCCGACATCCAGCAGGAAGCCTAAACGTGCGCGGATTTCCTTTAATATCTCCGTTGCAATAATGAGCTGGCGTTCATCAAGTTTGCTTTCTACCTGATCAAACCATTCTTTGATGGATGTAATGTCCATCGTTGAGAGCTCATGGATGTTTTTATCCGCAATTTTAAAATGTAACGATTCTTTTTTCAGACGAGCTCCCGCACAGGTTGGACAGGTCACTTTCGTTCTGAAGTCATCTAAAGAAGGTGCCTCATCCGATGATTTTCCCGAAAACTCTTCCAGCATCTTAAAGATTCCTTCAAATTCAACACGATATTCACGTGTGCCATAACTTCCATAAGATACCGTGACAACGATAGGCTCTTCCTTATTGCCAAATAAAAGCTGGTCAATCTGTTCTTCAGTTAGTTTTTCAAGCGGTGTTGTAATGGTAAAATCTAATTTTTTTGCGACAGCTTTCAAGACTTCCGAAGTCCAATTTTCCCGGGTAGGTCCCAAAGGGGCCAAACCACCTTTTTGAATACTTAGTTTTTTATCCGGGATAACGGCATTCTTATCAATTTCAAAAATATAGCCCAAACCATCACATGTCGGACACGCACCGTATGGGGAATTGAATGAGAAGGTATTTGGCTGTGGCTCATCATAAGAGATCCCCGATTCGGCATCCATGAGATAACGGCTATAGAATTGCTCCTGATTATCTTTCGTGGAGACCTTGATGATACCTTTCGCTGTTTTCATCGCCTGCATCACGGAAGTTTGTAAGCGCTTTTTATCTTCACGCTCTACTTTCAGACGATCTACGACGATTTCAATATCGTGTATTTTGTAGCGGTCGACCTGCATTTTTGGAACAAGGTCCAATATTTCTCCATCCACACGTACCTTCACATAACCTTGCTTACGGATTTGTTCAAACAACTCCCGGTAGTGGCCTTTACGCCCTTTAACCACTGGTGCCAGGATGTTCAGTGCCTGTCCTTCAAACTCAGTCAAAATCCGTTCGATAACCTGATCGTCCGACATACGCTCCATTTTCTTCCCAGTCACATAGGAGAAAGCTTCTCCTGCTCGGGCAAATAGTAGACGCATAAAGTCATACACCTCAGTAATGGTTCCAACAGTGGACCTCGGGTTTTTGCTGGTGGTTTTCTGTTCAATGGAGATCACTGGACTTAAGCCCGATATCTTGTCCACATCCGGACGTTCCATGCCGCCCAAAAACTGACGGCTGTAGGCACTGAATGTCTCCATATACCGACGTTGTCCTTCGGCATAAATGGTGTCAAAAGCCAAGGAAGACTTTCCGCTGCCACTTAAACCTGTGATAACAACCAATTCATTTCTCGGAAAAGAAACATCTATATTTTTTAGATTATGCGCACGCGCTCCAAATACCTGAACTTCACTTTGTTCGCCCAAATCTGGGCTTCTTTTTACTGCCATGAAAACTCCTTAAGGTCCCGTGTGAGGGATTAAATGCAAAACATGCAAAATTACAGATTTTAAAGGAATTATGCGAGCCTTTCTGACTTTTGGAACAAAATGTGATATACAAGTGATTTAAAAAAATAATGTACCTTGCACAGTAAATCTAAATTTATGCGAAAATACGACGTCAGCAAACAAGAGAAACAATCGATCGACGATATTGTCCAATTTTGGAAGAAAGAGAACTTATTAGATGAGCAAAAAGCGAACGAGCTGATGGATAGTTTAGACGTAAAAAGTTTTGACTGGGGACAACTGGCTAGATATGCCTTTTGGATTGCCTTGGCATCTCTGGTCTTCGCTGTCTTTTCGTTGTTTACAGATGCATCATTCTTGGCCTTTGTGGACACCCTCTACGAAGCACCTAATATCCTATTTTGCTTCTTTTTCGCTGCCGTGGCTGTATTATTCTATACGCTGGGTTTTCGGTATAAGAAACGCTATACTTATAAAAATCTATCCACGGAAACCATGATGCTGATTGGAGTTTTCGGAACTGCGGCCTGTATCGGGTTTATGGGTAAAGTATTGGACAAAGATACGATGCACTATTCGCTGTTATTTTTACTCTCCGTGGCGATTTATGGCTTTCTTGCCGTCAAGCTCGAGAGTAAGCTGATTTGGACGTTTATGCTTTTGGCCTTGGGCGTATGGTTTGCGACCGAGACCGCCTACCATAGCAATTGGGGATTTAAGTTTTGGGGGATGAACTATCCGCTGCGTTTTACCATTTTTGGGGCACTGATAACCGCCTTGGCTGTTTGGGTTCAACCCAGGTTTGAAAGGCTACAAATCTTTCAGCCCATCAGTTATATTGTGGGATTGATCTATCTGATGGTATCCTTGTGGACCCTTTCTATTTTTGGAAATTATGCTGATTTCTATGAATGGACGACTGTACGTCAATACCATATGTTCTACTGGGGTATTTTATCCACTGCCGTGTCGGTATTCCTGGTTGTCTACGGCTTAAAAGCGAAAGATAACGTCAGCAGAGAAGTAGGATTTGTATTTTTAGTGCTCAATATCTATACCCGCTATGTCGAGTATCTCTGGGATAATATCAATAGAGCAGTGTTCTTTTTAATTTTGGCCGTGTCCTTTTGGTTTGTCGGCCGTTGGGCAGAGAAATTATGGAACAAACGGAAGGAAGAGATTGCTGGATAACTCTTAAAATTGAATCGTAAATCCGACACCTCTATTCGAACTGATGCTCAGATTAGGATCCAGGCTTAAATATTTGCGGATCCGGGTAATAAAGACATCCATGCTCCTTCCTGTGAAGAAATCTGCATTTCCCCATACTTTTTCAAGGATTTCTTCACGCGTGACAAGCTGATCATTGTGTTGCCATAGAAAGAGGAGAAGTTGGGCTTCACGTTCAGTGAGCTTATATTGTTTCGAAGCATGGCTTAATAATAATTGTTCAGGATGGAATAGATAGCTCCCGATGGCGATCGATTTTGGAGTACTATTTTTCTGATTCCGCTTTAATATATTTTGTATGCGAAGCAATAGTTCCTCGGGATCACAAGGTTTAGTGACATAATCATCGGCACCGATTTTTAGTCCCGTGAGCTTATCTATTTTTTGCTCTTTGGCTGTTAAAAAGATAAAGGGTAAAGTAGGGTATAGTGCATTGATTTCTTTGGCGAGGCTAAAACCACTGATTTGAGGAAGCATAACATCCAGTATAACCAGATCATAATCGGCTAGCTGCTGGAAATTTTCCGTAAGATCATTGGGCTGTGCTATCCAGTCTATGGCAAATGTGGATAGCTCAAGGTATTGCTTAAGCATAAAACCAAAATCGGGATCGTCTTCAACGAGTAATATTTTATTCATTTTTGTTTTCAGTAGTTGAGTTAATATAAATACTTTAGTCTATGGCCGTCTATTGTCTTTTCACAGCTTATCCTTGTTTTTGGTCATATTTCCGATGATGGGACAAGCGCATGCGGCAGCTGGATTTTAAACGTAGTCCCGACATTGGGTTCGCTGGTTACAGTAAGTTGTCCGTGATAACGATCGACGATTTTTTTTACAAGGAAAAGACCTATTCCCAGGCCTTTGGTGTCGTGAATATTGTCTTTTTGGATGCGGTAAAACTTGTCGAAAATATAGGGTAGCTCGGACTCCTCCATGCCGTAACCGTTATCCTGTATATAAACCGAGAGTTTGCCTTTCTGATCCTCAAAAGAGATATTAATCCAAGTTGCACCATATTTTACGGCATTGTTCATCAGGTTCTGAAATAGTGTTGTCGCATCATTTGGGCTCAGGCATAGTTTGCCGTCAGGCAAGAGACTTAATTGGAATGCAATAGCGGAGTTGGTCAGTTGAAAATCGTCGAAAATAGCTTGTAGTTCTGTGCTTTTAACAGGAGGCTGATCAATAGTGTGAAGATTTTCGTTAAGTGGATCAAGGGTTTGTTCCAAGCGATTTACTTGTCGTTCAATGACGGTTATAATGCTTTCGTCTGTTGATTTCCAAAGTGTTTTAGCAGCAATTTTCAGGGTTGCAATAGGTGTTTTGAGTTCATGTGAAATATTGTCGACGACATCGTGCAGTACGGTGATCTGTTTCTGCTGTTTTCGGAGATTCTGAATGGTTCTATAAAAAAGCCAAAGAAAAGCGGCTAGAATAAATAAGGTGCTCAATAGGAGCGAAGTAAGTTCTTTGAACAATATCCAGTTGAGATTCGTCACCTCAAAGGATGTCTTCCTATGTACAAGAAAGGTATATAAGACCTCTTTGCTCTGGATGCTGTTTTCGATTTTCTGTGTTTCTGTTTTTTCTGTTATCCACTCGCTTGAGGAAAGTTCAACGGGCCGCCGAAAAGCTCCAGACGTTGTGTAGATGGTAATGGGACCCGCTGCGATCTGTTTTTCTAAGCTCTTGAAATAGATGCCCAAAATTTCTTTTTTCAGAATGACATCCATTCCAAGTGGCTGAAATAGACTGTCGACATATTGCGTTAGCCTCTGGGATGTTTTATGGGCGTTTGCATGGTATAACTCCTTTAATTTTTCGGCCGTTATCTCATGTTTAACCAATTTGATGTAGTAATCTCTAGCAATGTCTTTGCTCATTAAATCATCATCAAAAAGCTTGTCATTGTCATGAAGCTTACTTAGCTTACTTTTTACAGTGGCAAAAATATCACGCTGTTTGAGCTGATAGGTATTGTACAATTGATACCCCTGTATGCCAATAAGTACGGCAAAAAATAACGTGAATAGGACGATATAACTTTTGGGTTTCAATTCCATACACAAATATAACTGCTGAGGGCTAAGATAATGTACCTTAACCCAGTATTAACCCTTTATTAACCATTATTTGCCGTCACTATAGACACTTTTGAAGCATAGCATATCAGTATGAAATGGCCGCGATTGTCAAATAGAATAATGCGGATAAGCTATACTAGAATTAAAAGACTAATTATTTGTACATGAAATTGATCCTATTTTTTCTGGCTTTCCCCTTGTTACTTTCGGCACAGACCAAACAAATCGGGGGACAAGTACAGGATGCAAACAAAATTGTGCTGGCGGGAGCGACTGTTATGCTATTGGATAGCAACTATCAAGAGATCCGTGAAGTAAAGACGGACCATTTTGGAAAATTCTTACTTACGCTGGATCATCCTAGTGGATACTATCTACGGACAAGCTATCTGAACTTCAAGTCTCAGGAACTTTTTTTTCGCAGCGATACCATTTCACGCCCTTTGTTACTTGAACTTATTCCCGAAGCAAAGGTACTTGAAGAAGCGCAGGTCGTGGGTCGAGCTCCCCGATTGATCCGTAAGTTGGATCGCTTAGAGTTCAACGTTCAGAATTCCAATCTTTCAGCACTGAATAGCTGGGATATTTTGAAGCGTACGCCCTTAGTGATGGTGAATGGTGCGGATTTAATGGTCCGTGGAAACAAAAATATTGTTGTCCTCATTAATGACCGAAAAGTGATGCTCACGGGAGACGAACTGAAAACCTATCTGGAGAATACAGCAGGTAGCGACGTGCAATCGATAGAGGTTATTACCAATCCACCTGCAAAATATGAAGCTGAGGGAAGTACGATTATCAATATTAAACTTTCCAAATCCAACCTATATGGCTATAGAGGCTCGGTGGTTGCATTGGCCGAAAAAAGCAGTACCTGGAAGCAACTGTTTGGACTAACCCAGTATTATAAAAATGAAAAATTCAATCTTCGAGGTACGTATAATTTCGGACGAGGGACTTACGCACGCTATGAAACGAATTATGTTTATTATCCAAATGAGCAAACCTCATGGGAAGGTGTCATGGATCGATTTGATACCAATAACAGTCAGAACAGCTATGTGTTTTCGATAGACTATACACCCGATACAACCTGGACGGTTAATGCTGGACTAAATGGATATTATGGACCGAAAACCTATGGGATTTATGAAGTGCCAACCGTTATATACGATAAAAATCATGTACAGGAGTCCAGTTATTTTACCACCAATGATCATCAACGATCGACAAAAACGAATAACCTCTACCTTCAGGTAACAAAGAAGCTTAATTCCAGGTGGAGCATAAATTGGTCATCCTACTTCACTGACAATCATTCGACAAATGATCAAGACGTGCTGACGGCACTGCGATTTAAGGGGGAGGAACCCACATATACCCGATTTATCAGTAATAATGGAAATAAAAATCGGCTTTTTTCTTCCCAGATAGATTTCACCGGAAAAATAAAGAAGCTGGGGCTGGAGTTTGGTGGAAAATTTAGCGATGTGAAAACGACGAGTACCCTTGCTTTCTTTGATGATGAATCAGGAGAGCTCGAGCAAAGGCCTGATAAGAGTAGTGTGTTTGATTACAAAGAACGTAATGTGGCTTTGTATGGCTCATTGGACTATGCCTGGAAAAAATGGAGCTGGAAAGCAGGTCTAAGGGGAGAATATACCGATTTGGAAGGTATTGTATCCGAACCAGCTGATATCAATAAGCGTGATTATTTTGTGCTCTTTCCGACATTTTACATGCAATATGCCTTGACTGACGATCAGCAGTTTGGTTTTTCCTATGGAAAGCGTATTAGTCGCCCAGCATACTCCTGGCTTAATCCGGCTAAGTCCTACTATAATCGCTTTTCCTATTTTCAGGGAGATCCACGTTTAAGGGCGACGATCGTTCATAACCTGAATCTGACCTGGACAAAAAACAACTGGAATATCGATTTATTCTACCGATTTGAGAAGTGGCCGAATATGGAAATTTCCCGCCAAGATAACAACAATCACCAACTTATTTTCCAATATACCAATATCAAGAAAGGACAAGGGGCAGGGATAGACTTAGGAAAGAGTTTTCAGCTGACCGGGCGCTGGGGATTGAATCTGCAGCTAGAGGGGATGTATAACCAGAATTACTTTATGGGTACTGATGACGTATTGCACAAGAATGATGTGTATATCGGCAACGGAAACGTAAGCACCAACTATGTGCTGAATAAGGATGCCGGTTGGAACCTTGAACTGGTTAATACATTTACATCACCCACGATACAGGGGCCATTTCATATTACAGGGTATTCAAGTACCTATGTGATGACAAATCGAAAATTCTTTAAAAAGAAATTTGAAGTGAATCTCTCATTTATGGACATTTTCAAAACAGAAAAAATGACGATATCATCCAAATATGGTGACCAAAACAACTTTTATAAAGATTACCGCGATACTAGAAAGGTGAATCTAACGCTGCGGTATCATTTTGGAAACCAGAAAGTCAAGAGCAGCAATCAGCCCACAAGAACAGAAGAGCAGAACCGCTTGTAATTCGGTTAATTTTGGCAAAGTCAAATCCTGCTGCAGATTCTATTTCCTTGGTTATATTCTCCATACGCCTGTAAAAGAGAATAAATACCGCATGGATCAAAAACAATAATCCTCCACATGCGATGTGGAGGATTATCAGATGCAAGGAAAGTATTTCTTAGTTTATTTTCAGTGAATACGTGATATTAATACCGCCAGCGGCAAGCATATCGTGTACTGAACAATATTTTTTAACAGCTAATTCAGCTGCTTTGGCTGCTTTTACTTCATCAATTTCACCTTTTAGGAAAAAATTAATGTGAATATCTGTAAATACTTGAGGAATTTCTTCGCGGCGTTTACCTTCCACTTCAACCTGGATATCGTCAATTTGCTGGCGTTGTTTTACCAGTATGCTATGGAGGTCAAAGACGCTGCAAGAACCCAGTGCCATTAAAACCAATTCCATTGGACGAACACCTTTTCCTTCACCGCCGATAGCTTCTGAACCATCGATGTTGACTTTCACGGGGGATAATTCACTGCTGGCTTCGAAATGCACAGCTTGGTTGACACGGTTTAATTTGATTTTCATCTTATTCTATTTTATTCTTTTTTGCTCGTTTAGGCTGTGGAACGTGAAACGAGTTTTTTTCTGTTCAATCTATACTAAACAAACTTAGATAAATTACCTTTTATATGCAATATAATTGCGTAGTATATAAAAGTAATTTATCGATCTCTCCTCTGCCTTTTGAGGAACTTATTTATAGAGGAAATATACAAAAAAGGCAGACGATTATTTGTCTGCCTTTTGTCAGTATGTTGATCACTGTTTATTTTGTGACGGTATCGGGTAGTTTGACACCGCGATATTTCGCTACATCAACCTGTGGAATCTTTGAGCCATATTTAGAATTGATGGCGCTGATAAAGATGTTCGCCATTAGGGCGTTTCCAATTGGTGTTAAGTGAATACCATCTAAAGAGAATGCATTTCCGGTAATGTATTTTGCACTCACCGCTAGTCCGTTGATACGAACACCTCCTTTTACATTATTCAAGAATTCATGCACATCAGCTAAAGCTAGACCTTTTGAATTTGCAGCAGCTTTGATGGCTGCATTATACTCGTTGATGCGTTGTACGACCGTTGCTGTTTCGCTTACATCAAGCACGTATTTGTCTTCCACGGGGTTCAGTGGGTGTAAGCCGTACGGAATTTGTGCCGCATTTGGTTTCCCCAATAATCCTGTTGAAGAGAAAGGGAGCACAAAATAATCTTGATCAGTAGCTGCACGAGGACCTGACTTTGTTGCAATGTAGATATTTGTTACCGGTGTCGGCGGATTTGTTGCATTCACAGCTGCCAATAAAGCAGCACGGGTTACCGTCGTAAAATAAGGTGTTGCTGTTACATCTGGAATTGTGGCCAGTACGCCTTTTTGACCTCCTGCTGTTAATGTCGTTACATAGTTGCCCAATAAAGACGTGAAGAGCGCAGTAGAAGTCAATGTTGATGTTGGTCCATCTTCTACACCACCGTTAGTCGCCCAGCCTAAAGCATCGTTATTGCCTAAAGCAAAACTAAAGAAGGTATGGTTTTGCGTCGTTGAATAGGCAAAATATGTTTTCATCGCATCTGCGTCAGGTAGTAAGCGTTCGAAATACATGTTTCCAGCTTGGGATCCCACGCCAGCAGCAAAGGCCATATCCATACGCATGCCCGGTACGCCAAGGTTGTTAATCGGGTCGGTATATCTTGTCAATAATTTTGGTGAAGCAGAACGGTAGGCCAATTTATCCGTTACCTGTGCCGTTACTGGCTGGCCATTGACGAGCGCTGTAAGTGTAATATAACCAGAACCATTGGCTTGATCTTCACTGAAAAACGGCGATTTGAATTCACTACCACCGACTTGCTTTAGCTGTTCAGCAATTAAATTTGGATAGGCTACCTTTTGGCCCTCCAAGTAGAGTCCGCCATCGGCATAACCTGCTGTCAATGAATTTCCGATGGCAACATATTTTGAAAAATTAAGCGATCCAGCCGAAGGCGTATATTCGTCCAAGGTCGGTTTACATGAGGCGATCGCTAAAAGTGCTAACGCCGCAGCTATATAAAGTTTGTTTTTTTTCATCTTAGTCAAATTTGGCTGTTAATTACCATTTATAGCTTACACCAATACCAGGAGCAAAAATATTTGTTGCATACGTACCTGATAGATGGCTCTCCACGTTGGTTGACTGGCGAGCCACAATCCGTTGATACGCAAAGGAACCTGTGACATCAAATTTTGGTGATGGTTTTATTGTAAAACCTCCCGATATTAAGTATCTGGTGTTGTCTGGTGTCTCCGGATAAACATAGGCACTCTGCTGTACTGGAGTTGCGATCACACCGCCACCTATACGTAATTGCAAACGGTCGGAAGCAATATATTCCAATCCTGCTTTAACAGATCCTGCTTTATCGTATTTTTTTGGTGAATGGGTATCCTGCAATACAGGTGTATTTTCTTTGTAATCGAAATCTAGGGCTTTATATATGTCGTAGTTGATGAGCGTTGCATCAAGAGCCATCTTCAATTTCTCCGAAATAGGGAAGGCGATGCCCGCGGCAAATGTCGAAGGAAGCGGTAGCTCAGCACTGAATTTGTTACCTGCAGGGAAATTGCTTGCCACCGATTCTGGTACGTCAAAAGTTGCATCACCATTTTTAAGTTTAGTGACAACTTTAGAACGATAACTTACCGATATGGCGAATTCGTCTTCTAAGTTATAATGAATCCCCACATTATACCCCGTGCCAGTTCCGGTTCCTTTTAAGGTTGCCAATCCGGCGTGACCATCCGGATAGAATACCGGAACAGAATTTTCGAGGTCTACGGTACCAACGTTGTATACAAAACCACCCCCAACACTAAAATTTTCAGTCAGTTTGAAACTCAATGTGGGCTGAATATAGATTGCACGTAGCGAAAGGCTGACCAAACTGAATTTACCTACCCAATCTTTCCCCCAATCGACGGCCCCACCGTAAGGTGTGTATACTCCAATACCGGCTTTCCACCAGGAGTTTTTAGGGCCGAATGCAGCAAATAATGAAAAAGGAGTTGAAATCTGATTTCTAGTATGATAAACAACTGTACTGCCGACCTCTTGAAAGCCAGATTTGTACATCACGGCATTACCGGCAACTGAAATAGCGTTATGGTCCATTTTTGCTAAAGCACCCGGACTATAAAAAATGGAAGACTCATCTAAAAAGTAAGCAGAACCTGCTCCCCCCATTCCCACAGCTTTGGGACTTTGTAGATTCACTTGAGATCCTTGTGCAAACAGGAGTGACGGACTTGCACAAAGTATTGAAAATAGCAGTTTCTTCATACTAGTGTTTATTTTTGGTTAACATTCCTCTTTCAAATACAATGCTAACATAATAAATGTTTGACTAAAATTAATAAATGTTGTGTAATATTTTTTTTGCTCGTACCTTTAATTGCAAGGATACTAAAAATTAAACGATCATATTATATGGCTACAATCACTTTTAAAGGCAATCCAGTAAACACGAAAGGCAGTTTACCACAGGTTGGCGAGCAAGCTCCTGATTTTAAATTAACTGCAGGCGATCTTTCCGATAAGTCTCTTACAGACTTCAAAGGAAAAAAAATTGTATTAAATATTTTTCCTAGTGTAGATACCGGAACTTGTGCTGCTTCCGTACGTGCATTTAATAAAGAGGCTTCTCAGTTGGATAACACTGTGGTGTTATGTATATCGAAAGATTTGCCTTTTGCACAAGGCCGCTTTTGTGCTGCAGAGGGGCTAAATAACGTAGTGACATTATCAGAGTATAAAGATTCAAACTTTTCAGATGCTTATCAATTGGCTATCGCTGATGGACCTTTGGCAGGTTTATTGAGCCGTGTTGTCATCACATTGGATGAAAATGGAAAAGTATTGTACGAAGAGCAAGTCGCAGAAATTGCTGATGAGCCAAATTATGCTGCAGCGATCGCATCGTTGAATTAAGTAGGATGAGAGTGAATAAAAAAAGCCTTTGCTTATGCAAAGGCTTTTTTAGTTAATGTATATTCGCTAACTATTACAAAGCGAACGTTTATTTCGTTTTCTCTAAAGCCTGCAAGATATCGTTGATGATATCTTGTTGATCTTCCAGACCCACAGACAGGCGGATACTGCCCGGTTTGATGCCCAGATTCAAACGTTCTTCTTCCGACAATTTTGAGTGTGTCGTTGAAGCTGGATGCGTTGCGATTGATCTTGAATCTCCTAAATTAGAGGTATATAAAATCATTTCCAAATGATCTACAAAGGCTTTTGCTCGCTCAAAACCACCTTTGACAACAAAGGTTACAATACCGCCACCAGCTTTCATTTGTTTCTTAGCCAGCTCATATTGTGGATGGCTTGGTAAAAATGGATATTTTACATCCTCAATTTCCGCATGATTTTCCAATGCCTCGGCCAAAGCCAATGCGTTAGAACAATGGCGATCCATACGGATGCCCAACGTGTCTAAACTTTTTGATATGATCCAGGCATTGAAAGGCGATAATGCGGGGCCTGTATGACGGATAAAGAACATCAATTTATCGATAAGCTCTTGTTTTCCGACAACAATACCGCCCAAAACACGACCCTGTCCATCCATATATTTGGTCGCCGAATGGATAACCAGGTCAAATCCATATTGAATCGGTTTCTGAAGATAAGGTGTGGCAAAGCAGTTGTCGATCGACAGAATGATATGAGGATATTTCTCCTTGAATTTACCCAACCATTCCAAATCAACCAATTCCAGACCTGGGTTGGATGGCGATTCTAAAAAGATGATTTTCGTATTCGGCTGAATTGCTTTTTCCCATTCTTCGGGATTAGCGGCGTCTACGTAAGTTGTTGTAACGCCCCAACGTGGGAATAGTTCCGTAAATAACTGATGTGTAGAACCGAATATTGCACGTGAAGAGACAATATGGTCTCCACTTTCGATAATTCCTGCAAAGGAGGCAAATACTGCTGCCATACCTGACGCAAAAGACAATCCTGCTTCTGCACCTTCAAGAATACAAACTTTGTTGATGAATTCTGAAGTATTTGGATTAGCATAGCGGGAATAAATCATTGCATCCTCTTCGCCAGCAAAGACCGCCCGACCTTGTTCAGCGCTGTCGAAGATAAAACTTGATGTAAGGTATAAAGGAGTCGAATGTTCGCGAAGTGCTGAACGATCGACCTGTTCACGTATGATTTTAGATTGATCTTGTTTCATGATGTGTAAAGGTACGAGATGAAATTTTTATATTTGTATAATTAGCAATGAAATAACCCATTTTATGAAAAAAATATGGCTTTTGCCTTGTACTATATTCCTAGTGCTTTGCTTTTCCTGTTCAAAGGATGAGGAAGGAACTTTTGAACAAAGACCAATGCAAATTCCGATCTTGTATCTAGAGTCATCTACCGCTGAATTATTTATGTCTAACGTGAACGAAATGAAATTGAGTTATCGTGGGAAACAATTGGATCGCATTATAGGAGGATTTTTAGAGATACCTACCACGAACGGATTTGCCCCCTTTTTTACGGATAAGGTGTACTGGGACGTTCGTGTAAACGGAAATCGGATGATACTTGAAAAAAAGAGTTTTAATAAGGAACTTATATTTTCAGACAGACAGAAGTTATTATTTGAGGGCGGGAAAATTGTCGAACTTATCAATACATAGGTGATTTGCTAAAAGGGGAGTACAGCTACGTCGACGAGCAACTCAGGTCCTAAAAAACGTTCTATTTTAATTCAGCGAAGAACCTAGATAGCCTCGTTGTAAGTTATCCTAATTCAGCTTTTAAAACTGTTCAGATATTTAGTGACTATGATGCCAAGCCTAATGAGATCAAAGGAGTTATGGTGCTGGAAGAGTTTCTCCCCCGAGCCTTGTCGACAAACAATTATTTAAGAAAAAATACAGTTTCGATTTCTGAAACTGGCGAGCGGGTTCAAACTGGCGGGGCCGCATGTGCTGAACAATTGTTCTACTAGTGCCAAGTATTATTACAGCATTCATGTTTTGCATATTTTAATCAATCGATTGATTAAAACAAAGAATACGATTTGACCTAGGGATAAATTCTGTTGGAGCTGATCATCGATCGGTTTTGTACGCAAATGTTACATACAGCATTTTGCAAAACTTCTTATCTTAGGGCTTTACAACCTAATTTTCTAGCACATAAATATAGACTATGTTGACAATCTTGTTATCCTCCATTTTACTTTCCAGCGGGCCTGTAGCCAAATCAGATACTTTAAAAGCTTACGGGGCTCTGCCAACCGAGCGTCAATTAAAGTGGCAAGAGATGGAAACGTATTGTTTGATTCATTATACGCCGACAACTTTCCAAAATAAGGAGTGGGGTTATGGTGATGCACAGCCCTCATTGTTTAATCCTTCGGCTTTTGATGCAAATCAAATTGCTAAGGCAGCGGAAGCGGGTGGTTTCAGGGGCTTAATTAGTGTGGCAAAACACCATGATGGATTCTGTTTGTGGCCAACCAAGACAACATCCTATAGTATCGCTTCTTCGCCATGGGAAAATGGAAAAGGTGATATGGTCAAAGATTTTATGCAAGCGACCCATCGGAATGGGATGAAATTTGGTGTATATCTTTCTGCTTGGGACCGTCACGATGAACGTTACGGCACACCGGCCTATGCAGATGCCTACAGACAGCAACTGACCGAATTGATGAGCAATTATGGCTCTTTGTTTACCTCGTGGCATGATGGAGCAAATGGCGGCGATGGCTTTTATGGTGGCCATGAAGGGAAGCGTATCATCGATCGAACAACTTACTATGAGTGGCATGAGAAAACTTGGCCTATTGTACGAAAATTACAGCCTGAAGCGGTTATTTTCTCAGATATCGGTCCCGATATGCGTTGGGTGGGTAATGAGAAAGGATTTGCTGCTGAAACTTCATGGGCAACATTTACGCCGATTGGCTTAAATGGAAAAGTCGCTGTACCCGGAGCGACAGAATCACATAATGCCGAAACAGGTGACCGTAATGGTAAATATTGGATACCTGCTGAATGTGACGTGCCACAACGTCCGGGATGGTTTTATCATGAAGAACAAGATAGCCGTGTAAAAACACCAAATCAGCTTTTTGAGATCTATTTAAAATCCGTTGGAAGAGGAGCATGCATGAATCTTGGCTTAGCACCGATGCCTTCTGGTACATTACATGAGAATGATGTGAAGTCGCTGCAGGCATTTGGGAAAAAAGTGAAGGAAACTTTCCGTACCAATTTAGCCAAAGGAGCGTCCATCACGGCATCCAATGTCCGTAACGGTGATTCAAAATCCTATGGTACTTCATTTATTACCGATAACGACCGCTATAGTTATTGGGCAACAGACGATTCCAAAACATCGGCTACATTGGAAATAAAATTAAAATCCCCAGCGAAGTTCGACCTTATTCAGTTGAGAGAAAATATTAAGTTGGGACAACGTATCGATAGTGTTTCGATTGAACGTTGGGAAAATAACAGCTGGAAGCCTTTGGCCAAAGCAACAAGTATCGGCGCAAACCGCCTCATCAAACTCGAGCAACCTCAAACTGCAAGTAAATTACGTCTTCATGTTTATGCTCCGGTAGCAATCACGCTCAGTGATTTTGGACTGTTCAAGGAGTACAACGAACCCTTTGCATTTAATACCAAAGAGGTGAAAAAGCTGACTGGATTTAAGATTTCGACAGGTAGATCCAATAATAATGCTTATATATCTGACGGAAAACCAGGTACTTTTGCGACTGTTGCCGATCAAGGTGTAATCGTTGTCGCTACAGACAAACCTGTTTCTGGTATCGGCTTCCTTCCTCGTCAGGATGGAAAGAACATAGGGACACCAACACATTATAAAATATCAACCAGTACCGACGGAAAAACATGGACCCTTGTTAAAGAGGGCGAGTTTTCCAATATTAAGGCAAATCCAATTTTGCAACAGGTGTTTTTTGATACAAACAGTGCAACCAAGTTTATCAAATTTGAACCAAAACAATTTATCGACGGCAATGAATTGGCCATAGCGGAACTTGAATTGTATGGCAAATAAATTCTTAATGTTTATCGTGGTATGTATATGTCATACCACGTTGCTTTTTGCCCAACAAAATCCACTCGTACTTTGGTATAATAAGCCCGCGAAGGCTTGGGAAGAAACTCTGCCATTGGGAAATGGACTCATCGGCATGATGCCAGATGGAAATCCTAGTCAGGACAAGATCGTGCTCAACGAGATCAGTATGTGGTCGGGCAGTCCAGAAGATCCCAATAATTATGAAGCCTACAAAAATGTTGAAGCCATTCAGGCACTGCTTAAAGCTGGTAAAAATGATGAAGCCGAAAAACTGGTCAATGAAACTTTTGTGACCAAAGGCAAGGGATCTGGTTTTGGTAATGGTGCAAAGGTTCCCTATGGCTGTTATCAGTTATTCGGTGACCTTTTGCTGGATTATAAATTGCCCGCGGGAACGATCGAAGAGTACAAGCGTTCCTTGGACTTAGCGACTGCCTCGGCACAAACTTCATTCAAGATAAACGGACAACAGTTCCAACGTCGTTATTATACTTCTTTTGACAATAATGTAGGTGTTATCCAATTGAGTCAACATAACGATGAGGTACAGCAGTTAGGCATATCATTCCAGCGGCAGGAAAATATTGACCGTTACACCTTGTTGGACGATGGGATTCTGATCGAGGGATTTTTGCCTGATGGAAAAGGTGGTAAAAATCTGAAATTCGTTGGATTAATTCAGGTTAAAGGTAAAAATCTGCAGATCAGCAAAAAAGATAAAACCTTAGAGGTGTCTGCAAAAGGCGGTCTTACGATCTATTTCTCAGCAAGTACTTCCTATTACGGAAAAGATCCCTTACCTATTGTCAAAGCAGCGGTTGCAGCAGCAAAAACTGCTGACGAACAGAAGCTATATCGCGACCATCTCGCAGCCTATCAAAAGGTCTTCAATCGGGTAAGTCTTAATCTCTTTGGAAATACAGCGAATAACGCCATTCCGACCAATGAACGCATTGCTAATTTTTATAAAAATCCGGTTCAGGATCCCGATTTGGCGACGATTTATTACCAATATGGAAGGTATTTGAATATTTCAAGTGCTGCTCCGAAAAATACAAACGCGCTCCCGCCAAACCTACAGGGGTTATGGGCTAATCAGATCAATACACCTTGGAATGGTGACTATCATCTCAATATCAATGCACAGATGAATCATTGGGGCGTGGAGGTCAATAACCTGAGCGAATATCATAAGCCTTTTATTGAAATGATAAAGCGGATTGCAAAAACTGGCGAGCAGACAGCAAAGGCTTACTATAACGCACCGGGTTGGGTGGTCTATATGATGACGAATATCTGGGGGTATTCCGCTCCGGGTGAGCAGGCTTCCTGGGGAGCGAGTACGGCATCAGGCTGGTTATGTAACCATCTCTGGGAACATTATCTGTTTACCGGGGATAAAAATTACCTCAAAGAGATTTATCCGATACTCAAAGGAGCGGCAGAGTTCTACGATCATACATTGGTTCAGGACCCTAAAACAGGATGGTGGGTCACTTCACCGTCGGTGTCGCCGGAAAATGCTTTCCGAATGGCCAATGGAAAAGTTGCTGCGGTTGTGATGGGACCTACCATTGATAACCAGATCGTACGGGAGTTATACCAGGCGGTGATCAAAGCTGATTCTATCCTTACGACGAACGATAGTTTTGCCGGCGCCTTGAAAGCGAAGCTGAAGGATGTCCCTCCGCCTGTAGTTGTTAGCCCATCGGGGCGCGTAATGGAATGGCTCGAGGACTATCAGGAAGTTGAACCTAAACATCGACATGTATCACATTTATATGGTCTGTATCCCGCGGCATTTATCTCGCCACAGACGACACCTGAATGGGCTGACGCAGCACGTAAGACTTTAGCTGTACGTGGTGATGAAGGAACCGGCTGGTCTAGAGCATGGAAAATATTATTTTGGGCGAGATTACAGGATGGTGATCATGCACTCGAAATTCTAAGGCAGTTGCTTAAGCCCGCTTTTACCAATGAAACAACCTATCAGGGAGTCGGGGCAGGTACCTACCCTAATTTGTTCTGTGCGCATCCGCCTTTTCAGATAGACGGAAACTTTGGCGGTGCAGCCGGGATTGCCGAGATGTTGATACAGAGCCACAATGGTTATATCCATCTATTACCTGCGCTACCTAAAGCCTGGTCAAAGGGTGAAGTTAGCGGTCTCAAAACCAGAGGAAACTACACTGTGGATATGAAATGGGAGAATGGAAAGGTTTCCGACCTCCAGATTAAAGGTAAAAAAGGAAAGATTCGTCTATTTGAAAACGGAAACTATAAAGATTATGAAGTTCGTTAACTATTTTTGCTTGATTTCTGTGCTGGCCTTGGGGACGACAGCCTGTACACAAAAGTCCGAATCGGCGAAGACAGCCGCCTTGTTGAATAGCTTTGACTATAAGATTACCGGAAAAACCACTGCCGGGGATGGGACTCAGGTGAGCCTCGTCGATCACGATAATAAACTGCAGCAATTTGTAAAAACACAGGTTGCTAATGGGCAATTTGTTTTGGAAGGCGAACTTGCCATGACCGGATTTTACGATATTCAGATTAAGGGTATGGAGGCCTATACGTTATTTGTCGAAGGCGGGAGTGACTATGATCTGAGTGAAAACCAGGGCAAGTTTACCTTGACAACCTCTTCGCAGAATGCCAAGGATTTCATACAGTTCAATGCGAACTATAAACAGCGTGAAGAGGAGGAAAAAAATAAAACGGCAAATAAAAGCCAACGGGTAAGGCAGCTGGAGAGTCAGTTGCCTTCGATGGCTGCAAGAAATGATGGTTCCTATGAGAAAACAGTCGATGAAATACAGCGCTTAAGTGGTAATGCCGCATTTAATCCACGCACACTATACGCCGATTTTATTCTCGATAGTACCCACCGTTCATCCTTAGTATTGCCTTATTTTTTTAAATACATCTCCTTGGATCAGACGAATTATAAAAAATTCGATGCCGCATTGCTGAGTTTTAATACGGATTTGCAGAAGCATCCTTATGTTAAATTTGCCCGCGAAAAGGTCGATAGGGTGAAAGACTTCTATGAAAATATGCCTGTATTTCCTGCTATTAGCCCGATGAATGTAGAACGGGATAGTTTGAATTTAAAGAATATTTCAAAGGCTAAAATGCTGATTGCCGCGTTTTGGAGAACTTCCAATACCAATAGCAAGGCCGATATGGAGATGTTACGGAAAAAAGAATCTCAATTGAACGCTATGGGGGTAAGGGTTATCTATTTTTCGCTGGATAAGGATCTGGATAAATGGATCAAATCAAGTAAGGAGCTGGCGCTAGGGAAGCAGAGCTACTTTTTGAATTATAATGACCAGGCAACGATGGAAAATGATTTTGGTATAGATCGTACGCCAAGTTATCTATGGATAAATCCGCAGACCTTCCAAATTTTATCCTTGAGTGGTGAGGATCCAGCAATGCCACAGTTTTTAGGGAAGGTAAAGGAATTTCTTGCTAAAAATTAACGATTATTGTCTTAAAAAAGCTTACTTTTGAATTAACTGTTTAATATTTGTTATTTCAATACATAATGAAAGTCGTTCAATTTACAGTTCCGGTTGTTTACCAAGGATCTATTTGTGTGCAGGAAGACATTCTGCCTTCATTCTACAGCAACTATCACCGACACAAGGAAATCCAGCTGACCTATATCCTGAAAGGGCGGGGAACCTTTATGATTGGCAACTTTACACATAGTTTTGAAGAGGACGAGATCTATATCGTTGATGCAGATGAACCGCATATGTTCAAAACGGGGGAAGATATAAGGGATGGCATTCATGCCATCCATATTTTTTTCGACTACGAACATTTTAAACCCTTTCTGGATTTTCCTGAATTCGATGATGTTAAGTATTTCCTGGAACACATCAACGTCAGTAAAAAATTGGATGCGGAGCATTCCGTCGCGTTGAAAGAAAAATTTGTACAGATTAACGTGAGTGCGGGCATAGATCGTCTCCTTTCGTTTGTGAAGCTGATTAATTTTTTAAGTAAAAAAGTAGATCAATGGACTTCGCTGTATACAGGTATTCCACAAAAGAAGTTCTCAGATGCCGAAGGATTGCGAATCAATGAAATATTCCAATATACTTTCCAGCATTTTGGAGACAAGATTTCCTTGGAAGATATAGCAGCGGTAGCACACATGACACCACACGCATTTTGCAAGTATTTTAAGAAACATACCCGGAAAACCTATGTTACCTTCCTCAATGAAATCCGGATTGAACGTGCCTGTAAAATGTTGATTGACGAATCTTCGGAAAGTGTTTCTAATATCGCTTTTAAAACAGGATTTAACAATGTTGTCAATTTCAATCGGGTGTTCAAGAAAATAACCAAACTGTCGCCGAGTGAATATGTACAGGAACATCGTATGCGCTACTAGGTTGTTTGGCGGATGTTACTATGCCGTTTAATGGAATAGTCTATGGAGATTTCCGAGCTATAACTGGATCCTCATACCGTTGATTTTTGGTGGGCTCCCCTCCACGGAAATCGGAAGAATGGTTTTGTTGACAATATCGGAGAAAGACTCGTCACTGTTAATTTTAAGAGCAATGACATCGCGATGCGCGAAATTGGACATTCCTTTGCCCAGCTTTCCGATGAGTATTGGACTGGTAATCCATATGCTATTGAGTCTGTAAACCGCTCGCAATCGGCAGATGCAAAGCAGGTCCACTGGAAATGCTGGCTTGGAAAAGACGGAGTTGGTATTTGGACAAAATTGATTAGCCAAAGAATATTCAGGTTAAAATCGACAAGAAGAAAAACACAGAACAATTGACAGTAAAGGATAAAGTCGATGCGCGTTATAGCTATATCTGGATGAATGAAGAAGGTAATCCGATCTATGAATGGGACGAATTTAATGGCGAGTATGTACGTCCAACAGGGATGAATAATGTGCTCAAAATGAAATTAACAACCTCTTCTGGAAAGATATACGTTCAAAAAATAGATAAAGAGACCACTGGCAAAAGTGAAAAAAGGATTGTAACTTTTTAGTTATACTATTGGAGTGAAATGATTTATAAGTTAATTTTAATCTGCCGGTTAATTAACTTATAAATCATTTATATTTATGAAAAGAAAATCCAAGTCAACTTGGGGAATTCTTTCATGTGTATTCATCCTGGTTTTAGCCGCAATGCCTTCGTGCAAAAAGCATGTAAAACTTCCCGATGAAAACGATGAAACAATTCATGCGGTAAAATTCAAAGTCAAGGATTTTGAAGCGATTGTTACTCCTCTAAAAAAACAATCAACCACGGCAAAACGAGCTGCGCTGAGCAGAGCTTCTTCCGAAAACGAATTGCTGTATCATTGGACCTTTGATAACAGCGATGTTGTTCCCGAAAATGCACTTGATGATGCCGTTGTGATCGATTACAACAATGGAAAGACAGACTATGATTTTTTAGGCGGTTGGCCTGCAACGGGAAAAGCCATTAGTTTCAAAGGTGGTAAAGAGATCCTAGTCAAAATCCCTGCCACAGGTATTCATTCGCTGGGTAGCTGGACCTTTGATTGCAATAGTTCGAGTACAGGACCAAGGGCACTGCTTTTGAGTTATTCCCTGGATAAGGGGAATAGTTTTTTGATGCTCTCGGATACAATCAATTATCCATCGAATGTGTCACTTTCAGCCAAAATCCCTGTGAGTGCATCATTGGCAGATATTTCGTTTGGCAACAGCAAGGAGCTCTGGTTGAAAATTTCATTATTTGCCGGTAGCAGGGATGGAGGAGCGGGTTACAGCCCAACGACTGGTACATTCAAGATGGATAACTTGATGGTTTACGGACAAGTCAACCCGGCCGCTTTGCCCAGCAAATTTTACTATCATGTGTTTGATGCAAAATCGAAGGCTATGATCAAATCGGGCGTACTTAATTCGCAGGAAGCTTTCGATGTTGAATTGCCGAACGGAACCTATTACCTAAGTCTGATTGCTAAAAATTCGACATTGCCGCTGATCCTGGCAGGGGCGGTGGATTTTGAGCACTTTTATGCGACGAATGCTTTTTCAGAACAATCTGCAGAGTTATTTGCTAGCCGGGATACCTTTGAGGTTAAAGGGGCTATGGAACGGGTCCTAAACTTAAGTCGGATCTACAGTGAGGTCAAGTTGACTTTTACAGACAGCGAAGATCTGAGCGCAATTGATAGTATTCAGGTGAAGCAGCTTCATCCTGTGTTTCATTATTATCCTTTTATGACGCATAGTAACGACCAGGTTGATGAAAGTCTTTTGACGGTTATCCCACATTTTACGGCAGCTGATCAAAGTTTTTCGTTCAACCAATTTATGGGCTATTATCTCAACAATACCGCTATTAAATATCAGTTCCAAGTTTTCAAGGAAGGTAAATTGCTGCGTACATTTGAACTGGAAAGCGAAATCCGAAATAATGTTCAAATACAGTTTAAGGGCAAATTGCTGGAGACTGCCAATGGGAATTTGGGTTTTCAGATCGTGAAGAATGAACAGTGGGACGATCATATTGTGATAGAATACTAGCACAGTTATTGTACTTAGCATCTAGCCGCCCTACATCTATTAAAACAAAAAGGTGTCCAGCAATGGACACCTTTTCTGTGATAGCATATTGGCTATATCAATTTTTTTAGCAAGGTATTCCAACCAGCCAAGTCATTCAATATTTTTTCAAGATCGGCAATGGCAACACGTTCCTGTGCCATCGTATCACGGTGACGGATGGTTACGGTGTTGTCTTCCAATGAATCGTAATCGACTGTGATACAGATTGGTGTTCCGATTGCATCTTGACGACGGTAACGTTTTCCAATGGCATCTTTTTCGTCATATTGAACGTTGTAATCCAATTTTAGTGTATTTAGGATCTCACGTGCTTTTTCTGGTAAACCATCTTTTTTGGTCAATGGTAAAATTGCAGCTTTTACCGGTGCCAATGCTGGTGGAAATTTCAATACAACGCGCGAATCTTGTTTTTCTGCTGTAGAAAGATCTTCTGTTACCAAAGAGTTACATAATACAGTTAAGAAAAGGCGATCCAATCCAATTGAAGTTTCAATGACATATGGAATGTAGTTTTGATTGATTTCAGGATCAAAATATTGCATTTTCTTTTTAGAAAATTCCTGATGTTGTTTCAAGTCAAAATCTGTACGGGAGTGGATACCTTCAACTTCTTTGAATCCGAATGGGAAGTTGAATTCAATATCAACTGCAGCATTTGCGTAATGCGCTAATTTATCGTGGTCGTGGTAACGGTAGTTTGATGGATCGAAGCCCAATGCCAAATGCCATTTCAAACGTGTTTCTTTCCATTTGTTATACCATTCCAATTCAGTACCCGGGCGGCAGAAAAATTGCATTTCCATTTGCTCGAATTCACGCATACGCATGATAAACTGACGTGCAATTACTTCGTTACGGAAAGCTTTACCAATTTGTGCAATACCAAAAGGAATTTTCATACGTCCTGTCTTTTGAACGTTCAGGAAGTTGACGAAAATACCTTGTGCAGTTTCAGGACGAAGGTAAACCTGATCAGCTCCATCTGCCATAGCACCCATTTGGGTTGCAAACATCAAATTAAATTGACGTACTTCAGTCCAATTTTTGGTACCTGAAACCGGACATACGATATTATGTTCTTCAATGATGGTTTTCAGTCCAGCTAAATCGTCTGCATTCAATGCGGTATTCAAAGCGTCTAATAGGGCAGCAGCTTCAGCTGTCTTACCATCTGCTTCATAACGTGCAATCTTATCTTCGATCAATTGATCGGCACGGTAACGTTTTTTTGAATCCTTATTGTCGATCATTGGGTCGTTAAAACCATCAACGTGACCAGAGGCTTTCCATGTTGTTGGGTGCATGAAAATTGCGGCATCAATACCAACAATGTTTTCGTGCAATTGCACCATGGATTTCCACCAATAAGTCTTTAGGTTGTTTTTTAATTCCGAACCTAATTGACCGTAATCGTAGACGGCACTTAATCCGTCATATATTTCGCTCGATTGAAATACAAAACCGTATTCCTTCGCGTGTGATACTACACTTTTGAAAAAGTCGTCTGTCTGTTTGCTCATAAGTGGCAAATATAGATATTAGTTTTAGATTTTAGATATAAGATTCTTGATAAGAGGTATTCTTTAAATGCCTAAATCACGGATCTGCTGGGACGCATTTTTGTTATCTACTTTTTTGATGATATGTTGGATAATGCCATCTGCATCAATCACAAAAGTGGTACGTGCTGTGCCCATATACTTTTTGCCATACATGTTCTTTTCGACCCATACACCATAGGCCTCTACAAGGCTCTTGTCTTCATCTACAAGCAGCTGAAAAGGAAGCTCATGTTTGCTGATGAATTTTTGGTGCGATGCTTCGCTGTCCACACTTACGCCGATGATTTCAAAACCATCTTTTTTCAAAGACTGATAATTGTCTCTGAAATTACAGGCTTCCGTGGTGCAGCCTGGTGTATTGTCTTTTGGATAAAAATATAAAATAACTTTTTTCCCTTTGAAATCCGAAAGATGTACCGTTTCACCATGTTGATTTTTTGCACTAAAATCCGGTGCTTGTTGTCCTATTTCTAGTGTTGCCATATGTATTTCGATTTAGTCGATTAAGATACGAAATTATAACAATAAATCTATCCGATGGTATGCTTAAGCATTTTGGTTAATGTGCCTGCTGCTACTCGTGAAGTCGACAACTTGGTTCTCGCCAAGTAATTTGATAAAAGATCTGTCGGCTGGTACAGTGAGGATAATTTTTTAGAAAATCAATTTTTCTATCGACACATAAATTACTATTTTTAAAAAAACATGGAAATGGAACTATCATCTTTTGAAAAACAGATCAATAGTACGATTTTACAGCGAGGTAAAGTCTACTACCAAAAAGGACAGGTTGAATCTCTTGGAGAAACAGAAGATGGTGTATGGGTTGCAGTGGTAGCAGGGTCGGACGATTATTTTGTAGAGATTGAAATTAGCAAAAAAGGATCAGTAGGAGATTATGGATGTGACTGTCCCTACGATGGCGATTTGTGCAAGCACGTGGTTGCTGTCTTGTATGCTATACGGGATGAAAAAGCGATTGCTCCTGAGGATGTACCTAAAACTACCAAGAAAAAAACAAAACTATCCTTTCAAAAACTACTGGACAATATCAGTAGCGACGAGCTGAAAGCATTTATTGTCCAGTACAGCAAAAAGGACAGTAGCTTTAAATCTGATTTGGAACTATTCTTTGCAGAAAAAGATGAAAACTTTGACATAGAAAAGCAAATAAAGGATCAGATTAGGAAAGCGATCAAGACCTACAGCAAACACGAATTTATCGATTATGGTTCAAGTGGTAAGCTAGCACGGGAATTACAAAAAATTCTGATGCAAGGTCAATATTATCTATCCAAAAATAACATCCTAAACGGTAGCTTGTTATGCATGGCGTATATACAGGAAGTTATGCCAGTGATTACTTACGCCGACGATAGCAATGGATCTATAGGAGATGCTATCGATAGTGGTATATCCTTATTGACAGATATTGCGGTGCAGTCCCCCGTCGATTTGAAAGAAAAGATTGCTGTGTATTTGAATAAAGAGCTGCAACAGGATCTGTACTTTGACTATGGCGATTTCGGATATGATATGACAGATCTTTATGCGCAGCTATGTCTGGATTTAAGTAAAATAGATGATTTTCTGCACTTTGCCGATGTGGCTATTCATAAAGCTCGTTTAGACCGTTATGATTACCGTAGTAGTTTTTTTATACAGATTAAAGCCTCCATCCTTCAAAAAGGAAACAGGACAGAAGAGGTACAGCAATTGATAGAACAACAAATCCATTTGCCACAAATGAGGAAGGTTCAGGTCGAAAAAGCTATTGAAAACGAGCGCTTTGAAGAGGCCAAGGAATTGCTGGTTGAAGGAATACGACTAGCGGAAGAAGCACAGCATCCTCGTGTAATAAGGGACTGGGAAGAAACCCTTTTGCATATTGCCGTTCTGCAAAATGACATTCCAATGGTGCGCTCTTTTACAGAAAAATTCGCTATAGGTTACTCTTTTAGCAGCCACTATTACAACCAGTGGAAAAACACCTATACCTCAGAAGAATGGAGAAGTGTCATTAACGACAAAATCAACTCGATTCGCGCAAAATCAACCGGAGAAAAGAGTTCCTATTCGAAACACCAAGACTACTGGCTTTTGAACGAAATAGGTCCTATCTATATTGAAGAGAATATGTTCGACCAATTACTTGCACTGGTGCAACGGCAGACCGATCTGGAAACCATACTAAACTATCATGAGCATTTATATAAATTGCATCCTGCGGAACTTATGAAATTGTACTCATCCCTATTGGATCAACATGCTGAGTCTGCCAATAAACGTAATGCCTACCAACGATTGATGGACATCGTATTCGTTATATTTAAAGATATACCTTCTGGTAGGGAAACACTCTTGGCCCAAATGCTTCACTGGAAAATGATCTACAGGCACCGTCCTGCGATGATGGATGAATTAACGAATATACTGGACAAAATCAATGCACAGGGGGAGTAGATGAATGCATGTTCATCTAGGCCCCGATATCTGCATTTTGGTTAACTTGCTTGATTAAGCTCATGAGTTTGACAACATTGTTTTCGTCAAATAATCCGATAACCCCGCTGTCATCTAGCTCCGTAAAAGGAGGTTCCATGAGATCGGCGGTTTCTAGATAACCGTTGGTTACGAAATAACGTATTACAGTGTCCATAAACTTGATCTGCTTGGCCGAAAGGTTAGCTTCGCCAATAAAATTTGTGAAATGAGCCTGTATAGCCTCTTGATCCAAGCCGATAATGGACCGAATAAAAGTTCCTAGCGGCTGATCACCAAATTCTTTTATAAACTCTTCCTTGGACCCCAGTGCCTCCGCTACGAGGTATTGTTCTAACTGCTGTAATTCGAAAGCATTGATCGGTTGATTTTTATGCAATTTGTCGATCACAAGATGATGCTTATTCTTTTTGATAAAGGCGGTTACTCGATCTTTATAACTTTGTAGATTTTTAAAATTTGCGATAATATCATACCCGATAATTTCTTCCTTTAAAAGATTATCATCAAGCTTTGTATAAATAGGTTTAATGTTATTCTCCTCTTTGAGCAAGTGTATTAGATCTCGAATTTCCTTTCGTAGATTTTCAATTTTTGATACTGATGCATCTTGCCAAAAATCTATGGAGGCCATCTCTCTTATGACGATTTCTTTAGCAGCGACAGCAGGTACATTTCGCTTTTTTAATAGTCTCTTTCCTATATCCATAAAGTTCTGGATAAGGACGGTCTGCCGCGGAGATTTATTAATCATTGCTCCTTGCAGTTTATAACTATTTAGATCGAATCGTTTAGCCATTTCATCTATGTCTTCAGTGTAAGGAATAAGATGAGACAGTTCCGTTTCTATAGCAATGATAGCAGATTTATTGAGGTTGTCCCACTTGCTTCTATCTGCAAATTGATGCACTACAGCGAGATGCTTTCTGACCTCATACCGAGCTGTATCCAGCTGCGCTACTTTGGCATGTAGTTGATTGATATATTCCTTTGCTAAAGCTAAATCTTGGTTATTGGCATCCATATTCTCCTGAATAAGGTTAGCAACATGTAATTGTTCCAGAAACAACAGTTGACTTAAAGGTCTTTGGGTATTTGTTTGATAACCGTCCGGATTCTCCTGAAAGAACTCAAGGTTTCGGCAGTAGTCAAATAGTAGGAAGAATTTTTTATCCTCATGGGGTCCAAATAAATCACGACGTAAACGAGTACCCCTTCCTACCATTTGCCAAAACTTAGCATATGATTTTACCGGTTTAAAAAATATGAGATTCAGTACGCTAGGTGCATCGACTCCTGTATCCATCATATCGACCGAAATAGCAATCTGAGGTTCTAGTTCTTCTTTGTCATAACAGAACTTTTCAAGTAAATCTTGCGCTTTGTCATTGTAATTGTCAATGACCCGGCAAAAGTTGCCTCCATATTCGGGATAGTTTTTGTTAAATCGCTCTTCGATAAAAACAGCATGACGATGGTTTCTGGCAAAAATAATCGTTTTGCCGACCTTATCGCCAGAAGCTACTTTTAACCCATTATTCATGAGGTGATCCAAAACAAGATCTACTGTAGGTTCATTAAATAAAAAAGAATTAATCTGAGACGCTCCAACTTCAAATTCCTGAAGGGCTTCATCAGATACCGCGGTCAATCCCAACTTTTCCTCTAATTCGGCCTTATCCTCATCGCTTAAATCTTTGTATTTCACGCCATCCCTTACCATCTGTACAGGGACAGCATACGAGCGTGGCGGTACTAAAAAGCCGTCGTTTACGGCAGTATCTAATTCGTAGGCAAAAGTGGGTATATCATCCTCTAATTGAAAAAATGAATACGTATTTTTATCAAGATTTTTTTTGGGTGTAGCCGTTAACCCAATCAATAAACCATCAAAGTAATCGAAGATAGATTGGTATTTTTGATAAATGGAGCATTTAAATTTAGTGCTACAGCAACCGCCAACCTTACACCAATTGGTAGAACAGTTGACCGCAAAAAACACGCTGACTAACAAGGAACGGCTGATGCATCAACTCAAAGACTCACCCCAGAAACGCTACGAAGATTTTGTATCAAATTACCCCAATATCTACAATCGCATTCCGCTTTATATGATCGCTTCTTACCTAGGTATTTCAAGAAAAACACTGACAAGGGTTAGGGGCGGGAAATAATTAGTCACTTTATCACCATCTACACTCCTGATAAAAAGGTTTATCAAAATAATGATGATAAAAAAGGCTAAATTAACCGTAGTTCAGTTAGCCTCTTCTTACAACGTTGACAATAAAAAACCTTATGGATTGGTAGACCACAAACTGAATTCTTTTACAAAAGCACGTTTTGGCAATTTCAGATGGTGTACGACTAGGGTCGCCAAATCTTCCGGCTGTAATACTTTTTCTTCGTTTCCATCGGTGAAGTTGGCGTTCACCGTCATATCTGTGGCAATGGTACTCGGGTTGATGGTCGATACACGAATGTTGGACTTGCGGCCTTCTTGCATCACACTCTCGGTAAGATTGATCACCGCTGCTTTTGATGCTCCGTAGGCACTCATTTTTGCAGAACCTTTCAAACCTGAGGTAGATGCTATGTTAATGATATCACCACCATTGTTTTTGACCATTTCCGGGAATACCTCGTGGATCATATAATACGTTCCAAATACATTTATTTTGAAAGATTGCTCCCATTGCTCAACTGGCAATTCGTTGATACCTCCTACAGCCAAAACTCCGGCACTATTGATAAGAATATCAATAGTTTCAAAAGTTTCCAAAATACTTTTTACCGTGTCTTGTACACCTGTATAATCTGAGACATCCAAGGCATAAGTTTGCACTTTTACATCGCTGTTAATGGCACTGATTTCAGCAGCTACCCGTAGCAAATCTTTTTCTGTACGACCTGCCAGAGCGATATTGACCCCTTCTTTTGCCAATTCCAAAGCCATCGCTTTACCTAACCCCTTACCAGCACCTGTGATAAGGGCATTCTTATTTTTTAAATCTTGCATATTTCTATTTTATATATCGCAAAATTCTGTTTTTATTTTATTATAAACGACTATTGAGTATTAAAATGTAAATTTGTTCCGTAATAATGAACAAAACATGATACAGTCGCTCGAGAAGCTATTTCTCATTATGGATTATATGGTACAAAACGGTAATCGGGTGCGTATACAAGATATTGCATCAGGTTTGGATATGAAAAAATCTACGGTACATAATTTTGTTAAAACCTTGGTGCATATGGGCTATGCAGATCAAGAGGAACTTTCTACCCGATATTACCTCACAGGCAAAATGCATCACCTCATCCCAACGGAATATTCTACCGCTACACTGAAAACAGACTATCGTCCTATCGTAGAAAAAATAACCGAACTCACCGGTGAAACCGCTTATCTAACCATACAGCTAGGATCCTATATGCGGCACGAACTAAAAAGCGATCCCAAACGCTCTGTACGTATAAGTCTAGAAGTAGGTAAAGAAATGGATGTAATGAATTCGGCTTTGGGTAATGTTTTTATGGCACATTCACCGAGTTTGACCAAACAATTAATGGTTAATCTCATCGAGCCAGAACAAATCAAATTGCAAAAGCAACTCGATAATGTAATAGAAAAAGGCTATGCTGAAGATTATGAACGTTTGGAAAAAGAGATGAATTGCGTAGCGGTACCAATTTATAGTAATAATAAATTATTGGCAGCAATTGGTATTTCAGGCCCATCGTATCGTTTTGGAACTAAAGAAATGCAACAGGGAATACAGATCATTTAATCATTATTAAAGAATAAGGTATCTTAATCTACACGATAATCGTTCTATAGCGTGTAGATGGAATGCATCATGCTTATTGTACTGTGACAATTAAAAATGTAACATTGATTATTGTTGAGTAAAGGAAAAGAGTCCTCGCCAATTCCAGGACTCTTTTCCTTTACTCATTTTATCATTTCCCTTTTGTTTGAACCAAAATTCGAAAATTGCAATTAATGTAGCAGATCAGGTCGGACAAATGTTGTAAGTTTGAAATTAGCTATTAACGCGATGTGGAGAATGAAGCCTCGTAGACCTTCAAATTCCCTTTGTTGTCTTTCACTTCAAGTTTAAAGTCGTGTCTGCCACTGCTGAGTTCCGGTTCGAAGTCATGCCAGATATGTCTTGTTTTAGGGTCATATTTCATTAAAGCCCATTTCCCGTCAATATAAGCGTCAAAAGTAGCTATACCCGATAGATTGTCACTGATGGTAAAATCGATGGAGCGTTGATTGGAAACATTCTTGCCGTCGGTAAGGTTACGCGCAGTGATATTTGGTGCAATGGTATCGACAGCGATGTAAAAACCACCAAATTCGCGTACGTTGGCTACCACCCAGCCGTTCTCATATTGACCACCTTGTGCTCCGCCATCAGAAGAAACAATCAAGGCTTTGTCATAAAGATTTTCAGACAAGCTGTAGTCTGGTTTGATCATGAGCTTGTAATATCCGAACACCGGTGTATAAGCGTTGTGGATATAGTGCATTGCCGAGTAGCCTTTTGCAGGTTTTGCTCCCTGCGAATAATTGAAGTAAAGGTCGTCATACAATATATTTTTGCTCATATAAACCCGAGCATTCTCCGCTTCATATTTGTTTTCATCGGCATAGTGAAACATTTTAAGCCCCTTCGCATTTGGGCGGCTGATGGAAAGTGAAGGGTTATTCTGCACCTTAAAATTCAATTCGCTCGTATTCCCTTGAACATCCTTGACCACATATTTTACCTCATGGACCTCATTGTCTTTCAACGTTATTTTACCGAGGTTATCCAAGTTTTTGAAGATGTTGATCGGATTGTTAGGATCTTTGAAGCTCTTTTGCACGCGTACCCCTGACTTTTTTAAATAAGGGTAGTCTACGTAGGACTGTATCGCACGGGTCTGATCAAAAGGAATGGATTCGAACAGTACCGTGCTGATGTTTTTATTGTCCAAAAATAGTTCAATCGAATACACACCATATGTAAAAGAGATGCCTCTCCGTTTATCAACCGTGTTGATTCCCAACCCAAAGGTACCATTCACAGAGATAGGGGCGTTTGTTGCTAAACTATAATTGCCGCTACCAACAGATCTGATGGTTTGATGCCTGCGGGGCGTATTTTCATCAAACAGTTCGGAACCCAAATCGTAGACCGTCATACCGCGGATAATCGGTTTTACACCGTCTGGAAACAACAGGCCAAACAATTGCGGATTGAGCGGCAATTGTGCTTTTGTATCCCGGATTTCAAAATGAAGATGTGGACCTGCAGACCCGCCTGTATTGCCCGAATTTGCAATAAACTCACCTTTTCTTACAAGTACTTGGTTGGGTTTGAGAAATATATCGACATCAAAACGTTTTTGCTTGTACTGCTCATCTTTGATGATTTTCGCAAGATCAGAATTGAAACTTTCGAGGTGCATGTACACCGAGGTGTAACCATTGGGATGATCAATGTAAACATAATTACCACCACCACCTATCTGTACCCTGACGCGGGATACAAAACCTTCCGCCGCTGCATGCACAGGAATATTGATGCGTTGTTGTGTCCGGTAATCGTCTCCACCATGGAAATGCGTTGCGCGCAATTCGCCGAACGATCCTGAAGCCTGCGGCGCTAGGTCCATGGGCCGTACAAAATAATTTTGTGGATAATTGCGGCTTTTGATAATATCTTGTCCCTTACTTAGACCTGCCATGCAGGCCAGCAGGGAGAGCATTGCTGTCGTTTTTTTTATCATGCTATTCCCAGCTATTTAATTTTACAGCTAAACATCTTCTGTTCGCCAATGAAACCTTCCAATAAATCGCCGATGGCTACAGATCCGACACCAACTGGAGTTCCGGTGTAAATGAGGTCACCTTTGCGTAGGGTAATAAATTTGGAGGTATATACAATCAGATCTTCGTAGGAGAAAATCATGTCCTTGGTATTTCCCTGCTGAACTTTTTGCCCATTTTGCTGCAGGGAGAAATCAATCGAATTTACTTCCGCAAATTCTTCTTTAGGAATCAGGTTGCTGATCACTGCAGAATGGTCAAATGCTTTTGCCAATTCCCAGGGAAGGCTTTTTGCTTTTAATTCTTGCTGCACGTCCCTTGCGGTAAAGTCAATCCCTAGGCCGATAGCATCGAAATAGGTTGATGCAAATTTTGGTGTCACATGTTTTCCTTCCTTACAGACCCGGAGGACAACTTCGGTTTCGAACTGAATGTTTTTGGAGAATTCGGGGTAATAGAAATCTTTGTTATCCTTTAAGACCGCTGTATCGGGTTTTAAAAATATAATGGGATTCTCTGGGACTGGATTATTGAGCTCTTTCGCGTGGTCGATGTAATTGCGACCGATTGCAATTATTTTCATGATATAAATTTTTAAGGCAATGAAGCTTTCAGATTTCTTGCGAACTCATGAGCTCGGTTTTCATCGCGTGTACATTTGAGGCGCTATTAGAAAGTACTATATGCTATTTGTGAATTACCTACACTTGGCCGGAATGCGCTATGCTAACGAACGTCATGTGAGGAACGATATGGTTATCTTCTAAAAACTTATCGTGCATCCATACTCGGTATACTTTAGTTTTCGTTTACCACAACAAACTTAATAAATGTCCAAAGCTTATCCAAAATTGGAGAAAAACAACTACATGCGTAATTTAGATCAAAGTATATATTTATATAGGTTTTAGTTAGGTTTTGTTTAGGTTTTAGTTAGGTATAGTATAGGTTATAGCTAACTAAAACCTATAGTATACCTAATCTAATACTAGTTCATACCTAATTTAATTCAAACATTAATACAGATCGATTGTTAAGAGATCATTGTTAAGATGATAATTAAACAAAAAAATTAAAATATGGCTATAATAGAAGATGGGCCCAATGGTGGCTTTCGAGGTAAAGTTGGTTCGATATATGGATACAATCGTATGGGGCAATGGATTATTCGCGGAGCAAGGAGAAAAAACAGTAAACCTCCGACTGAAGCTCAGCGATTACATCGTCAAAAAATGAAAGCTATCGGAAAATTTTGTGCGGAGAACAAAGCAGTTTTTGATTTTGGCTATGGGCTAAAAAAAGAAAATGGATCTAAATATGGTGCATTTCAGCTCGCGCAAAAACATGTTTTCAATGATGTACTGGCTTTTGATGCCGATCATAATCCTGTTGTGAATTTTGAAAATTTGAATGTGTTTGTGGGGGATCTAATACCGCCCACGGGTACTAAGGTAAGTGTGAATGAAGGTCGTATATTTTTGGAATGGATACCAAACCCAGCGTATGATGATGAAATTTATAAGTTAAATCTAGCATTTGTTAGCTTAAATGATTTCTGTTCCTTAAAACCAGCAGTTGCATCTGCTAGGGATGGCCAATGTTTTGTGGACGTACCGGTTGAATTAAGCAAAAAAGCTGATTATCATGTCTACATCGGTTTTTGGGATACGTATCATGGTGCATTCTCAAATTCTACCTATTGTGGCGTCATTTAATAGGATTTTTCCACCTACTTGTGTATCTTTAACACTATGAATAAAATACAGGCGGTATTGTTCGATCTGGACGGTACGTTAATTGATTCGGAATATTTCTATTTCAAAAACTGGGCACCTATATTAAAACAGGAATTTAACCTTCAGATCAACTATGAAGATTGGATTCGCGATTTTGCTGGACATACTTTAGCACATAATGTCAAGCGTCTTACCGAGGACTATGGCTACGACGTGACGGAAGAACATATGTGGAAGCGTACACGTGCGGCTTATGCCGATTCTAACATGAGCGATATTGAATTGATGCCTGGAGCACGAGAAATTTTAGCTTTTTTGAAAGCAGAAGATATCCGTATTGGGCTTGTGACCTCGAGTTATAGAAGCACAGTCGATACTGTTTTGGGCAAGCACGAGCTTTTGGATTATTTTGAGTTTTTTGTCACGCGTGAGTGTGTGGAGCTGCCAAAACCCAATCCGGAACCTTATCGTTTGGCATTGACACATCTGGGTCTACCAGCCGACCGCTGTGTGGCTATTGAGGATACGTCAACAGGAAGTACATCGGCATTGGGAGCAGGGACGCAGTTGATTGCAGTTACGAAGCAAGAGGTAGAACGTGCTAGACTAACAGCTGTTGATAACATTGTGGAAAACTTATCTGAGGCGAAAGCCCTGTTGGCGCAATGGATTTGAGGGTTGTAAAATAATTTAATCGTTTTAGCATTTGTATTTTTATTCGGATATATGTAATATTACCGACTTGTAAAGGGAACTCTGATTATGAACCGTAGAACCGCAATAAAGCAATTTTTCATTATCGCTGGCGGACTGACAATTTTGTCGTCCTGTCTGAATGATGGAGGTGCATCAATTGTATTAAATAAGCTGAAGATTTCGGCGGAAGATGAGCAATTTTTGGGCGATCTGGCTAACATCCTGATTCCGAAATCGGATACACCGGGAGGAAAGGATCTGAACCTACATCTTTTCGTCATCAAAATGGTGGATGACTGTGAGTCGCCAGAAAATCAGGCTAAATTTGTCGCTGGTTTCAACAAATTGAGAAAACAGTTGAATTTAAAAAATAACAAAGAGACTGAGACCACTTTGGCGGGGTTAAAAGACCAAACCGACGAGAAGGCTTTTTTTGAGACCTTCAAATCGCGTGCAATTCAGGGGTATATGAACTCAGAATACGTGATGAAGAATAAGGTGATCTATAAACTTATTCCGGGTCCGTACAATGGTGCGGTAAAAGTTAAGGCATAAATAGCACATGGCAAATCTAAATATTGACAGTGAAAAAAACAGAACCTACGATGCGATCGTGATCGGTTCGGGAATTAGTGGCGGTTGGTCCGCAAAAGAGTTGTGCGAGAAGGGCTTGAAAACATTGGTTTTGGAACGCGGACGTGATGTGCAACATATCAAGGATTACCCAACCACCAATATGATGCCTTGGGAGTTTGAACATCGGAATGAAATGCCTTTCAAAGTAAAAGAAGAAAATCCGATTGTCAGCAAATGTTATGCATTCCATGAAGATGCAGCCCATTTTTTTGTAAAAGACAAGGAACACCCTTATATTCAAGAGAAACCTTTTGACTGGATCAGAGGCTATCAAGTTGGCGGCAAGTCGTTATTATGGGCGAGACAGACGCAACGTTGGTCTGACTTTGATTTCGAAGGGCCAGCGAGAGATGGTTTTGCCGTAGATTGGCCGATACGTTATGCTGATTTAGCACCTTGGTATGCTTATGTCGAAAAATTTGCTGGGATTGCAGGTAATCACGATGGACTTCCTGAATTGCCTGACGGTGAGTTTTTGCCAGGGTACCCCTTAAATATTGTCGAGAAGTATTTTAAAGAAAGCGTCCAAAAGAAATTTCCGGAGCGCAAAGTGATTTCAGCACGTTGTGCACACCTATCAAAACCAAATCAGATTCACATCGAACAAGGACGTGTACAGTGTCAGAATCGCGTACTTTGTCAGCGAGGATGTCCTTTTGGTGGATATTTCAGTTCCAATGCAACGACAATTCCTTGGGCGGCCAAAACCGGAAATATGACGCTACGTCCATTTTCGGTTGTTCATTCGATTCTCTATGATGAACAAAAGGGAAAGGCAGTGGGTGTACGTGTTATTGATACCAATACAAAAGAGGAAATTGATTTTTATGCCAAACTGATTTTTGTCAATGCGGCTGCAATCAATACGAATTTGATCTTATTGAATTCTAAATCGAACCGTTTTCCAAATGGTTTGGGTAATGATAGTGGTGTGCTCGGAAAATATGTTGCCTTTCACAACTATAGTGCACGCATTTATGCAGAGTATGAAGGGATGTTGGATTTTACGGCCGAAGGGCGGAATCCCGCAGGTGGAGGCTATATTCCACGTTTCAGAAACTTGCACAAACAGGAAACGGACTTTTTAAGGGGCTATGCTGCCGGTTTCGGAGCTTCGCGTAGTAAAGAGTCGGATCGTTCGGGTTTAGGGCTAGATCTGAAGAACAATTTGTTGAATCCTAAATTAGGTGTTTGGCAGGTTGGATCTCACATGATGGGTGAAACGATACCAAAAGAATCAGGAATGGTTTCATTGGATAGCAGTAAGAAAGATGACTGGGGTATTCCATTGTTAAAAATTGCTGTCGATTATGATGAGAATGATGAAAAAATGAAAAAGGATTACATCGCTGTCATGACGGAGATGTTTACGGATGCTGGCTTCACAAACATTCGCCCGGATTCACACTGGCAGGCTCCAGGTTTGGATATCCATGAAATGGGCGGTGCACGTATGGGGCACGACCCGAAAACTTCGGTATTGAATAAATGGAATCAGATGCATGCTGTGAAAAACGTTTTTGTCACAGACGGTGCAAGTATGACCTCGACATCAACACAAAATCCTTCATTGACCTATATGGCATTTTCGGCACGATCTGTCGATTATGCGATTAGCGAGATGAAGAAAGGAAATATTTAGTTTACCGGGGAAAGGTTTTGAAAATAAATCTTTCCTCTGTAAAATTAAAGTGCTATCTTTCCACCCGAATAGCACGTTAAAACCAAGAAAGAATAACCAAAAAGGAAAACAATAACGAATAAACAATTAATGAACCAATAAGTAATCAAAAAAAAGCAATTAAAAAACCAAAATAGGAAACCAAAAAATTTTACAACAAAAGCAAAAGCGATTTAGCAGACTTTATTGCAGATTCTATGCGGCAATAATACCATAGACATTTGAACCCAAACGTTTTCTGTTAAGTGAAAGCAATGGAATATAGCAGGCAATTTTAAGAAAGCAGATCGATTTTAAAACGATTAATTAAGGGAAACTAAATTAAACTAGACGTTCTAAGTATCTTTTTGCTAAAACGTTTTTATAAACCAAATCACTATTATAAATAATTAATAGACTGCCAGATTTAATCTATTACGATAGAGATGGGGATCAGGTATTCGTATTAATTATTGAAGATGATACTAATTAAACATGACCGTTTAAGCTTATCAAAGTTAAAACGTTTTATAAACCAAAATCACTAATTATATGAGCAGAATCGATTTAGAATCATTTGCCCGCTTAACGAAAAATACCAAGCTGTTTTTTTCGTTGGCTATTATCGCAGGGACGATACATCAGGCAAATGCGCATGTCATCGCCAAGAGGGAAGATCCAAAAGAGACCTTTACCCATAAGGTCGCTAAGTTTCAGGATTTAATTAAAGGAAAGGTACAGGATGCGAAGACTGGAGAAGGGGTCTCCGGTGTTTCGGTTACCGTCAAGGGATCAGTAAAAGGTACAACATCGGATGGTCAGGGTAATTTTGCCCTGCAAGCCAAGATAGGAGATGTCCTTGTCGTTTCGTCTATTGGTTATCGAACAAACGAAGTCAAAGTAATAGGAAATGCCCCGATTGATATTCGACTATCCGCGACAGAAGACCAATTGGAGGAGGTTATTGTTGTCGGTTATGGTACGCAAAAGAAAAGTGAAGTGACTTCAGCAGTGGCCTCTGTAAAAGAAAAGGATTTCAATCAAGGTGGTATGCGCAACCCAATGGATCTGGTGCAAGGTAAAGTTGCCGGGCTAAATGTGACGAGAACCCAGGGCAGTAATCCAAATGCTGGTTCAGATATCCAATTGCGGGGTATGGCCTCCATGAAAGGCGGAAACTCCCCGCTGATTGTCATTGATGGCATTCCTGGTGGAAATCTAGATTTGATCAAGCAAGGAGATATTGAATCCATAGACGTGTTAAAGGACGGATCTGCAGCGGCTATTTATGGGACGCGGGGTAATGGTGGTGTAATTTTAGTAACCACTAAAAAAGGCAAATCTGGAGAGCCGCGATTTGAATATTATACCTATGGTCAACATGAGTCTGTCGCAAAGAAACCTTCGATGCTGAGTGCGCAGCAATTTAGAGATTATGTGGTCAACGGACAGAATAAACCTGATCTTGACCTTGGCGCTTCAACAGATTTGTATGACGAATTGATCAATAAAGGTAATTTCTCAACATTCCATAATTTTGTTGCCAGCGGTGGTGGCGATAAATCCAACTACCGTGCTTCAATTAACTATGAAAATGCCGAAGGCATTGCTAAACAGAATGGACGTCAGCAATTTGGCGGTCGTGTCAATTTTTCGCAAACTGGATTAAAAGATCGATTGACTTTCTCCGGTAATATTGCTGCCAATTTCAATAAAGCAGATCTTTTGGGTGGAAAAACGGAATATTTCGAACAGGCAATCCAGCGTAATCCAACTGCTCCACTATACAATCCCGATGGAAGTTTTTACCAAACCCAGGGTTATAATAATTTTAATCCGCTGGATCGTATGGCCAACCGTGTAGATCAACGCAATCAGGAAACTTTTTCGGGAGACGCACGTATGAAACTCAAGATTATAGAACCATTGAGCATCTCAGCCTTCGGATCCTATCTTAGAAATAATTGGAACGATCGTCAATATCGTTCGATAAAAGATTGGGACCAACGCCAAAATTCTGAGTATCAGGGTATGGGCTATGCTTGGAAAAGAAATGAGTTGAATTGGTCCAAGACCTTTGAAACAACAATTGATTACAACCAGACATTCAACGACAAGCATAATATAACGGGTTTACTCGGTTACAGTTTTCAATATAATGGTTATGAGCGGTTTGAGATGTCCAATAATGGTTTTACAACAGACGCTTTTCAAGATTGGGACATGGGAAGTGGTACGGCTCTGACAAATACCAAATTGCCAAGACCATCGATGGGCTCATTTAAGGAAGACAATAAATTGATTGCTTTTTTTGGACGGGTAAATTATAATTATGACCAAAAGTATTTTGTGAGTGCAATTCTTCGCCGAGAGGGATCTTCGCGATTTGGTGCTAATCATAAATGGGGTAATTTCCCTGCCATTTCTGCGGGATGGACCATTACAAACGAAGACTTTTTCTCCAATAAAGAGCTTGTCAACAATCTGAAGCTCCGTGTGGGGTATGGGGTAACCGGTAATCAGGGCTTCCCAAATTACAATTCGTTGATCTTGTTGGGAACAGGTGGGGTATATCCGCAGGATGGCATCTATTATCAAACGTATGGACCGACACAGAACCCCAATCCCGACTTAAAATGGGAACAAAAAGCCGAATTGAATATCGGGCTCGATTTTGGTTTGTGGAATAACCGACTAACAGGGTCTCTAGATGTCTATAATCGTAAAACCAAAGATTTATTATACCAATATAAGGCGCAACAGCCAGCCTATGTGAGTACAAACATTTGGTACAATGTAGGCGAGGTTTCGAATAAAGGTGTTGAGTTGCAATTGTCTGGAGTTCCAATTCAAAAAGAAGATTTTAAATGGACGGTGGATTTTGCGGGAAGTTATCAAAAGAATAAACTCGTTACCATGTCCAATGATATCTTTAAGAGTAATTGGATGACTTTTGGCGGTCTGCCCTCTCCAGGTAATCTCGGAGATGCCATTCGTCTTGAAGAAGGCGGTGAAATTGGTTCCTTCTATGGAAAACGTTATGCGGGTCTGAATGATGCTGGAGAATGGCTCTTCTATAAAGCTGACGGCTCCAAGGCTACCATTGCGGATATAAATGATAATGATCGCGCCTATATTGGAAATGGTGTTCCCAAATTCAATGCGTCGCTAGGTAACCGGTTTGCCTATAAGGGCTTCGATCTGACCGTATTTTTCAGAGGGAAATTTAAGTATGATATTTTAAATACAGCGGATATGTTCTTTGGTAATCAAAAATGGTTGCCTAATAATGTTTTCGAAAGTGCTTTTACTAAACATGCCGACCTTAAACAGGATCCACAGTATTCGGATTACTACCTTGAGAATGGAAGTTTTGTGAAACTGGATAATATTACATTGGGATATAACTTTAAACTAAAGACTGATTATATCAAAAGTCTATATGTATATGCGACAGGGAGAAATATCGCAACCATGACCAAATATACGGGGATTGATCCAGAGTTGCAGGATACAGGTTTTGAAGCAGGGATTGATTCGCGCAGTTTCTATCCAAGAACAAGATCTTGGACAATTGGTTTAAATGTTGGATTTTAAAATAGTAAGGTTATGAAAAAAACAAATAAATATTTATTCGCCATCCTGAGCACTGTTACCTTAGGTATCTCTTTTAGTTCCTGCACCAAGTTGGATGAGACAGTGTATAGTAAGATCAAGGATGATAATTTTTATAAGAATAAACGGGAGGTTATGCAAGCTGCGCTCCGCCCTTTTACACATATGCAGGCCTGGCTTGCACCTACAGGTGGAAATGGCTTTTATTATCATTCCGAATTAAGTGCCGATCAGGTGGCCTGGCCGCAAAAGGGACGCCATGGATATGACGGTGGAGACCATATCCGGCAGCACTATCATACCTGGACAAGCAATGAAAGCCGAATGCGTGGGGCCTGGGAGTTGATGTGGGGCGGCGTTGGCTATGTCAATAATGCTATTCAGGATATTGAGAAATTGGATATCGCTAAAATTGCGGATCTGACAGAGGATGAACGCACGCAAATACTTGTGCAATTAAAAGTAATGCGGGCATTTCACTACATTAAGATAATGGATCTTTGGGGCAACGTTCCTATTGTGACAAAGGTAGCCGATCCTATTAACCCCGAAACCAAACCGAGAACAGAGGTTTTTGCATTTGTGCAGAAGGAGCTGGAAGAAAATGTGGATAAGTTGCCTAAAACCTCGGCCAGTAATATCGGTCAGGTATCTATGGCTGCGGGTTATGCCATGCTGGCTGAACTCTATCTCAATGCCGAAAAATGGTCGGGTAAGGCAATGAATGATGAATGTATCGCTGCTTGTGATAAGATTATTTCCGGACAGGCTGGCGGCATTGGAGGGGCTCCCAAATTGAGCCCTGATTTGAATGCATTGTTCAGTAATACCAATTCGGCGAATCCGGAATCCTTATTTCAATTTCAATATAGCAGACAGGCGGGGTTTACATTCGATTGGTCGGGATTCTATATGAGTTATGACTATATGAAGGAAGTGCTCAAAGTTGGTTACGGTGGATGGAATGCATTTGTTGTTATCCCTACCGCATTTAATGCCTATGCTGAAAATGACTTGCGGAAGAAAGAATGGTTTTTGTTTGGACCACAATATAAATACGGCACCACTACACCTGTATTGGGAACGGAAGAGTATTCAGGTAAACCGCTGGTGTTTGTCAATTCGATCCGCCGAGAAAGCGAAGGTGATAAAACTTCAGAAGGTGGTATGACAAAAGGAGAAGAGAATTCTGGAGCTCGATTTAATAAATATAAATCAGGTACCTTGGACGATGCCAACTACTGGGAGAATGATTATATTATTTATCGTTTAACGGAGATCTATTTCGATAAAGCTGAAGCACTTATGCGTAAGAATGGTGGAAAAGCCAGTAGTGAGGCTGTGGAGTTGGTCAATGAATCCAGAAAAAGAGCATTTAGTAAGGCTGACTGGCCTATGGCGCAGTATACTGTCGCTACATTGACGCTGGATGAATTACTGGCGGAACGGGGACGTGAATTTATTTTTGAAGGAAAGCGCCGGACAGATCTAATCCGATTCGGAAAATATATATCCGGATCTTGGTGGGATCATAAAGCTACGAACGATAAGAATAAAGAACTATATGCGGTACCGATGGATCAATTGGCAATCAATCCCAATTTAAAACAAAACCCTGGTTATTAATGTTCAGGAATAGTAGATGCCGTATAGGTATCTACTATTCTTTTACCTAAAACACATGAAAAGATATTTTACGTTGTTTCTTTTGAACTTTATTGGTGTAACCTTATTTGCACAGAAAAATAATTTTCAGAACTATGCTATCCAAACTTTAGATAGCATCTATAGCAAGTTTGGAAATACCAAGAATCAGCTCTTGGCTGAAAAATATCCCTTTGATGAAAACTTTAAAGCTGATTATCTGGATAATAATCAACAGGCAGCGCAGCAAAAGAAATATGCTTATCTATGGCCTTTCTCGGGTAGTTTCTCGGCTGTAAATGCCTTGATGGAATTGCCAAAAACAAAAAAGGCATTTCAGTTCATACTTGACAAAAAAGTCCTGGTTGGGCTACAGGAATATAGGGATGAAAGTCGGTCGCCGGTTGGTTATGCTTCTTATTTAAATACAGCTCCTCCCTCGGATCGTTTTTATGACGATAATATCTGGTTGGGTATCGATTTTACCGATAGCTATATCCATACAAAAAAAATAAATTACCTGTCTTCGGCCAAAGAGATCTGGAATTTTGTAAAGAGTGGGGAGGATGATAAACTCGGCGGTGGCATTTATTGGTGTGAACAGAAAAAGGAATCTAAAAATACCTGTTCGAATGCACCAGCAAGTGTATTTGCACTTAAGTTATTTATGGCAACCAATGATAGGTCCTATCTGCAAGAAGGGGAACGTCTTTATGAATGGACAAAAAGAAATCTTCAGGATCCCGAAGATAAGTTATACTGGGACAATATGCAGCTCAATGGAAAGATTGGAAAAGCTAAGTTTTCGTACAACGCCGGACAAATGTTGCAGGCAGCAGCCCTGCTTTATAAGTTAACGAAAAATAAACGGTACCTTGAGGATGCACAACAGCTGGCTGAGGCCTGTCTAGGCTATTTTTTCGAAACGGATGCGAAATTGAATTTCCCAAAATTGAAAAATAGCAATTTGTGGTTTCATGCCGTAATGATGCGTGGTTACATCGAGCTCGCTGCGGTGAATGGCGACCAAAGGTATCTCACCGTTTTTGCGAAAAATCTTGAATTTGCCTGGCAGCATATGCGCGATCAAGCAGGGCTTTTCAGTCCAGACTGGACCCTGAAGGATCAGCATAAATCGAAATGGCTGCTCGATCAGTGTGCTTTTGTCGAAATGTACGCACGGTTGGCAAAAGCTGGGTATTAAAATCGATGTAAAACGGTATAAGGTTAAGACGCTGAAAATAATTTTTCAGCGTCTTTTTTTTGTTCTGTAACATATTGGTTAGAGAGATTAAATAATGTTTACTTAACATAATAGATGCTGTAAAATTTCTATTTGAACACCACCGTGGATATCATAAAAAAGGAGAAACCGACGATTACTTTTGTGCATTTCGACCAACCTGATGGCGTAGGCCATAATATCGGGCATAATACACCGGAATACTATGCCGAACTAAAACAGGTCGACAGACGTATTGGTACCTTGCAGCAAGCTGTAAAAGATGGGGGAATAGCAGACGAAACAATTTTTGTTATTGTTGCGGATCATGGTGGTACCGGAAAAGGACACGGTGGTAAATCGCTGGCCGAGGTGGAGATTTCTTGGGTAATGACCTGACCAGGTGTGCCAAAAGGAAAAGAAATCAAGGAAACTTTGATGATTTATGATATCGCGCCTACGTTAACTTGGTTGCTTGGTGCACCGCTTGATGCCGCTTGGCGCGGACAGGCAATCAAAGCATTCCAACAATAGTTGTTTCCCGTCAAACAAAAAGCCCCAAANNTTTGGGGCTTTTTGTTTGACGAATCGTCAATATTATATATCTACGACCACATCCATTTTGAAGTCGTCATCTTTTAGATGGACAATTTCCGTTGCTTTTTCGTAGTTAGTTGATTTCTTGGAGAAGAAGTCATGTTGTGTCGTTTCAGTATTCAAACCATTCAATACGATTGGGTTGACTTGTTTTACTTCGAAGATCGGATCAAAGCCCAAATTCATCAATGCTTTGTTGGCATTATAGCGAACATATTCTTTTACTTCAGCTGTCAAACCAACTTCAGTATAGATCTCTTCTGTATATTTCAGCTCATTTTCATACAAATTGTAAAGCAAGGCCAAGAAACGAGCTTTTACCTGATCTTGATTTTTTAATTTTTTGAATTGATCTTGGGCTATTAATCCAACGAATACACCGTGAATGGATTCGTCTGCGATAATTTTCTTAATGATATCGGCAGAAGCAACCATTTCACCTTGTCCACATAACCATAATGGCAAGAAGAATCCTGAATAAAATAAGAATGACTCCAATAATACAGATGCAGCCATCGCCATATAAATCTCCTCGTCCGAAGCATCTTCTTTATCGATTGCGCGGTAGTAACCATCAATCGTTTCTGCTTTGTATTGAAGATATTTATTTTGTTGAACCCATTCGAAAATGTCGTTTATTTCGGCGGTTGTAGAAACTGTCGTGAAAATAGTGGAATACGATTTTGCGTGGATAGCTTCCATCATACACATATAGGACAATACAGCTTTATTCTGTAATGTATCGATATGATCGATGATTTTAGGCATACCTGTGTGGCTTTGAAGGGTATCCAATAAGGTTAATCCTCCTAAAGCTTTTTTATACGCATCTTTCATTTCTGGGCTGATACGTTTCCAGCTATCGATATCTTTTGAAGGAATGTATTCCGTATCGATCCAGAATTGACGGATATTTTGTTCCCAGAACATCAATACATAATCGTTCTCAGGGGTATTCCAGTTGACAGCTTTATATGTTTTACTCATTTTTAGTTTAAAGTATTAGGCATTTATTATCACGTATTTGGATTGTTGATTTTAGATAAGCCAAAAGCCGCCAATGGCGTAGGCAACTTTTGACTTTCTCCCATTATATATCCAAATACTAAAATCTCAAAATTAAGCTGAACAAGAGACACATTCGTCGATGGTCGATTTTCTTGTCCGTGTATAATAAAGGGATTTCAACCCCAATTTATGTGCATAGATATAATATCTAGACAAATCTCTTGTCGAATCCTTTGAGTTTGTATGCAAAATTGTAGATACACCTTGATCAATATGGCGTTGGATAACCGAGATCAATTTTAAGACCTTGAATTGATCCATATCATAAGCCGATTTGAAATAGAAATAATTATCGTTTGTCAAGTATGGCATTGGATAGTAAGTTGTACTATCTCCATACTCACGTACCTCAATGATATCGACGATTGGCATAACTGATGCGGTTGCATTCATGATATACGAAGTCGATTGATTTGGAGCAATAGCCAAGCGGTAAGCATGATAAATACCATGTTCTTTGATTTTCGCTTTTAATTCCAACCAATCTTCGACTGTTGGAATATGTATTCCTTCAAATAACTCCGTTACCTTAGCTGTTTTAGGCATGTAATCGCGGTTTATGTAATTGTTGAAATACGTACCATCGGCATAGGCTGATTTTTCAAATCCAACAAATGTTTTACCACGTTCTTTGGCAATTTCCATCGATGCTTCCAATGAATAATAGTTCATCATCATAAAGAAAGTATTGGCAAAATCCAGTGCTTCGTTAGATTCATACATGATGAAGCTTTTTGCAAGGTAACCATGGAGGTTCATTGCACCTAGCCCTACAGAATGCAACTCGCGGTTTGCTTTTGCAATAGATGGAACCATATCGATATTGGTCACGTCTGTAACGACAGTCAAAGCGCGCATAGCCGTTTTTACGGTCTCTTTGATACGTTTGTTGTCCATTACAGTCGCGATATTTAAGGAGCCTAAGTTACAGGAGATACCATAACGGATCGTGTCCTGTTTGCCATAGATCTCAATATCGGATACTTGAGATACTTGCATGATTTCAGTACACAAGTTCGAGAATTTCACTTGACCGATTTCATTCAATGCATGGACACGGTTGGTGTTCTCTTTGAAGAAAATATAAGGATATCCTGATTCTTTTTGTGTCTGAGCAATTTTAACTAAAAGGTGACGAGCATTGATTTTTTTCTTTTTCACGTTTGGATTCGTGATCAATTCGTCGTACATTTTGTCCATATCCATCTCATCCAAGAATTGTCCATACTCTTGCATCACCGTATGTGGGTAGATCAAATAGCATGGTTCATCTTTTTCTGCCAATTCCATGAATTTATCGGGAACGATGATACCGATCGACAATGATTTGATACGTACTTTCTCGTCAACGTTGATTTTTTTACAATCTAAAAATTCTTCGATGTCAGAGTGGAAAATATTGAGGTATACTGCACCAGCACCCGGACGTTGTCCCAACTGGTTAGCATATGAGAATGTATCTTCCATAATCTTCATGATTGGAAGTACACCGCCGGCACGGCCTTCAACACCTTTGATAGCTTCTCCGCGAGCACGGATTTTAGAGATATTGAACGATACACCACCGCCGATAGAAGACAACTTCATGGCGGAATCAACAGCGTAACCGATACCATTTAAGTTGTCGCCGATTTCATCCAAGAAACAAGATACCAATTCACCCGAGCGTTTCTTTCCTGCATTCAAGAATGTAGGGGTCGCTGGCTGATATTCTTGATTGATCATGATTTCTGCGTACTCAATTGCTTTTTGAACACCCTCTTCTCTTGCTAAGAACAAGGAAACAGCAACTACACGGTCTTCATAACGCTCTAAAAACTTCTCGCCAGAGTCATCACGTAAAGCGTAGCTCTGGAAGAATTTGAATGCCGCCATAAAAGATTCGAAACGGAATTTTTTCGCATAGACATAGTTGAATACCGTTTCCATTTCTTCAAATGTAAACCATTGGTAAAAGTCAATATAATAGTTGTTTTCTACCAAATAGTCTATTTTTTCTTTTAATGTATAAAAGAACACGGTGTTCTTATTTACATATTCCAAGAAATATGCACGAACCGCTTCCTTATCTTTATGTAAGCTGAATTCGTCATCATGCTTAATCATGATTTCATTATTAAGCAATATCCAGTTTTTTGCTACTTCGTTTGCTACCATCGCAAAAGTTCTTTAAGATGTCAATAAATTGATTAATATCTTCCATTGTTCCGGACAGTTCAAATTTGAACGCCAGTGGAATGTCGAAATCCTGTGAAATGCGATCAGCTGCTAGACCAAAATTCGGTCCCCAGTTGCGGTTGCCACTGGAAGTAACAGAATAGATATTTTTAGCTTCGCGTTTCATGAATTCTTTTGTGTTTTCGGGCACTTGTCCAAAATTTGTGGTGAAAGTGACCAAATGACCAGGGGCTTTTACCGTTAAATCGGCGGTGATCTTATGGATTTGCCAACCCGTTATCTGCGCTACTTTATCCATAAAACGTTGTACGTTCCCCGTTCTGGAATCATAATAAATGTGTATCATGTCACTGTTTAATTTTAATGATACGCTGAATTTATTAAAGTGCAATGGCAGCCAATTCCTCTGGTTTAAAGCCAATGATACGGTGTTGAATCTCTTCATTTTCCAACACAATTACCGTAGGAACTGTGCGGATTTTGAATCTTGCGGCCAAGTCTGGTTCATCAAAAGGATTAACCGTTTCATATTGGATACCTTTTTGATCCAAATAAGCCGATACTTGCGCACAAGGAGCACAATCGTTTTTCTCAAATTTGATAATTCTTGCCATGTTTACTTGTTTATTTTTTTATTCCAATCTTTATAGAAAAACTCGGTACGAAGTTAATGGTATCAATTTTAATCGGGGAGACCAGATTGAAGGTTAATCTAGCCATTAAAAATAGACAATTCGTCAAAAAGAAAAGTCTGTGTTTCGATACTTAAAAACTTCGTTGAGTTGCCAATTCTTTCATTAGCTTAACAAATATCTTATATTTTCTTTCGATGCGGTAGTTTGACTTTTCCACATTTTGGGCAAAAGTTTGTCAGAGAATGCGTTTGCTGCAGATTAGTGTTTGTAAGTTGTTGTTTTTCTGTGTTTTATAAATGTGGATAACTTTAAATTCGTAATTTTTACCACTATTTTACAAATGATTTAAGTTTAATTTTACTGTCATAAAAAAGCTACAAAACTTGCTTTTTTATGAAATTTTTATTATCTTATTTTGCCCTAATTTGAAAAATAAATTTATGAAGAAACTATTCTATGGTCTCTTGCTTCTAACGTCGCTACAGACGCAAGCGCAGGAAAACATTACCTTTCAAAAACCCTCTACTGAAATTTTGGCCTTAGCCGATTATGTGCGCCCCCCTCAGATAAAAATTTCTAGCGATAGAAATTGGATGTTATTTACGTTCCGGTCTACGTATAAAAGCCTGGCAGACTTAGGCCAGGAAGAAATGAAACTGGCGGGATTGCGGATTAATCCAAAGACCAACATGGAAAGTTCGACAATCTTTTTCGATAAGATTGCCTTGAAAAAAATAGGACAAAATATGGAATTTTCCGACTTCACGGGAATGCCCGAAAAAGCGGCGATGGCCAATTTTGTGTTCTCTCCAGACAATAAGCGTTTGGCATTTAGCAATACAAATGAAAGCGGAACTGCCTTATTTGTCATTGATCTTGCAACGCGAAATGTCAAACAGTTGACTGCTTACAATTTGAACGGAACATTGACAGCACCATTTCAGTGGCTGAGAAATTCTTCCGGTTTAATAATAACAAGTCTGCCAAAGGATAGGGCGGCACTGTTGGATCCTTCAAAAGATTTGCCGACAGGACCTATTGTCTCAACAAGTGATGGGAAGGTATCCCAATTGAGGACATACCAAGACCTGCTTAAAAATCCGCAGGATGAAGTGAATTTTGAAACATTGGTACAATCCAACCTTGAACTTGTAGATCTGGACGGCAAGATTTCTTCCTTTAAAGATAAAGCCATTTATACAGGGATCAGCTTCTCACCGGATGGAGAATATGTGATGGTCACGACCATTACAAAACCTTATTCCTACGTAGTTCCGGTTTCGTCTTTTCCACAGCAGGTTCGAATTTATGATCGGTCGGGCAAGGAAATAGCGCTGGTGAATGAGACCCCCTTGACAGAGGTAATGCCGAAAGGTTTTTCGTCGACACGATCGGGAAAACGGGCCTGGCATTGGCGGAGTGATCAGCCAGCTACGTTGGCTTATGTAGAAGCCTTGGATGGCGGGGATGCGAACAAACCTGCGGAGTTTCGTGATGCCTTATATACTTTATCTTACCCTTACAATGGTGCGGGAAAGCTTATTTTTAAAATCAAAGACCGTTATGCTGGTGTAACATGGGGGAATGATAAATATGCATTGATCAATTCGCAATGGTATGATACGAGAAATGCAAAAACTTTTGTGGTGAATCCTTCCTCGGGAGAATCTAAACTATTGCATGACCGGAACAGTCAGGACGTCTATAATGATCCGGGAGATGTGTATATGGAAAAAAATAGTTTAGGCACTTATTCGATGTATATAGATAAGGATAAAGCGTTGTTTGTAGGTAAGGGTTTTACTAAAAATGGCGAGTTTCCTTTTGTGGATGAGCTTGATCTGCATTCATTGAAGAAAAAACGCATCTACACTGCTCCAGCATCTGAAATGCAAGAACGTATCGCCCAACTCGTGAACCCTAAAACTGGTGATCTGTTGATTTCGCTTCAGTCAGCATCGTTTTATCCGAATTATTTCATGAAAAATATGAAATCGGGGAAACAGGTGACGCTCACCACGTTGGAAAACCCGTTTAAATCGTTGGAAAAAGTTCATAAAGAGATTTTAAAATACAAGCGCAAGGATGGAGTCGAACTTTCTGGAACATTATATTTACCTGCCGGTTATGATTTTACGAAGAAAGAGAAGTTGCCTCTGCTAATGTGGGCTTATCCACGGGAATATAAGGACAAGAATACAGCCGGACAAAGCACGGCCAATCCGAAGGAGTTTACCTTCCCAAGTTATGGCTCTTTTATCTACTGGGTATCGAAGGGCTATGCTGTATTGGATAATGCGGCCTTCCCTATTGTTGGAGAGGGAACAAAAGAACCGAATGATACCTTTATTGAGCAACTTGTGGCAAATGCCGAAGCTGCAATTGATGCGGTAGATCATTTGGGTTATATCGATCGGAAAAAAGTTGCTGTGGGTGGGCATTCCTATGGTGCGTTTATGACAGCACATCTGTTGTCCAATTCAAAATTGTTTGCCGCAGGAATTGCGCGTTCTGGAGCATACAATCGGACCTTAACACCATTTGGTTTTCAGAGTGAACAACGAAACTTCTGGGATGATCCAACCTTGTATATGACCATGTCTCCATTTGTGAGTGCTGATCGGATGAAAACCCCACTTTTGTTGGTTCACGGCGGAGCCGATAATAATCCCGGAACATTCACCCTGCAGACGGAACGCTATTTCCAGGCCCTGAAAAATTTGGGAGCTCCCGTGCGTATGGTCATTTTACCACGCGAAGCTCATGGATATGTCGCCAAAGAAAATATCTTCCATTTACTTTGGGAGCAGGATCAATTTTTGGAAAAATACCTTAAAAAATAACCGGTCGATTAACCAGAAGCAATAGTGTTAAGGTGTACAAGGATTCAATGTAAAAGAAGGTGTCTAAAAAGTAAAAACAAACCCTCTGAGAATTGAATATTTGAAAAGTACCTGTATAGGGATTCGGTAAAAATTCCATATAAAAGGGGCTATCCCCCTTTGGACTGCCCCTTTTATATTGAATGAAGTATTTGTTTTATTGATTTGTGTTTTTTTTACTAAAGTATCAATAGAATCAATCGTTTGGTTTATCGCGAAATGCAACGAGTTCATTGGTCTGAATAAACCTTGCGCTTCCATTTATACAATGGTAGACTTGCGTAATCATAAATAAGTTTTTTTGCTATTTACTCACTTTAACCGTAAATGGAACGACATACTGTCCCCACTCCAAAGAAATAGTTCCTTGCGGAGTAGCGTTGATCTTAAATTGTTCCTGTGAGGTACTTGCAGTAGCGTTGCTTACGGAAACGCGGAGCGCATCTTCGTTGGCATCATATTTTGTTCCCCACTGATTCCACACTTTATTAAACATAATTGTTGTTTCGTGTTCCCCAGGGATGCTGTAAAGGCCATATTTACCAGCAGCTAATTTCTTGCCTTCAACCAATACATCTTTATTAAATTCGATGGTGGTCGCTTCATTTGCTCCAGTACGCCATACAATACCGATAGGGGCGATATCAACACCAAGCTGACGACCTTTCAATGAAGGGCGGCTATAATTAATGTCAATCGTGACACCATCGGTGGTGGTTACCTTAGTGTTGTCTGGAGGACTTGGGCGTTTACTTTTGTCGGTCTGAGCAAAAGTAAGTTGACCTATTAAGGTCAGAATCGTTAAAATTAGTACTCTCATTTTTCGTATAGTATTGATTAAACAATTAAACTTAGATAAATTACTTTTTATATGCAATATGCCTTTGGTCAAATAAAAATAATTTATCGCTCTCTCCTAAGCTATTGAATATCTTTTAATAACGGAAATATACGATTTTTTAGGTTATGGAATTGTTCGTTTTTTTGAAGGCTTTGAGTGGGATATTTTGGTTATATAAACGAGAAAAGCCAGTGATTCATATCCTGGCTTTTCTCGTTTATACCTATTATTTATACAAGATATTCAAATAGTGTCTGGTCTTTATTGATTTCAATGACATCAAACTTATATTCTTTCATGCGTTCAATCAGTGTTTCGTAATCCTCAGGCTTGTTGAGCTCAATGCCGACTAGCGCTGGACCTCTTTCGCGTTCTGTTTTTTTGATAAACTCAAAACGGGTAATATCATCCTTAGGCCCCAATACTTCGGAAACGAAGAGTTTTAAGGCGCCTGGACGTTGTGGGAAACGAACGATAAAATAATGCTTGTACCCTTCGTAAAGTAGAGACAATTCTTTGATTTCACTCATGCGGTCGATATCGTTGTTTCCACCGGATATGATGCAGACGACTTTCTTACCTTTAATTTCATCTTTGTGAAATTCAAGAGCGGCCACGGATAGAGCGCCTGCAGGCTCAACGACAATTGCATCCTTATTGTACAGCTCTAGGATACAGGTACAGATCTTTCCTTCGGGAATAGAGCGTGTATCATCCAACAATTGTTTGGCAATTTCAAATGTCGTTGCACCGATTTTTTTAACAGCTGCCCCATCAACAAATTTGTTGATATGCTCGAGCTCGATCGGTGCGCCGTGAGTCAAGGCCGCTTGCATGGAGGGGGCTCCTTCGGGTTCAACACCATAGCATTTGATTGCGTTGTTTTTACTTTTTAGGTAATAGCTCGCTCCCGCGGCAAGTCCACCGCCACCAATTGGGATAAATATGGCGTCCATATCGGGAAGATCTTGTAAAGCTTCAACGGCTACAGTACCCTGTCCTTCCACAACTTTGAGATCATCAAATGGCGGAATGAAAGTCATGCCATGCTCTGCTGTATAAGCCAGCGCTGCTTTTTGGCAGTCATCAAAAGTGTCTCCGGTCAAGATAATTTCTACATTGCCGTTACCCCACATTTCCGTTTGTGAAATCTTTTGGCGTGGTGTCGGCCCCGGCATAAATATCACGCCTTTGATGTCGAGTTTATTGCAGGAGAAAGCAACGCCCTGAGCGTGGTTGCCTGCGCTGGCACATACAACGCCACGTTGTCGCTCTTCCGCTGTTAAGGAAATAATTTTATTGTAGGCACCGCGTAATTTATAGGAACGTACGACTTGTAAATCTTCCCGTTTGAGATAGACTTCAGCGCCATATTTTTCGGATAGATGCCGATTATATTGAAGCGGTGTTCTGTTGACCACAGACTTGATGCGGTCAAGTGTAGCTTCTGAATTGATGTTTAAGGTTGATAGATTCATTGTTAGATGATTGCCTAGTTAAGGTAGCAAATAAAACGCAGATATTCGCTGTTATATGAGAGATTCTACCTATACAGTATTTAAATTTAGTTGATTTTAAATGGAAGATCGTTTGTACGTATGATAAAATAATAATTAGCAACGTATCATTTGGATCCTTTTAAAAAAATGTATTTATGATAAAAAAAGGCTGCATCTGCAGCCTTCCTTTTTTTATATTTTTTCTTGGATGAGGCTTTTTAGGTCATCATCACAAATATTTTTCTTTTCGTCGGCCAAAACCAAGAAACGTTGATAGCAATCAGCTAAATCATCTTTTTCAAGATGGAAGCCTAAACGCTCCAAATGGTGCTTAAGGGCATGTCTTCCTGAACGTGCAGTTAAGATAATATCAGCTTCAACCAAACCAACATCTTCTGGTCTGATGATCTCATAGTTCTCACGGTGTTTTAGGAAACCATCTTGGTGAATCCCCGAGCTGTGTGCGAAGGCGTTGCGACCAACGATCGCTTTATTCGGTTGTACAGGCATGTTCATCATTTCACTTACCTTGCGCGATAAGTACGTAAACATGCGGCTATCGATGTTTGATGTCAAGCTTCCAAACGACTGGTTGTGCACTTTAAGGATCATGGCTACTTCTTCAAGTGACGTGTTTCCGGCACGCTCACCGATACCGTTGATGGTACATTCCACCTGACGGGCTCCATTTTGAATCGCAGCGATAGAATTTGCTGTTGCAAGTCCCAAGTCATTGTGACAATGTGCCGAAATAATGGCCTGATCGATATTGCGTACATTCTCCTTGAGGTAATTGATTTTTGAGCCATATTGGTCTGGCAGACAATAACCGTTTGTATCGGGGATATTGACTACCGTAGCACCGGCAGCAATCACCGATTCAACCATTTTAGCTAGAAATGCCAAGTCTGCGCGACCCGCATCTTCTGCATAAAACTCGACATCTTCCACATAGGATTTGGCATGTTTTACAGCCGCGACGGCACGTTCTAAAATTTCTTCTCTTGTGCTGTTGAATTTATATTTGATATGCATGTCCGAAGAACCAATACCCGTATGGATACGTGGGCGTTTGGCATATTTTAATGCCTCGGCAGCTACGTCAATATCGTTTTGATTGGCACGGGTCAATGCACATATAATGACATCGTTTACCGCTTTAGATAATTCGACGACCGATTGAAAATCACCAGGGCTAGACACTGGGAAACCGGCTTCGATAATATCCACCCCTAGTTTTTCCAGGTCTTTAGCAATCTCAATTTTCTCTGGAGTAGTTAATTGGCAGCCTGGTACCTGTTCGCCATCACGTAAAGTGGTGTCGAAAATGTAAAGATGATTAGGATCGTGTAACATAATTTCTTAATTCAAAAGATTTACAAATTAAAAAGGGTATACTATTTAATAAACTCCAATACTTTTTCACCCATTTCCTGAGTACCTAAGATTTTTGAAGCTTCTGTGCTGCTGTTGGCAATATCACCGGTTCTCCAACCAGCTTTTAATGTTTCTGCAACAGCATTGGTAACCGCTTTAGCTTCCTCCTGTAGACCAAAGCTAATATCAAGCATCAAGGCAGCAGATAAAATTGAAGCCAATGGATTTGCTTTATTTTGACCAGCGATATCGTGTGCAGAGCCGTGGATAGGTTCGAAGAAGCCTGTGCCATCACCTACGGAAGCAGAAGCCAACATACCCATCGAGCCTGCGATCTGTGACGCTTCGTCTGTCAGGATATCACCAAAAAGATTGGCTGTCAATACCACATCGAATTTCTTTGGATTTTTCACCAATTGCATGGCCGCATTATCGATAAACATGTGCTCGGTTTCAACATCCGGATATTCTTTTGCGATATCCTGGACAACTTCTCTCCACAGGCGGGATGTTTCCAATACATTGGCTTTATCAACAGAGCATAGTCTTTTGTTACGCGTGCGTGCTGCATCATAAGCTTTACGTGCGATACGCTCAACCTCGTAACGGTGATAATTCATCAAGTCTGAAGCAAAGGTATTATCCTCATTGCGATTTTTCTCACCAAAATAGACATCACCTGTCAGTTCACGGAAGAAAAGAATATCTGTACCTTGAAGAATTTCGGGCTTTAAACTCGAAGCATCCAATAACTCATCGAATAAAAGGATTGGACGAAGATTTGCGTAAAGACCTAGTTCTTTACGGATTTTCAACAAGCCTTGTTCAGGTCTTACCTTAGCAGAAGGATCATTATCATACTTAATATGGCCAATGGCGCCGAAAAGGATCGCATCAGAAGCTTTTGCTTTAGATAATGTCTCATCAGGAAGCGGGTTGCCTGTCGCTTCAATTGCAGTATGGCCCATGATAGCTTCATCAAAGCTGAACTCATGACCATAATTTTCACCTATTTTTTCTAAAACTTTTTTACCCCAAGTTGTTACTTCTTGGCCGATGCCATCTCCAGGTATGATTAAAATATTTTTCTTCATTGTATTTTTAATATTGAGCTATCAGAGATAGGTCTAATGAAACTTTGGAAAATAGGCCTAAAACCTATTGAGTTATCTTTATTTTTGACTTTTGATTTCCAGTGTTTTCCGATATCTTGATTCTCTTTTTATTTTTTGTTCTTATTTTCGAATTAATTGAAGTTTTCCACAATTTTTATGTTGATAAAGTTTCTTTTTTGTGGATAACTTCGGATATAGCCTTTACTTCTCCCTTTTCCAACACGATTTTATTGTCAATGCACGTTGGTAGCTGGGTTTGGAAGTGACCTACATAAATGAGCGTCTGGCCACTTTTACTGAGGTCATCGATGACGTCGTTGAAATACTGGGTCTGCTCTTTATCTAAGCCCTGACAAGGTTCGTCCAAAATCAGCAATTCTGGATGTTTCACGATCGTGCGGGCCAATAGGACCAAACGTTGTTGACCTAAAGGCAATGATCCCAATGTTTTGTGTTTAACCTCTTTGAGGTCAAAAAAATAGAGAATTTGCTCGAGCTTTTGCTGTTGTTCAAATCCTAAGCGTTGGTATAGGCTCATGGAGTCAAAAAATCCAGAAGCAATCGTCTGCCCAACGTTGGCATTCATATCATAGTACCAATGTAATTCCGGAGATATAATACCCAAATGTTCTTTGATATCCCAAATACTTTCTCCAGATCCTCTTTTTTTGCCAAAAAGATGGATGTCATTGGCGTAAGCCTGTGGATGATCGCCGTTGATGAGACTAAGCAAAGTTGATTTTCCTGAACCATTATGCCCTTGTAGCAACCATTTTTCACCGGCTTTTACTTCCCAGTCAATATTCTTTAAGACTTGTTTTTCGCCGTATGAAATATTGATTTTGTTCATTTTTACCATGACCTGGGCAGATACCTGAGGTGCCTGTTGTAGAAAATAAGGCAGCGCCTTTCTTATTCGGGGCAAGCCTTTGGATAGCTCTTCACTCCGTTGGCGAATCCTGATTTTACCTTCCTGAATTTCCGCAAAACGATTGATACAATCCGGTTGTTCGTCATCATTACTGATCAACAACAAGGTGACCCCTTTATCCGCAAGCTGATCGAAAATCTGATTGAGATCTTTTCTGGACTGTGCATCCAGTCCTGTATAAGGCTGGTCGATAATGAGCACCTGAGGTTGAAGCCACAAGGCCTTGATCAATTGCAGTCTTTTGTGTTCGCCACTCGAAAGTTCAATCAACTGCTGATCTTTGAAATTCTCGAATCCAAAAATGTTCAGGTAAGAACGTACGTTTTCAAAAGAAAGCTGTTCTTCTTTTGCAAAATGTTTCAACTCGGCAAAAACCGTTAATGTATCGTTTTTTGCAAATTTATTGTAGCGCTGTTGGTAATAGAAATTGCGATCGCCTTCAAGATTGGTAAACTGAAACCAATTGGAAACGTAATGAATTTTTGCCGGCAATAGGCTCGTTGGGTCAAGATGGAATGTAATCTGGCCTTCATACTTCAATTGCCCGGCAATCGCTTTTGCCAGCGTGGTTTTTCCTGTACCGCTCGGACCGCCTAAGATCCATTGCTCGCCAGGAAAAATTTGCCAATTTAAGTCTTGCAGTACGGTATCTTTACCGTACTGAATGGTTAAATTGGCAATATGGACGACAGGATCTACCATTGTCTGTTTGCTTCAAATGCTTCGATTGAATCTTTTTGGTTAAGGATAAAATCAATGTCATCATAGCCATTGATCAAACATGATTTTTTGTATGGATTGATTTCAAACTCAAATTGATCACCTGTCTCTGTCAACATGACTGTCTGTTTTTCAAGATCAACAATAATCGCCGTTGACGGATTTTGGTGCACCAATTCGAAAATTTTCGCCAAAAACTCTTCAGGTACCTGAATCGGTAATACACCGTTGTTAAGGGCATTTCCTTTGAATATATCGGCAAAGAATGAGCTGATGACCACATCAAAACCATAGTCTTGAATAGCCCAAGCGGCATGCTCGCGGCTTGAACCACAACCAAAGTTTTTACCGGCAACCAATATTTTTCCCGTATAGGTCGGGTTGTTCAACACAAAATCAGTTTTAGGCTGATTGTCTGTGTCAAAACGCCAGTCGCGGAATAAATTATCACCAAAACCTTCACGCGTGGTCGCTTTTAGAAAGCGTGCGGGAATAATTTGATCAGTATCAATATTTTCGATAGGTAGTGGGACTACCTGTGACGTTAAAGTTTCAAATTTTTTCATTTTTTTCTGCTTAGATCAACTCTCTTACATCTGTTACTTTACCTGTTACTGCCGCAGCTGCTGCTGTCAAAGGAGATACCAGCATGGTGCGGGCATTCGGTCCCTGACGGCCTTCGAAATTTCTATTTGAAGTCGAAACACAATATTTACCAGCAGGGATTTTATCTTCGTTCATCCCTAAACATGCCGAACATCCTGGTTCACGTAGCTGGAATCCTGCCGCTTCAAATATTTTATCCAAGCCTTCTTCTTTCGCTTGTTTTTCTACTTGTTTTGAGCCCGGTACAATCCATACTTCAACGTCTTGTGCTTTTTGCTTGCCTTTAACGAATGAAGCTACTTCACGTAAATCTTCAATACGGGAATTGGTACAACTTCCGATAAACACATAATCAACACGGTTGCCTAAGACTGTTGAATCATCTTTAAAACCCATGTAATCCAATGCTTTTTGGTACGATGGCCGTTCTGATTCTGGTTGTGCGTTAGTTGCTGGAATATGTTCCGCGATACCCATACCCATGCCTGGGTTGGTGCCATAAGTAATCATTGGTGCAATATCTGCAGCATCAAAAGTCAACACTTTATCAAAGATGGCATCTTCGTCAGAATATAATGTTTTCCAGTATGCTAGGGCTTGATCCCATTCCTCACCTTTCGGTGCGAATTCACGGCCTTCTACGTAGTCGAAAGTGATCTGATCTGGAGCAATTAAGCCTCCACGTGCACCCATTTCTATACTCATATTACAAATGGTCATACGTGCTTCCATGCTTAAAGAACGGATTGCTGAACCAGCATATTCAATAAAGTAACCTGTACCGCCCGCAGCAGAGATTTTAGAGATGATATATAGGATGATATCTTTTGCTCCAACACCTTTTTGAAGGGTACCGTTGACTTCAATTTTCATTGTTTTTGGCTTCGACTGCAACAAACATTGTGTTGCGAAGACCTGTTCAACCTGAGAGGTTCCAATACCAAAAGCAATAGCTCCAAAAGCACCATGTGTTGAGGTATGACTATCGCCACAGACCATCGTTTTACCTGGTAGGGTGATACCCAGCTCCGGACCAATAACGTGTACAATCCCTTGGTATGGATGACCTAAACCATATAATTCAATACCAAATTCAGCACAATTTTTGGTGAGCATATCAACTTGATAACGGGATAGCTCTTCTTTGATCGGTAAATGTTGATTGAGTGTCGGTACGTTGTGGTCGGCAGTAGCTACCGTTTGCTTTGGACGAAAAACTGGGATTCCTCTTTTACGCAAGCCATCGAAAGCTTGAGGTGAAGTAACTTCATGAATCAAGTGGGTGTCGATATATATAATATCCGGAAACCCTTCTTCACGCTTGACGACGTGCGCATCCCAAATCTTTTCTACTAATGTTTTTGACATTTTTTAATCTCTCTTATGTTATTTTTATATGAACCAAGGTGATATTGCAAATGTCTCAATATCACCTTGATTTCGATATACTAAATTACGAAATATTCATGATTTTTGGAGCATGTATAATTTCGTATGGACTTTTAAACAGTTTTGATTGCTTTCATTGCAGTCATCGCTTTGCGCAATTTGCGACCGACGATTTCTACAGGGTGATCGCGTAGAATTTCATTGATGACAACTAATTGTGCGTTATCAACTGCAGCATCTCTACCTTCATTGAAGTTTTTACCTACGAGATCAGTATCAACAGTTTTCATGAAGTCGGCCAACAAAGGTTTACAAGCTTGGTCGAATAGGTAACAACCGTATTCTGCTGTATCAGAGATAACACGGTTCATTTCGAACAATTTCTTGCGAGCGATTGTGTTAGCGATCAATGGTGTTTCGTGCAATGATTCATAATATGCTGATTCTGGTTTGATACCTGCTTCAACCATTGTTTCAAATGCCAATTCAACACCTGCACGGATGAAAGCAACCATCAGTGTATAGTTGTCGAAGTATTCTTGTTCGTTGATTTTAACATCACCAGCAGGTGTTTTTTCGAACGCAGTTTCACCTGTTTCAGCTCTCCATTTCAATAAATTCGCATCACCATTTGCCCAGTCTTCCATCATGGTCTTGCTAAAGTGACCTGACATGATATCATCTTGGTGTTTTTGGAATAAAGGACGCATAATATCCTTCAATTCTTCAGAGATCTCAAAGGCTTTTACTTTTGCTGGATTGCTCAAACGGTCCATCATTCCGCTCACACCACCATGTTTCAAGGCTTCCGTGATTACTTCTACACCGTACTGTACCAATTTTGATGCGTAACCAGCTTCGATACCTTTCTCGATCATTTTGTCGAAAGATAAGATCGAACCTGTTTGCAACAATCCACAAAGAATCGTTTGCTCACCCATTAAATCTGATTTTACCTCGGCTACGAATGAAGATTTCAATACACCGGCTTTATGTCCACCTGTTCCTACGCAGTATGCTTTTGCTTCAGCCCAGCCTTTTCCTTGCGGATCATTCTCTGGGTGAACAGCGATTAAGGTAGGAACACCAAAACCACGAAGGTACTCTGCACGAACCTCAGAACCTGGACATTTTGGAGCAACCATGATGACAGTAATATCTTTACGGATTTGCATACCTTCTTCAACGATGTTGAAACCGTGTGAATACGATAATGTAGCGCCTTCTTTCATCAACGGCATGACAGCGTTGATTACTGACGTATGTTGTTTATCTGGAGTCAAGTTGATAACTAAATCCGCAGATGGGATCAAATCCTCGTAAGTGCCTACGTTAAAGTTGTTGTCCGTAGCGTTTTTCCAAGAATCTCTTTTTTGTTCAATAGCTTCTTTACGCAAAGCATAAGAAACGTCCAGTCCGCTATCTCTTAGGTTTAAACCTTGGTTCAAGCCTTGCGCACCACATCCTACGATTACGATTTTTTTACCTTTTAAAGCATTTACACCATCTGTGAATTCAGTGTTGTCCATGAATTCAGCGTGACTTAATTGTTCTAACTGCTCTCTAAGCGGTAAGGTGTTGAAATAATTTGCCATTGTTTTACTTTCTTTCTGTTATGGGTTGTTGATTATTTATTTTAATTATTGTACTAATCTGCGTTGCGCCATGGCGTAACCGAAATGAACGTTATCGTGACCTGATGTCAGGGCAATAACTTCTTCGATGGTATCCATTGGATAGCCATAGGTTGCTGTTGAGAAGGAGGTGATTTCTCCGAAAACACCGTGTTCATAGTCAGCAGCAATTTGCTCAATACTGCGGATTGCAATTTCTTTCAATTCATCAACCTCTGCTTGTTCAACAAAGCGGGTTGGCTTGGTGTCTTTTTTATAGTCTTCATTATATTTTACCCAGGTCGTGTCGGCTTTAATACCTGTACGGACATAGACTAAGGTCTGTGTACTGACGACAATGTGGGCAAAATTCCAGATGATATTGTTGTTAAATCCCGTGGGAATTTTGTTAAGCTGTTCAATGGAAAGACCGTCAAGTAATTCAATGAATTTTTGACGTGACTTTAAGATAAATTTAAATGTCTCTTGCATAATACTTTTAAAGCTTACATTGTAAATACATCATCTCTTTTGTCGAGATACTCGTTCTCTACAATTTCTATCGATGGTTCCTTGGCTTCAAACTGAACCAATTTGGAGTGGAAACCTGCGCTATCTTTAATGATGGCGATACGTGCGCCACGGACAAATTCGATCAAACCATATTTGGTCAATTCTTCTGTCAACTTATCGATCTCCTCACGGTGACCTGCAGTTTCAAAGACGATATAGTCGTTGCGGATCACAACAACATTGGCACCATATTGACGCAATAAACGTTCTACGTATACCTTTTCATTCACAACATCCGCAGGCACTTTATAGAGCGCCTGTTCTTGCCAGATCACTTCATCATTGGTATTGTAATAGGCCTTGAGGATATCAATCTGTTTTTCCAGTTGACGACAAAGCTTACGCAGAACATCTTCAGCCTCCGTGATGACGATGGTAAAACGATGTATCCCTTCTACTTCAGAAGGGGAAGTATTCAAGCTTTCAATATTGATTTTTCTTCTTGAAAAAATGGTTGAGATTCGACCGATAAGACCGATTGAATTCTCTGTATATAGGGTGATGGTATATTCTTGTTTTTCCATGTCAAATTCTACTTTAAACGTATCTCAGATACCGATGTTCCTTGTGCAACCATTGGAAATACATTGTTTTCCTTACCTACCATCACTTCCAATAGATATGCTCCGTCGTGATCAATCATGGTTTTCAGTGCATTACGTAAGTCTTTACGTTCCGAAATCTTCTGACCGTCGATGTAATAGCCTTTCGCAACAGCAACAAAGTCAGGACTCGTGATATTCACGAACGAATAACGTTTGTCATGAAACAATTGCTGCCACTGGCGTACCATGCCCAAGAACTCATTGTTGAGGATCATGATTTTGACTTTTGCACCAAATTGCATAATTGTTCCCAGCTCCTGGATCGTCATTTGTATACCACCATCACCGATGATTGCTACGACAGTTTTCTCTGGCGCGCCATACCAGGCACCGATTGCTGCCGGAAGACCAAAACCCATCGTTCCTAAACCCCCGGAGGTTACATTCGATTTGCTGTTGTTGAACTTAGCATAGCGACAAGTGACCATTTGATGTTGACCGACGTCCGTTGTAATGATCGCATCACCGCCTGTCAATTCATTCAACACATGGATGACCTCACCCATGGTCATAATATCGGTTTGTGGGTGAAGTTCGTTTTGGATGACTTCCTTGATTTCTTCTTTTTCAAGTTCACGGAATTGTTCCAACCAAGCGGAGTGATCTGCGGCATTTACCAATTTCGTCAGCATGGGAAGTGATTCCTTACAATCGCCCCATACAGGTACGGTTGTTTGTACGTTTTTGTCAATCTCTGCGGGATCTATATCCAAATGGATTACTTTTGCCTGTTTGGCATATTTGTCCAAACGACCTGTCACACGGTCATCGAAACGCATGCCGATGGCTATTAAAACATCACATTCATTGGTCATGACATTTGGCGCATAGTTGCCATGCATACCTAGCATCCCGACGTGAAGTTTATGATCCGTTGGAAGTGCACTTAAGCCCATGACAGTCGATGCCGAAGGAATGCCAGTTTTCTCGATAAAAGCTTTGAATTCTTCCTCTGCTTTTCCAAGAATGATGCCTTGTCCAAAAAGAACAAATGGTTTTTTTGCATCGTTGATTAACGCTGCAGCTTGCTCAACATATTCTTTACGAACTTGTGGTGCAGGTCTGTAACTGCGTACATGGCTGCATTTTTCGTAACCGAAGTAATCGAACAATTGTAGCTGTGCATTTTTGGTAATATCGATCAATACCGGTCCTGGACGACCTGTGCTGGCAATATAAAATGCTTTTGCGAGTGCGGCTGGAATTTCAGTTGCGTCGGTGACTTGGTAGTTCCATTTGGTGACAGGTGCCGTGATATTGATGACATCTGTTTCCTGAAAAGCATCCGTTCCCAAAAGTGAAGCAAAGACCTGGCCTGTGACACAGACGATAGGGTTACTATCGATCATGGCATCAGCCAGTCCAGTAACTAGGTTTGTTGCTCCAGGGCCACTTGTCGCAAAGACGACGCCTGTACGACCTGAAGTTCTTGCATAACCTTGCGCCGCGTGGATTCCACCTTGTTCATGGCGCACTAAAATATGCTTCAGACGATCCGTATAATCATAAAGGGCATCATAGATCGGCATAATTGCGCCTCCAGGATAACCAAATACGGTATCAACTCCTTCGCTCAATAAGGCCTCCAATACAGCTTTCGATCCCGAAATTTGTGTCGGAGTTTGCTGCTCTGTAGCGGCCTTATTTTCTGTTATTTCCAGTGTACTCATTACGTTGATTTTTTTATTGTTGATTATTCAGTCTTTTAGTATTTAGATATTAGATCTGAGACATTAAGCGTCGATTGTTTAGGTCTGTATTTGCTTAATGTCTCTGTTTTTTATTTTCTACTGATCCGTTACACAGCCTTCTGATGCATCGGCAACAGTTTTAGCGTATTTGTATAAAACTCCTTTGCTAACTTTTAACGCTGGTTGTACCCAAGCGGCACGGCGTTGCGCAATCTCTTCATCGGAAAGCAGCACATTGATGCTGTTATTTACCGCATCGATCTCGATAATGTCATCATCATTTACAAGACCGATCAATCCGCCTTTGTAAGATTCTGGTGTGATATGTCCGACGACAAAACCATGTGTACCACCCGAGAAACGGCCATCGGTGATTAAAGCAACAGATTTACCAAGGCCAGCACCAATAATCAAGGAGGTTGGTTTAAGCATTTCAGGCATGCCTGGCGCTCCAACAGGACCTTCATTTTTGATCACCACTACATCTCCTGGTTTGATTCTACCAGATGCGATGCCCGCTACTAAATCATGCTCTCCATCGAATACGCGTGCAGGACCAGTGAATTTTTCACCTTCTTTGCCGGAGATCTTAGCAACAGAACCTTTCTCTGCTAAGTTCCCGTAAAGAATTTGTAAGTGTCCTGTAGCTTTGATTGGATCGCTCAAGGGTTTGATAATCGGTTGATCATATTCCATGATTGATTTAACATCCGCCAAGTTCTCAGCGACCGTTTTTCCTGTTACCGTGATACAGTCACCATGCAATAAACCTTCATTTAAAAGATATTTCATGACAGCAGGTGTTCCGCCAAATTGCTGAAGATCTTGCATCAAGTATTTACCCGACGGTTTAAAGTCAGCTAATACAGGGGTTTCATCACTCATGCGTTGGAAGTCGTCTTGCGTGATGTCTACGCCTACGGCTTTGCCTATTGCAATAAAGTGAAGTACAGCATTGGTACTCCCACCCAAGATAACAATGGTACGTAGCGCGTTCTCAAATGCTTTACGTGTCATGATATCAGAGGGTTTAATATCTTTCTCAAGCAGCGTGCGGATATGTCGACCTGCTTCTAAACATTCATTTTTCTTTTCTTCCGAGATCGCCGGATTGGAAGATGAGTAGGGTAAACTCATTCCCAAGGCTTCAATTGCCGAAGCCATGGTATTTGCGGTATACATTCCGCCACAAGCACCAGCACCAGGGCAGGTATGTTTGATAATGCCTTCATAGTCTTCATCGGAAAGATTTCCGCAGATGCGTTGTCCCAATGCTTCAAATGCAGACACAATGTTTAATTCTTCACCTTTATAGTGTCCTGGAGCGATGGTACCGCCATATACCATTAGAGAAGGACGGTCCAAACGGGCCATGGCCATAATAGCACCAGGCATGTTTTTGTCACAGCCAGGAATAGAGATCAAGCCATCATAATATTGTCCGCCACAGATCGTTTCGATACTATCAGCGATCACATCACGGCTTACCAACGAATAACGCATTCCATCGGTACCATTGCTCATACCGTCACTGACGCCAATAGTTCCAAAGGTCAAACCCACTAACTCATTGTTCCAAACGCCCTTCTTGACGATTTGTGCCAAATCATTTAAGTGCATATTACACGTATTACCATCATATCCCATGCTGGCAATACCGACCTGTGCTTTGTCCATGTCGGCATCTGTAAGACCGATACCATAAAGCATTGCTTTTGCAGCAGGTTGCGTTTCGTCTTGTGTAAATGTACGGCTGTATTTGTTCATTGTGTTTTCGCCGTTAGATGATGACTTCATAATTTTCGTTCTCTAATACTAAATTTTTATATCTTCTTTGGATTGATGCACCTATGCTGTGTTCCCAGGCTTCTTTGTAGATGACATCATCGACTTGTTTGATTCCGATAATTTCTGCCGCAGTTCCACATAAGAAAGCGCTGTCAGCAGTGTAAATATCCTCTACCGTCAATTGCTTTTCAATGACTTCGAAGTTTAATTTTTTACAAATGTTTTTTACCGTCTGGCGTGTAATGCCCGGAAAGATATTCTTCGCTGGCGGCGTATAGATTTTGAAATCCTTTTCGATGAAAATATTTTCACTGGATGCTTGGGCAACGTAGCCTTCGTGGTCGAGCATTAAAGCTTCGTCGTAGCCTTTCCTGATGGCTTCTGTTGTCGCAAGAATGGAGTTAACATACTGCCCAGAGATCTTCGAGTCAATTTTAAAGGATTTTGGATTGGGTCTTTTGATATCAGAGATACATACCTTTAATAGGTTTTGACCAAGATATGGACCCCATTCCCATGCTGCCATCATGAGGGTTGCTTCGGTTGATGAGGTGAGATGCATATTTGAACCAGTCAATACCAAAGGACGTATATAAGCTTCTCTTAGGTTGTTGTTGGCCAAGAGCTCATAACAGATGTCGATCAGCTCTCGGTTGCTCCAGCGATAGGGGATATTAACGGCTCCACATGATCTCTTTAAGCGATCGAAATGCTTGTCAGCTTTAAAGATACGTGGTCCATTGTGGGTGTTATACGCACGTAAACCATCGAACACCGCATACCCATAATGCAATGACTGTGCAAAGGGATCCAATGCAGCCTCGGAAGCTTTTACAAAAGCTCCATCTAAATAGATCAATGTGTTTTTATCGTAATATTTCATAACCCAAAATTTACCTGATGATAGTAGTTCCCTTTGTTGTAATATTGGTGGTAAATCATGCTATCTCGAGCTTCTATAAAAACTTTCGATTTTCATTTCCTCAAGGTAGCAGGAATTACAATAATTGGCAATAGGTAAAGTGCTAATTTTGTATTTAGAATAAAATTTCATTAGGTGTGTTTTTATGAAATTTTATTTTTTAATAATGCCTTTTATTCGGTTTTATATTTTGTTAGTCGCATACCATATTTAAAATTGGTCTACACGGTTGAAAAATTATTTTTTGTTACAATGGTTGATTTTCTTCCTAAAATGAAGAAAATGTCAAAAAAACTTTAAAAAAAAAGCTTCCGATATTTCTATCGGAAGCTTTTTAGATTTTATAAAATCGATTTGATTTAATCTCCGATAATTCCTTCAGCAAGCACGGTAATGACATTGTTTTTTGCTTCCACAACACCACCTTTAATGAACACTTCCTGTTCACCTTTACCTTGTTGAATAATTACTTTTCCATCTTCCAAAGTAGAAACGATGGCAGCATGGTCTTTCAAAATTTGAAAAGAACCCGCAGTGCCCGGTACAGTAACGGATGTTACTTCGCCTTCGAATGCTAATTTGTCTGGAGTGATAATTGTTAACTTCATTATTCTTAGATATAATCTAGATTAAACTGCTTCTGCTAATAATTTTTTACCTTTTTCGATAGCATCATCAATGTTACCGACTAAGTTGAAGGCAGCTTCAGGGTACTCATCTACTTCACCGTCAATGATCATATTGAAACCTTTGATGGTATCTTTGATGTCTACCAATACACCTTTTAAACCTGTAAATTGTTCTGCAACGTGGAAAGGTTGAGATAAGAAACGTTGTACACGACGTGCGCGGTGTACTGTTAATTTATCTTCTTCCGATAATTCGTCCATACCTAAAATGGCGATGATATCTTGTAATTCTTTATAACGTTGAAGAATTTCTTTTACACGTTGTGCAGTATTATAGTGTTCGTTACCTAAAACGGCAGGAGAAAGGATACGTGATGTAGAATCCAAAGGATCCACAGCAGGGTAGATACCTAACTCAGCAATTTTACGAGACAATACTGTCGTTGCATCCAAGTGAGCGAAAGTTGTCGCTGGAGCAGGGTCAGTTAAGTCATCGGCAGGTACATATACGGCTTGAACCGAAGTGATTGAACCGTTTTTAGTTGAAGTGATGCGCTCTTGCATTAAACCCATCTCAGTTGCCAATGTTGGTTGGTAACCTACGGCTGAAGGCATACGACCCAATAGGGCAGATACTTCAGAACCTGCTTGTGTAAAACGGAAGATGTTATCAATGAAGAATAATACGTCACGGCCTTGACCTTCGCCATCACCGTCACGGAAGTATTCCGCTACTGTCAAACCTGATAAAGCAACACGTGCACGTGCCCCAGGAGGCTCGTTCATTTGACCGAATACGAAAGTACATTTTGAATCTTTCATCAGTTCGTGGTCAACAGTTTCCAAAGGCCATTCGCCTTTTTCCATGCCTTCCATAAAGTGCTCACCATATTTGATGATACCAGACTCCAACATCTCGCGCAATAAGTCATTACCCTCACGTGTACGTTCACCTACACCGGCGAATACAGAAAGACCACCGTGACCTTTTGCGATATTGTTGATTAATTCTTGGATTAATACAGTTTTACCTACACCGGCACCACCGAATAAACCAATTTTACCACCTTTAGCATATGGCTCTAAAAGGTCAATAACTTTGATACCAGTAAAAAGTACTTCGGATTCAGTTGACAAATCTTCGAATTTAGGAGGTACGTTGTGGATAGGACGACCATTCTCTTTATTCAAATTTTGGATCCCGTCTATGGCATCACCAACTACATTGAATACACGACCTTTGATTTCTTCACCAACAGGCATTTTGATAGGAGCACCAGTATCGACAACTTCCATTCCGCGAACTAAACCTTCAGTTGCGTCCATGGCAATTGTACGTACACGATCCTGACCTAAGTGTTGTTGAACTTCTAATACAACACGTTGTCCATTTTCTTTTTGAATGTACAATGCATCGTAAATTTTAGGTAGATTTTCACTGTCGGCGAAGTTGACGTCAACAACTGGGCCGATAATCTGCGCTATTTTACCAATCTTGGGCATATTATAGGGACTAAATATTTATTAATCAATTTTATATAAGAGACATAAAAGGCCTCTTTTTTGGTCAGCAAAAATAAGGTTATTCGTTTTTAAAAACAAATAGAATTTGCAATTAAATTACAATTTTATTAATGTAGGTCAAAATGTTATCTATTGTAATTCTGTATGTTTCGATTTCTATACCTGCAAATATAGTTTTTCTCTTTTATTCGGCTAGGTATTTTTGAAGTTTACTGCATTACTTCGTTGAATCTTTTGTTTGTTTTGAGGAATGGTACCTGATGAAATAAAATCGACCTGTAACGGAGTACCTCAAGGAGTCGTTACAGGTCGATCAAAATAAATATGCTATTTTATGAGAAGCAGGACTATATTTTTTTATTTAGTTCGTCCTGCAACTGGCGCTTGAGCAGCTGTTCCTTTTCCATGGATTTTTTACGGAACGTAGCGAATTCTTCTTGCGATTGCTCCGCTGTCTTTTGGAATTCCACCGTGTCCACTTTCGCTTTCCGATAAGAAAATAAAAAGATAAATGCTGCTACGGCCAATACCGCAATGATCGTCCAAACAACTGTATTGTAAAAAGTTTTAGAGGTATTGATGCCCAAGAAAGAAAAACTTTCTGTTTTTTCCTTCTCCTGCGCCAGCTGATCTTTTAAAACCTGAATAGAATCTTGCAAAGTTTTGGTATTGGATGTATAGTTGCTTGAAGATGATTTTAAAGAGCTGATTTCCTTGTGGAGTTTTGCTACGGTATCTATGACATTTCGTTTCACAATATCCAGATTGGTTTTTCGCACCATCTTGAAATCATAGTTGTTTTTCGAAATATAATTCAGGTGGTCAAATTGATTTGCCAAACTTCCTTTTTTTAATCCATCCGGACTGTACTTGAAAGCATTATCCTGTTGTGCTGCTGTAGTGGCGGGAGCCGCAGTAGGAGTTTGTGCCTCCAGTAATGTATGTGATGAAATAAATAAAATTGTAAAGAATATAAATGCTAATCTCAATTTGCTCATGTTGTTTATTTTATAAAATGCGTTAATCCAGCCTATCCAAATTGCAAAACCAGGATATACCTGTGATAAATATAAGGAATTATTGAAAAAACGAAAATGTTAAGTGAAATATATTCCAATACATACCTGATTTTCCGTCACTTTATTATGATTCGATCGACCAACTTGGCAAATACCGTAAAAAGGACATGATCTTTTCCTTATAGATCGCCGTGTTTAGTTTGAAATAGTAGGCTCCTTTTTTTGAATTTTCCTTATCCTTTTCCTCCAGTTTGATGATGAGGTCTGAGGAAAGCAGTTTTCGGCTGAAATTCCGCTTGTCCAACTCAATATTGTAAACACCCTCATAAAGTGCTGCAATTTGGGGAATCGTGAATTTCTCGGGCAGCAGTTCAAATAATATCGGATACAAAGCCGCTTTCATGCGTAGCCGGTGTTGTGCCGAAGCGATCATTTGATCATGATCGAAGATCAGTGTTGGGTGCTCCCGCAATGGAAACCATTGGGCTTCGTAATCGTCGCTTAGGATATGTTTATATTGCTGTGTGTCAATCAATGCAAAATAACAGATACTGACAACCCGGTCGCTAGGTTCCCGATTAGGTTCGCCGAATACACTACATTGCTCCATGTATACATTTTCAAGTCCTGTTAGCTGTTTGAGTACTCGGCTCGCGGCCTCTTCCGGACTTTCGTCGGATTGAACGAAACCACCCATCAGACTCCATTTATTTCTTTCTGGTTCGAAATCACGTTTAATTAAAAGTACTTCAAGGGATTCGCCGTTAAATCCAAATATGATGCAGTCTACTGCCAAAAGGATCCCTGAATCTTTTTTATAATATTCCATCGTCTATCGTTTTATCTTTTTATCTGACACCACCCCATTTATTCCACGAGCAAAACTATGTAAAAAAGTAAATAGCTAAAAATAAGTATAATAATTGTCTGATACATCCCTTTAAAAGGCATTTATACCCCTATATCAGGAATTCGGGTTAACCATAATTTGCTGCTATGAAGTTAGCTCTATTTTTTAAATATGAAAATTTTCTTTCATATTTAAAAAAATAAATGTTTATTTGACACTAATTATTTTCCATGGCTAGCTTCGGAAGGGGGATAGTGGAAAGTAAGGCATTAGAGACAATTATAAGTTATAAACCAAATTCAGCAAAAATGAATAAATCGTATGTCATTGGGGTGGACTATGGAAGTGATTCGGTCCGTTCAGTATTGGTTGATGCTAACAATGGCGAGGAGATAGCTTCTTCTGTATTTTACTACCCGCGATGGAAAAGAGGGGCGTATTGTGATGCTGCTTTAAGTCAGTTTAGGCAACACCCGTTGGATTATATCGAAGGCTTGGAAGCGACAATTAAAGATTGCTTGCTCAAATCGGGAGTCGACAATATTGGCAAAGCTGTAAAAGCAATTTCCGTGGATACAACAGGATCTACTCCAGTTGCTGTCAACGCAGCCGGCGTTCCATTGGCGCTGTTGGACGAGTTTAAAGACAACCCCAATGCCATGTTTGTCTTATGGAAAGATCATACAGCCGTTAGAGAGGCCAAAGAAATTAACCTGCACAATCAAAATAGTTCGGTGGATTATCTGAAGTATGTAGGCGGTGTATACTCTTCGGAATGGTTCTGGGCCAAATTACTCCATGTATTTCGGGCTGATGAAAAGGTCCGTGCCGCCACCTATAGCTGGGTGGAGCATTGTGATTATATTCCTTTTCTATTGACTGGAGGAACACAGGTATCTGCTATGAAGCGTGGGGTTTGTTCAGCGGGTCATAAATCACTTTGGGCTGAAGAATTTGACTGCCTACCTCCAAATTCTTTCTTTTCAACACTTGACCCATTGTTGGATGGTTTGGTTGATCGCCTGTTTTCAGAAACCTACACTGCTGATCAATCTGCAGGTCAGCTTTCGGAAGAATGGGCGCAACGATTAGGTCTTACAACATCAGTTGTTGTTGGTGTAGGTGCATTTGACTGCCACATGGGTGCAGTTGGAGGACAAATTGAGCCCTATTATCTGAGTAAGGTGATGGGGACATCAACCTGTGATATGTTAGTTGCTCCAAAAGAGGAGGTACAGCATACGTTGGTCAGGGGAATCTGTGGTCAGGTAGACGGTTCCATTATACCAGGAATGATAGGTATGGAAGCTGGTCAGTCGGCATTTGGAGATGCTTACGCCTGGCTGAAACAGGTGTTGCTATGGCCAACGAAAAATTTGATACAAGATGTTGAAGAGATCGATGAACGAACGCGCGAACAATTGATCGCAGCGTTGGAAGAGAAACTATTGGTCAGTCTAAGTGAGCAGGCGGCATTACTTCCCGTAACAGAAACATCAGAATTAGCTTTAGATTGGCTCAATGGCCGCCGAACTCCGGATGCGAATCAATCCTTGAAAGGGGCGATCACAGGCTTACACCTCGGAACAGATGCGCCGCGGATCTTCAGAGCGATTGTCGAAGCGACCTGTTTCGGTGCAAAGGCTATTGTTGACCGTTTCGTGGAGCAGGGTATTCCTGTAAAAGGCTTAATCGGTTTAGGCGGAGTTGCAAAAAAATCACCTTTTATTATGCAAATGATGGCCAATGTGATGAATATGCCTATTCGTATTCATAAAAGTGAACAGACTTGTGCCATTGGCGCAGCCATGTTTGCCGCAACAGCAGCTGGTTTATATAACCGGGTCGAGGATGCCATGAAGGCAATGGGGCAAGGTTTTGAACGGACTTATATCCCTGAGGAAAAATGGGTGTCCATTTATGCCGAGCGTTATGAACATTACAAAGCGCTGGGTGCTTTTGTCGAAGGAAAGGAATCGCTCGCCATTACTGTTTAACCATTCAAATTTTAATCATGTATAATTCAATTAAAGAAGAAGCCTACCATTGCAATATGCAATTGCCCCAGCTGGGATTGGTGCTTTTTACATTTGGAAATGTGAGTGTTGTTGACCGTCACCATGAAGTTTTTGCCATTAAACCCAGTGGGGTCCCTTATGAGGAGCTTACACCGGAACATATGGTGATTGTAGATTTTGATGGTCATGTGGTTGAGGGTAATCTTCGGCCATCATCAGATACGAAAACCCATGCCCTATTGTATAAACAGTGGAAAGAGATTGGCGGTATAACACATACACACTCCACCTATGCGACAGCATGGGCACAGGCACAGCGGGATATTCCCATTTTTGGAACGACACATGCCGATCATTTGACCGTCGATATTCCTTGTGCCCCACCAATGCACGATGAGATGATCGCCGGAAACTACGAACATGAAACGGGGTTTCAAATTATCAATCACTTTGTCGAAAATAAGCTGGACTATAAAGAAGTGGAAATGATTCTGGTTGGCAACCACGCGCCGTTTGCTTGGGGTAAAACCGGAATAAAGTCTGTCTATAACAGTGCGGTGTTGGAACAGGTGGCGAAAATGGCTTGGTTGACAGAACAGATCAACCCGAATGCACCTCGATTAAAGTCTGCGCTGGTCAAAAAGCATTACGAGCGGAAGCATGGGGCCAATGCCTATTATGGTCAATAATTTTAATAAAAAATCTATAGCAAAAACTACAATTTACATGAATATCAATTTAAAAGAGCTTGAAGTCTGGTTTGTCGTGGGAAGCCAAGACCTTTATGGTGAAGAGACCTTGCGACAAGTGGCCCTACATGCTGAAGAAATAGCCCATTATTTAGATACCCAAGCGGTGATTCCGGTAGCGGTAAAATATAAACCGATCGTAAAAAATACAGACGAGATTTATGCAACATTGGCAGCCGCCAATAGTGAAAAAAATTGTATTGGGGTCATTACTTGGATGCATACCTTTTCACCTGCAAAGATGTGGATCCGAGGATTAAAAGCGTTGCAAAAGCCATTGTTGCATCTGCATACGCAGTACAACCAGGATATCCCGTGGCATAGTATCGATATGGATTTTATGAACCTTAACCAAAGTGCGCATGGGGATCGTGAATTTGGACATATCGTTAGCCGCTTAAAAATAGCGCGTAAAGTCGTCACTGGCCATTGGCAAGATGCGGAAGTATTGGAACGGATTAATGTTTGGGCGCGTGCAGCCGCAGGCTGGCATGACTGGCAAGGAGCCAAATTTGCACGCTTCGGTGACAATATGCGTTATGTGGCTGTTACAGATGGCGATAAAGTGGAGGCAGAGTCGCAATTTGGTTTCGCTGTAAACACCTATGCCATTGGGGATCTAGTGGAGGTGATTAATGCGAGCACTGAAGCGGAAATCGCGGCATTATTAGCAGAGTACGAAGCAACTTATGAGCTAGCCGAAAATGTGAAAGCTGGCGGTGAATATCGTGCTAACCTCATCGAAGCTGCTAAGATAGAAATTGGCCTACGGAAGTTTTTGGAACAAGGAGACTTTAAAGGTTTTACGGATACTTTTGAGGATCTGCATGGCATGGTACAACTTCCGGGCCTGGCGGTACAGCGTTTAATGGCTGAGGGGTATGGTTTTGCCGGTGAAGGGGATTGGAAGACGCCGGCTTTGGTGCGTGCTTGCAAAGTAATGGGAGCAGGATTACCGGGTACGACGGCATTTATGGAAGACTACACCTATCATTTTGATCCGCAGAATCCCATGGTACTTGGCTCACACATGTTGGAAGTGGACCCCGCATTGGCAATTGGAAAACCACGAATAGAAGTGCATCCACTAGGCATTGGCGGCAAGGCAGATCCTGCTCGCTTGGTTTTTAATGGCCAAAGTGGTGATGCATTGAATGCTTCTTTGGTCGATATGGGAACGCGTTTCCGTTTGATCGTGAACAAAGTACAAGGTGTTGCTGTAGAAGAAGAACTCCCTAAACTTCCTGTCGCACGGGTGTTATGGAAACCGCTGCCCGATATGAAAACAGGTTGCAGTGCCTGGATTGTGGCTGGGGGTGCGCACCATACTGCCTACAGTTTGAGCTTAACACCCGAATACCTGGAAGATTTTGCACGTATGGCGGGTTTAGAATATGTATTGATCGACGAGGACACTACGGTAGCAAGACTCGAAGACCAATTGAAATGGAATGAACTCTATTATTTACTGGGTAAATAATAACCTAAGCCATTTATACCTGTTCTTCGCGGTATAAATGGCTTATTGATAATAACCAATTTGGGAAATATGGAAAAATTTGCAACGGTAGATTACATCATCTTCGTAATTTACTTCTTTATTGTAGCCGGCTATGGCTATTGGATTTATCGTAAAAAGACGAATAGTTTAAGCAGCAGCAAGGACTACTTTCTGGCAGAAGGATCACTGACCTGGTGGGCCATAGGCTCTTCATTGATCGCATCGAATATTTCTGCTGAACAGTTTATTGGCATGAGCGGCAATGGATTTGAGGTTGGTATTGCTGTAGCTGCTTACGAGCTCATTGCTGCGGTAGCGTTAATTATTGTTGCGGTTTGGTTTATTCCGGTCTATCTGAAAAACAAGATTTTCACGATGCCTCAGTTTTTGAACAACCGATACAATGAAACGACGAGTCTCATCATGGCAATCTTCTGGTTGTTTTTGTATGTTTTTGTCAATCTGACATCTATCCTGTATCTCGGGGCAATTGCCATTTCGAGTATGGCCGGAGGTGGCGACAGCTTCCACACCATTACAGTTGCTTTAGCCGTATTTGCCGTCATTATTACTTTAGGCGGAATGCGTGTTATTGGTTTTACAGATGTTATTCAGGTTGTTGTATTAATTATTGGCGGTATAGCGACGACCTATGTGGCATTGACCTTGGTCAGTGAACATTTTGGTTTGGGACAAGACGCCTTGGCTGGATTCAATAAATTGATGGAAGATTCGCCGGAGCATTTTAACCTATTTGTCGATAAACCAGGGCCAGGAGCTAGTCAGGAAGATATCAATAAGTATCTGATGCTGCCTGGAATAGGAATGTACCTTGCCGGAATCTGGATTGTCAACCTAAATTACTGGGGTTGTAATCAATACATCACACAACGCGCTTTGGGAGCCGATCTAAAGACTGCACGCACAGGGATTCTTTTTGCGGGATTTCTAAAATTGTTTATGCCAATTATCGTTATGCTTCCAGGTATAGCCGCTTATGTGCTATACAAAAATGGTGCGTTACAACACGAAATGGCTCCTGGAGGAGTGTTTCACGCCGATAATGCATATTCAGCGATATTGGGCTATCTGCCCAATGGAATGAAAGGGCTTGCGCTGGCGGCGCTTACAGCGGCTATTGTGGCCGGATTGGCCGGAAAGGCCAATAGTATCGCAACGATCTTTACATTGGATATCTTTAAAAAATACATCAATAAAGATGCGGGCGAAGCAAAAATGGTGTGGGTTGGAAAGATAACCATCGTGATCTCTATTCTACTTTCTGTTTTGTTTACCTGGAATGATGCGCTGGGCATCGGTGGTGCCGGCGGATTTACTTTTATCCAAAAATATACAGGCTTCATCAGCCCAGGTGTTTTTGCGATGTTTTTGCTAGGAATGTTTTGGAAAAGGACGACAGGTGCAGCCGCCATTACAGGCCTTGTTACGGGATTTGCGTTGTCTATATTTTTCAATGAGTTTGCAACAAAGGTTTTCGGACCAGAGACATGGATCTATACGGCATATCTCAACAAAGCGGGCGTTTATGAAATACCATTCCAGATATGTATGGGACTCGCATTTGTATTTACAATGATTGCTATGATTGCTGTGAGCTTATTTGGACCAAAGGTTAATCCAAAAGCTTTTGTATTGGATCGGTCGATGTTTAAAGTAGAACCATCCGTATTGGCATTAATTGTTGTGACTTTATTGTTGGTGACCGCTATCTACGTGCGTTTTTGGTAGAATGTTGCCATTTGAATAATTAAAAAATTATGAACCATTCCTAATGAAAATTAGGAAGCCTCCATCAGACCGATGGGGTAAAACTTAATTACAGATGAATAAGAAAATTATTATTGGTTTGTTGACTTGTGCTTCATTGGCCTATGGCTGCCAATCTTCATCAACTCAAAATAAGCAAGCAGCAACGATGGCTGATTCTACTTCCAGCCCTGCTTTCGACAGTCAGATTGATGGTAAAGAAGTTAAACTGTTCCAGCTCAAGAACGACAAACTCGCCATTACGTTGACAAATTATGGTGCACGTCTGGTGAGTTTAAAAGTCCCGGATAAGAACGGTAAAGCGACTGATGTGATTTTGGGCTATGATTCGGCCAAAGAATACAAGGATAACTATAATAATTTTTACGGCGCCATTGTAGGGCGTTATGGTAACCGGATCGGGAAAGCATCATTTAAACTGAATGGTGAGGTGTATACGTTGGAAAAGAATGATGGCGAGAACTCACTTCATGGCGGTACCAATGGCGTTTACAATAAGGTGTGGGATGTTGTTAGTAGCACTAATACATCAATCACATTAGCCTATACCTCACCTGATAAAGAAGCGGGGTATCCAGGAACGGTCAAGATGGAGGTTACCTACACCCTGGAGGACAATGGTGCTTTGGCCATAGCCTATCAGGCGACAACAGATAAAGAGACGGTCTTAAATCTGACCAACCATGCGTATTTTAACCTCAATGGAGCCGGAGATTCTTCTATTTTGGATCATGAACTTCAGATTGATGCAAAGGCAATTACCGAAGTTGATAATACCTTGATCCCAACAGGAAAGAGCTTGCCTGTCGCGGGCACCGCATTCGATTTTACCAAACCGACACGCATTGGCGCTCGTATTGAAGATCAAAATGCTCAACTGAAGATTGGAAAGGGCTATGACCATAATTTTGAACTCAACAAGAAGGATGGTTTCCAGAAGGTCGCACAGGTGTATGCTACCAAGACAGGTATTGAAATGGACATCTACACAACCGAACCAGGCTTGCAGTTTTACAGCGGTAATTTTATGAAGGATTCGGATCCTAAAGGGAAAGAGGGAAAAGTGTATCCATTCCGTTCTGCCTTCTGCTTGGAGACACAACATTTTCCAGATGCACCAAATCACCCCAGTTTTGCGTCAACGGTGTTAAAACCTGGCGAAAAATATAGTTCAAAGACAACCTATCAATTTAGTGTGAAATAATAAAATCGATATGATGAAGCTAAGATTAAAATTAGGCGTTGTTTTTACGCTGGCCACTGGATTACTGTATGGACAGAGTAGTGTAAGATTGGAAACACCACAGCAGGAGCAGATTATAAGTCGACATATCTATGGACATTTTGCCGAACATTTGGGACGCTGTATTTATGATGGATTTTATGTCGGTGAGAAAAATGATTCGATTCCCCATGCTGACGGCGTCCGGAAAGATATCATCGAAGCTCTTAAGAAGTTGAATATTCCCAATTTGCGTTGGCCAGGAGGATGTTTTGCCGATACGTATCATTGGAAGGATGGCGTTGGCCCCAAAGCCCAGCGTCCTGCTATCGTAAACAATTGGTGGGGCGGCGTGACAGAGGATAACTCTTTTGGTACACACGATTTTCTCAATATGTGTGAATTGTTGGGTGCAGAGCCTTATCTGGCGGGAAATGTGGGGAGCGGTGAGGTGCAGGAACTTGCCGACTGGGTTCAATATGTGAATTTTAAAGGCGAGAGCCCCATGTCGGATTGGCGACGAAAAAATGGTCGGCAAGAGCCTTGGAAGGTGAAATTCTGGGGCGTAGGAAATGAAGCCTGGGGCTGTGGCGGAAATATGACTGCCGATTACTATACAGACATCTACCGCAAATACGCCACGTTTATGTCGGACTGGACCAATGGAAGCGGTTTGTATCGAATCGCCTCGGGAGCCAATAGTGCCGATTATAATTGGACGGAGACTTTGATGAAGAAAATTCCAAGTGGTTTGATGAAAGGCATGGGACTTCATCACTATGCCGTGATCAACTGGGACGACAAGGGCTCTGCAACGCAATATTCGGAGGAGGAGTATTTTAAAACCATGAAATCAGCTTGGTTTATGAATGAGCTCGTGGAAAAGAATATCGCCATCATGGACAAATATGATCCGAAAGGACTGGTGGATCTGATCGTAGACGAATGGGGCGGCTGGTATGCGGTAGAACCTGGCACGAATCCGGGCTTTCTCTACCAACAAAATACCATGCGTGATGCCATGATTGCAGGAATGACACTCAATATCTTTAACAATCATGCTCGCCGGGTGAAGATGGCCAATCTTGCCCAAGCCGTGAATGTATTGCAAGCTGTTATCCTGACAGAAGGAAAGAATATGATTTTGACGCCGACTTATCATGTGATGGAAATGTATAAGGTACATCAGGATGCCAAGTTAATTCCTATTTCCCTTCAATCAACGGATTTTGAATTTAACCAAGAAAAAATTCCGGCCGTGTCGGTTTCAGCCTCTCAAGATCAGCAAGGTCGTACACATATCTCCTTAGTAAATATTGATCCGAAAAAGAATAATAAGGTAAAGGTAGATTTGGGTTCGGTGAAAGCTGGAAAAGTAACAGGTCGAATACTTACCGCGGACAACCTACGCGATTATAATTCCTTTAAGAAACCCGCAACAATTGCACCTGTTGTGTACAATAAGGCAAAGGTTGTAAATGGTACAATTGAAGTGGACATTCCTGCATTTTCAGTTATTGTATTGGAATTAATATAACAGCTAATTTTGATAGGGTTGTCATGTCGTGTTACCCTATTTGTGCTGTTAAAGCTGGTGTAAAACCTGAAATAATAAATTATTGTTGAAAAAATAAATATAGGGATGAAAAGAGTACTGTCAACACTGTTACTGTTAGCGAGCTTGGGCTCTTCAGCATTGGCGCAGTCACCGATAACATTAAATGTTGCGTTGGATAAACCTACAGGCAACATATCGCCGCATATGTGGGGCGTCTTTTTTGAAGATATCAATCTTGGTGCCGATGGGGGAATCTATGCAGAATTGGTAAAGAATAGATCATTTGAGTTTGATCAGCCTTGGATGGGCTGGAAAAAGCTCGAAAATGGTCCTGAGGGAAGCTACCTGCTACTAAACGATGGCAAACGTAAAGGGAACAAACGTTATTTAAGGATACATAGTGCAGCTAACCTGAAATTAGGTCTACAAAATGAAGGCTTTAGAGGAATGGGAGTGAAAGCGGGTGCAGCATATGAGTTCTCAGTACAATACCAAAGTGCAGCTAAAGGAATGAAAATCCATGTTGAACTGCTCGATCAACAGAATAAAGTTATTGGAACAGCTGAACTTCCGCTTGAATCCGTCGGATCATGGTCTGAAGCTGCAGTCAAATTTCCTGCCAACCAAACGACAGATAAAGCCAAATTAAATGTGTGGTTTACAGGGACAGGTACGTTAGACGTCGATATGCTTTCGTTATTTCCAGTAGACACCTGGAAAGGTAGACCGAAGGGTTTACGTAAAGATATGGTTCAGATGCTTGCCGATATGAAACCCGGCTTTATCCGTTTTCCTGGCGGCTGTATTGTTGAAGGGAGAGATTTGGCCAATCGGTTTCAATGGAAAAAAACGGTTGGACCAATAACGGAAAGGGAATTGATTATCAACCGCTGGAATACCGAGTTTAGCCATCGTCTGACACCTGATTATTTTCAGACCTTCGGTTTAGGATTTTATGAATACTTTTTGCTGGCGGAAGATATTGGCGCATCTCCGGTGCCAATTCTCAATTGCGGTATGGCCTGCCAATTTAATACCGGTGAAGTGGTACCCTTAGATGAGTTAGATACATATGTTCAAGACGCTTTGGATCTGATTGAATTTGCTAACGGCACAACAGCTACAAAATGGGGAAAATTACGAGCGGATATGGGGCATCCTGAGCCTTTCCACCTCAGCATGTTGGGCGTTGGAAATGAAAATTGGGGCCCGCAATATATCGAGCGGTTAACCGTCTTCAAGAAAGCGTTAAACGAGAAACATCCGGAGATCAAAATTATCGCCAGTTCGGGTACCGATCCCGAAGGAGATCGTTTTGACTTCTTAGATGATAAACTGCGGGCGATGAATATCGATATCATTGATGAACATTATTACCGCCCACCATCCTGGTTTCTGTCGAGCGCCAATCGTTATGATAATTACCCTAGAAATGGGGTGAAAATCTTCGCAGGGGAATACGCTTCGCATACCACACGACCAAACGGTCCTGGCAAAAGTACCTGGGAGGCGGCCCTCTCGGAAGCCGCTTTCATGACGGGCCTGGAACGAAATGGCGACGTAGTGGAAATGGCATCTTACGCGCCATTATTCGGTCATGTCGAAGGCTGGCAGTGGTCACCTGATTTAATTTGGGTGGATAACTTGCAGGTATATGGAACACCGAGCTACCACGTGCAAAAATTATATGCGACCAATAAAGGGACAAGTATTGTTCCGATCAAACGGGATGGTGAATTCGTAGCGGGCAAAGATAGCCTATATGCTTCTGCAGTATTTGATGCCGTTGCGCAACAGCTTATCGTGAAAGTCGTCAATTACAATAGTAAGCCGATGAAAGTGAACCTTGCCATAAATTCGAAGAAAAAGCCTGCTGCGACAGCAGAGAAAATCACCTTGGCCAACGCCAACTTAAACCAGAGTAACAGTATCGAGGAACCATTGAATATCCGTCCAAAGCAAAATACAATAACTTATAAGGGGAAGACAATTGTTGAAACATTTGAACCTTACTCCTTGACCTTGATAAAATTGACCGTAAAATAAGATGAATATCCGCATACTCATTTTTACAACCCTGATGCTATTTGTGCATAACTTGTTTGCACAGGTGAAGGAATCGGATCTGGCTGCTTACCTCATGGTTTATTTTAAGGATGAAAGCCATGGTCTGTATGTTGCTGTCAGTCAGGATGGCTATTCTTTCACCGATATCAATAAAGGAAAACCGACCATTGCTGGTGATAGCATTGCACAGCAGAAAGGTATTCGCGATCCCTATATCATGCGTGGAAAAGATGGTTATTTTTAAATGGTCATGACGGATCTACATATCTACGGACAAAAGCAAGGGTATAGAAATACGGAATGGGAGCGCGACGGAGTCGCATTTGGATGGGGTAACAACCGCGGTATTGTCTTAATGAAATCGGCTGATTTAATTCAATGGACCCATACGGAGCTCTACTTGGAGAAAGCCTTTAAGGCTGGGAAAATGTTGGCGCCTTTTGGGCTCCCGAACTCATCTATGATGATCGGAATGGTAAAATGATGATCTATTTTACGATGCGGTTTGGCAATGGACTGAATCAGCTCTACTATGCCTACTTAAATAAGGAGTTCACAGCATTTGAATCAGAACCACAGCTTTTGTTTCAATACCCCAAATCAAATAAAAATTATATCGATGGCGATATGCCGAAGGTGGGGAATAAATACCATCTTTTTTATGTTGCCCATGATGGTGTTCCAGGCATTAGCAAGCTGTTTCAGACCACCCGAATGGACCCTATCAGTATGATGATCGTTTCTATGACCCTGAGCCAGAAGCCTGTGAAGCTCCGAATGTGTGGAAAAGGATAGGGGAAGAAAAATGGGTGTTAATGTATGATATCTATGGGATATCACCACATAATTTTGGCTTCAGTGAAACCACAGATTTTAAAAATTTTGTTGATCTGGGACACTTTAATGCAGGTAAAATGAAATCTACTAATTTCACTTCGCCCAAACATGGTGCTGTCATCCCAATAACAAAGCAAGAGTTGCAGCGATTAGCAAAGCATTGGCAGTTTGATTTGTCTTTCCCAAAAAAATAGAAGCGCGTTAGCGCTGATCTTCGTACCTTATTGCCTTTATATGGCAATAAGGTACTTAACCAAATAAATTGCTAGTGAATTTCAGCTTAATACCGAGTTGAAAATTATGGATTGTTTTGAAGATCTCTTTAATTGTCGCCTTTTCGATATTGGTTAAGCTATCGATAGGTACATAATTGTTGGGCGCCAGTTTAGCGATACGGATCTGGTTGGCCTGATTTTTTAAACGGATCGACATCAGGTAATAATAGGATTGATTTAATTCCTCGTACTGTTCTTGTGTGAAGATGCCCAATTCAAGGAGCTGTTTCAACCTACCACCGGTATTTTCTTCATAAATTCTGTTTTGCAGTGCGTAAACCCGGACTAAGTCAACAATGGGTGTCATCGCTTTCTTGATATTGAAGACTTCAGAAGAACCTATTGTTTGCGTTTTTATTGCCTTGAAAAATGTGAGCGGCGGTTCATATTGCAGCGCATTCTTTGCAATGAACGTAAAAAAACGCTCGTTGGGTTTTTGTAGCTCAATATTGAGAAATTCTTTGAGTTGATCAATAATGCCCTGGTCACCATATAATCGCCTACAGTCGAAGAAGGTCGAAAATTTAATCGCATTCTCGGGGATGCTCTCTTCAATCCATTTCTTGTAATTTTTCTTCCAATGCGACAGCGAATGTGTCCATTCGGGATTACTGGCCATATATCCACCGGTACAGTAGCTAAAACCGATGGTATTGAGATGATCCGACACGCGACTGGCAAAATTGAGGAAATACGCGCGTACGAGCTCCCGTTGTTCGTTTGCTTTATCTTCATAAATAATGGCGTTATCTTGGTCGGTCATTAGCGTTTGTTCTTTCCTTCCTTCGCTGCCCGTTACCATAAACACAAATTTGGCGGGTGGCTCGCCCATTTCCCCGATCACTTTTTCAATTACTTTAAGGGCAATACTGTCGGCAACGGTCGTGATGACCTGGTTCGCAATCTCGGCATTTACACCCCTACCGAGCAATTGGTGAATAATCTCGGGAACATTATTCCATTTTTCACGCAACTCATCCAGCGTTTCGGCGAGTTTAACCGATTGAATGAATACGAGCGGAGACTGCCCCTGTTCACTCAATAGCCGATTTCGACTAAGGAAACCGATATAATTGCCCGCCTTCTCGACAAGGAGATACCTCGATTTCGTGCGGAACATCATCAGTACCGCCTCGTAAAGATAGGCCTGATCGGAAATACTGACAATGGGGTTATCCATAACCTGCGCGATAGATTGTGTTGCCGGAATCTGCTGGGCCACGACATTGTCTCTTAAGGTAATATCGGTTGCATAGCCGAGAATCTGCTCCTCCTTTTTAATAAATATGCAGCTTACCTTGTGTTTCGCCATGGTCTGTGCAGCCTCAAAGATGGGGGTATCGGGTGTACAGGATACGATATCTTTATAGGTAATATGCTCAATTTTGCGCGAATAGAGTTGGTCTGCCGCAAAGTAGCTTTCCTCAAAGGAAGCTGGCGACTTCACAAAATGAGAAAACTCCTCATCTAACATTCTTTTTCCAAAGGAATTGGTGAAAAAATGGAAAAACTCTTCATTCGCATTACACAACTCAATAAAGTCTTTTCGGGGTAAACGATAAATAATTGTACCTTTTTTCGCAATAACAGACTTGAGTGCTTTTGTTCGGTTTAATAAGACTGATATTCCACCAAAACAATACGGCTTATGGTGTATTTCGACCAATCGTTTATTATCGGAAACATCCAGAAAGAACGTTTCATATTCACCTTCGAGGATTAAATCAACACCATCCATATCCGTAATGTTCTGCCGATAAACTAAGGTATCTTTGGAAAAACGATGTTCATTGAATCTGTCGACGATACTCAATTGTAGGGTTTCGGGCAGAATTTGAAATGGCTGAGTCGATTTCAGTAGGCGTGGTATAGCGTCGGGGTTTTTCATGGAAGTTACATTAACAGATGTTTTCGAATTCAGCTTGCTGATTTTGTATGTCCTGCTCGGATAATTCAACTTTTCGAATCATTTCAAAATAACATTTAGCGGTAATCTCGGCATCTTTTTCTGCATTATGCATTTCGGTCGCTGGACTCGAAAATAGCGTTTCATGTAGCGATGAAAGTGGAAGATGTACCATATTCGGATTCCGAACGTATTTTTTGCTATGCAACAAGGTGCAAAAATATGCTAAGTTATGAAATGGAATAGCCAAGTTGGATCGATAGAATTCGGCTGCTAATACCTGCAGGTCGAATGATAGAAAATGGCCGATTAACTGCGGCTTATATTTTTTGATGTCATGACTGAATTTCCGTAATACGTCTTTTTTCTTCTCACCATATTTCATTAGAAAAGGTGGTGTCAATCCATGAATCTGTTCGGATGCAGGACTGATTGGTATTAACGGCTCATAAATATATTTATTGGTTCGTTTAACTTCATGTTGCTCTTCGTCATAAATGATCCAAGCCAGTTGCAAGATGTGGGGCCAATTATCACCGTCCATGTAACTCTTGTTCCACTTTTTCGGTAAACCAGATGTTTCCGTATCTAAGAATAGCAAATATTTTTTCAATGAATTGTCGGTAATTAATAATTAAAAGTAATCAAAATTTGCCGAGGAAAGATGGTAAATCAGCTTATATTTTTGCTGTGGGAGCGCAGGGAGGGCAGGGAGGGCACTGATGCTATCTAATAATTTTAGTTCACTAAAAAGGCTGATTTATTTTGTAAATCAGCCTTTTTTAAAATAAGAATATCTCTTATTTCTTTAACGTCTTCACAGGGAACAAATCAATAACACCTTTTGCAACCTTGCTGATGTTATTAATTGCTTTTTCTGGATTGTCAACATCGCCAGAACCACGTGCCTGCCAGATCACTGCGTTTGTTTTACGATCGATGGCTTCGATAATCAAATGGCCATAACGATAGCGTTCTTTTGCAACTGGGTAATAACCGCCGCCATAGTAATATGGTGAAAACCATGGACGGTACCAGCCCCAGGGGCCACCCCATCCGTAATAACCGCCGCCGCCATAGACCAAACGGCTTTTATTGTTGACAATGGTAATATACCGAAATAGTAAATCAGGATTATCTTTAGAATATTGTAGGCCCTTTGCCTCCAGCGCAGTATTCGCAGCATCCATGATATTAGCTTTGGCGATATCGTTGTCAAAATAAGACTTCGAAAGCGAGTCTACCGGAGGTAACCAAGCATACGTCTTGAAAGGAGTAAAATCCATCTTTTCTACCCTAGTGGTATTGTATTGATAAGACGAACATGATGCGAGTGCAACGCAAAGCACCAAAAATAATAGAATCTTTTTCATCGTAGTAATTTATTTATCAACTGTGATGAATCTACCATGAGTATTCTGTCGCTGCATTGGACAACCACACTCATGATGGTTCATGGCCTATATGGAACTTATATTTATTTAACTAATTTGTTCTTATTCTTTATCCGCATACCTTTCAATTGTAAAAAATAGTACAGTTGACGGTCTTCATGGCAATTGTTTTTTTATCGTCTGGGATGCTGCCATCCTTTTTGATTTTACAATCTATTACTTTAGACAAAAAACTATAAATATGGTTTAATCCGAATTGTAAAATTAATAGGGATATTTTGCCACCAACGGAATCTGCCTTCCTGGACCAAAAGCTTTTGGACTAATACGCAGGATGGGAGGAGCTTGAAAACGTTTGAATTCCGCATTATTAACCAATTTACATACCCTTTCTACTAACGATTTTTCAAAGCCCATTGCTACAACCTCAGATCCCGCTTTCTCATTTTCGATGAGTTCAAAGAGGATTTGATCCAATAGATCGTATTCCGGCAGCGAGTCCGAATCTTTTTGATCTGGCCGAAGTTCCGCAGAAGGCGCTTTTTCAATGGTATTGACTGGAATGATCTCCCTTTCTCGATTGATATAGCGCGCTAAATCATAGGCTTTGGATTTGTAAACATCACCGATTACAGAGATGGAACCTGCCATATCACCATAGAGTGTACCATATCCTACAGCAGCCTCACTTTTGTTGGATGTATTGAGTAAAATATTGCCGAATTTATTGGAAGCGGCCATCAGAATTACCGCACGTGCGCGCGCTTGAATATTCTCTTCAGTCGTATCTGGCTGCAGCCCTTCAAAAAGAGGAGCTAAACTATGTTCGAAGGCATTGGCAATATCTTTGATCGGAACGATATAATGTTTGCAACCGGTATTGTTGACAAGATCCATCGCATCTTTTATCGAATGGTCGGAAGAGTAGACCGATGGCATCAGTATGGCTAATACATTATCGGCACCCAGAGCCTCGCAGGCCAAAGCAGCAACTAAGGCCGAATCTAGCCCACCGGACAAACCTAAAACCGCCTTCTTGAAACCAGATTTTTGAAAATAATCACGTAGCCCAAGGATCAATGCATCATGTATAAGAGCCATCTCAGCTATAGACTCTTTCGAAGATGCTGTGGTGGAGGTTATATTTTGTTGATGGTAGGTGACAAATTGAAGATCTTCTTCAAAGCTTTTTAGCTCAGCAATTTTTGTTCCTTCATTATTCAGGGCGATTGAGCGGCCGTCAAAGATAATATCCATGTGAGCACCAATTTGATTGACATAAATTAGCGGTCTGCCAGACTTTTTTACCTGTTGGCTGAGGACCTTGATCCGTTCATCAAAATGGGTATAGGAAAAAGGGGATGCCGCAATATTGATGAGGAGGTCTGGATTTTCTTTTCTCAGCTCTGCCATGGGGTCACCAACGTAAGAGTTGCCCCCTTCGTCATCATCCCACAAATCTTCACATATGGTTAAGGCGATTTTTACGCCTTTCAACTCGATACAATCAAAACGTCTGCTGGGTTCAAAATAACGATATTCATCAAATACATCGTAATCGGGCAAAAGGCCTTTTTTAACAATGTTTCGGACTGCCCCATGCTCAATAAATACAGCGGTATTATAAAGCTCTTTGCCCTCAGGATCACTGTTTTTGACTGGGGCTCCGATGATACAGGCGATATCCTGACAATGAGCAGCGATTTGATGAATAGCTTCATCGCATTGACGTTTAAAGGCCTTACTCCGCAAAAGATCCTTGGCAGGATAACCACCAATTGCGAGTTCGGCGAAAATAATAAGATCGGCCGTTGCTTCTTTGGCCTGTTGGATCGCGCTAATTATTTTTTTAGTATTTGCTTCAAAATTACCGATATGGTAATTCAATTGTGCTAAAGCTATTTTCATATGCTATTAATCGTCTAACTAAATAAGATACCAATTGATGTCGGATCTTCTCACAAATTTATTTCTTTTTTTTGATACTCAGACCGCCCTTGGTCGAATAAAAGCGCTAAATTATCTTCCGATCAATTGAAGAACATCGTATTACCAGCTATGGCCTGTAAGTGGAATGAATGCACAGTGAGTCCATGGTGAGCCTATCTGTTGAGCTGCTATCGTTTTAGATGTATGTTTTTTACAACGCGGGACGGTATTGAATGTGCTAAATTGTTTTAACATAATTTTAACAACGTTAAATGCTGTTAAATTTCTTGACATGAAAGCAGATCTGTAGTACCTTTGATATATCAAAAGAAACGAAAGATATTTAAAAATAATATATAAAGAACTTTTCATAATTTAGGTTAATAATTGGTTAGGTAAAGCTCGGAGTTCCCCACTTCGAGCTTTTATTTTTTCTATACACCTGTTTCAAGTCGTGTTTCAATTTCCTTCTTTGTTTAATTAATTTAAGGTATTGTTTATGGATCATACTATTGTCGCACAACAGCGATCTTTTTGTTACGTAAGTATAGCTTCTACTTTTTTATTTTTTAGCGGCAAATTAGGATCAGATAGTGATCAAATTAACTCTTTTGACAGTGCTTATTCAGTGCTTATTCAGTGATTGTTCAGTGCTTGTTCAGTGATTGCTCAGTGTAGACTGAATGATCAATGACTGATCACTGTTTAAAAAGCTATTGAAAATTGTTATTAGGTATAGGTTGATATGAAAATATATCAGTTTTAAGATCTATCTTACTTTTAAGTTTTGGATAATTTTGCTAGCATATAAAACTATCGTACAATAAACAAATTAATTGTTGAAAACCTCATTGAACTAAAAAGCTCCTAAAATGATGTCATTTTAGGAGCTTTTATGCTTTATTGCTTCAAGAGAAGCGATAATTATTTGATATCCGTTACTTCAATCACAAAATCCAATGGCGAGTTTGCCGGAATAGTTCCCACAGCCTGGTTTTGGTATCCATAAAGGGAAGGTGCCATGATGTGAATTTTACTGCCCTTTTGTAGACCTTTTTCCGTTAAGCCACCTAATTTCATGTCACCGATTTTTTGCGGAGCAAATGCGAAGGTCCAAGCAGGAATAATGGTGCTGTAAAATGGATATTGATAGCCTGTGTTTGTGATGATTTCAAATTCTTTGGCAGTATCAATTTGATCAAATACACTTCCACTCAATAATTTTCCAACGTATTTTACAGTCGGTTTAAATTTTAAGTATTTGCCATTTAATGTGTCAACCACTTTATATTCATAGTTCCCTGTTCCTTCGGCAAGAATTTCATACCAAATTCCTGTTTCGCTGTTGTATTGCGCATCAGGGTAATTTTGGCTAACGTAATTTTTAAGTGTTACAGAATCCGTTTTAAATTGTGCATTCGCATCATAAACCGGCGCATCGTCGCTTTTGTTACAGCTGATAATAAGGAAAGCGATTGCTGCAATTCCCATGAATAGTGGTGATAACAGTTTTTTCATTATATTTTTTATTGGTTTTTCAAGGAAAAGCTATTTTCTTTATGAAAGTAGCTTTGCAAATGTATATTATTTTTTCTTCGTTAAAGGTTTTCGCTATAACAATTAACATTTTGATACATTAATTTACACTTCTGAACGTGTACTTACAAAAAAGCCATTCTCACTAGGAGAACGGCTTCGATGAATGCATTGTTTTTATTTCTTAGTTGGAAGTAGCTCTAGCAATATCTGTTACTTCAATAGTATATACAACCGGAGAGTTTTTAGGGACAGTTACATTTTCTGTACCTTTATATTCTTGATTATCATATGCGAATACCGAAGATGACACAAATCGAATCTTAGAACCTTTTTGTAGTCCTTTTGGTAGCAAGCCACCTAATTTAGCATCTTGGCCATTTTGATTAAGTGTTTGTGGCACAAATGCATAATACCAGCATATTCCAAAATTCTGTCTAATTGCCAATAGTAAATTGGAAAAATTAGCTGGAGTACCTTCTTTGCTTTTACTAAAAACAGTTCCATTTTGATCCGTAAGTTGACCAGTGTAATTTACACTGATTGATGGGTAGCCATTTTTATAATCATAAGAATCTGATTGACCTACAGCAAGAACTTCATACCAAATTCCGGAAGAATCGGATTTAACCGGATTTTGAAAATGTGTTTTGGCATATTGTTCAAGTAAGGGAGCCTGAGCTTTTCTTGTAGAATCAATTCGGATCATTTCTAATCTTTGTTTTTCTTGTTCAGCTGCCCAGTCAATGCCATCGCTTTTACTACAAGATGCGAAGATCGTTCCCAGACACAAAAACGCCATTAAAAATTTCGTGATATTTTTCATAATTTCTTAAAGTGTGTATTAATTATAAAATCCAAAACGCAGGAATGATGGCGTTCGCTACAAGTAAATGTTAAATTATTCTAAAAAAACCGATAACTCCTTTGAGTTCAGGTATTTTTGCTGTATACTTTTTAGGCGAAATTCGCTGTCAAAACGTAGTAGAGTTGGGAAGATCATTTTTCTTCCTTGTAGCAATTGCAAAGCTAAAGGATGGTATTGTCCTGTTTTCTTTCTTTTGCTTAAGGGCCTCCATATACTTTGGTCAAAAGAAATGTCTTGGATAGATTCTGCATCTAAATGAACGGCGTAGTAGCGCTTGTTGATTAATTGGACAATCTCCTTTTTTGTAAAGATTTCCTGTTCCATTTTCCGGCAATAGCTGCACCAATCCGTATGAATAAAGAGGAGCGTTTCGCGCGGAGAAACATTCAGGAGTGAATCCAGTTGTGCAAAATCAATCCAATTTATCCGCTCCTGTCCTTGAGAACAGAGCGGATAAAAGAATAGGATCAATAGCACATATATATTTTGGAAATGCTTCATATCCCAAATTTGTCTTAATGAAAATGACCAACACGAAGGCCAAATGTAAAAGTTCGAGGGCGTGTTGGACCGTAGATATAATCTGAATCACGTAGCGCTCCCTTGTCGAAGTCCTTCTGAAAAGCATTGAACATGTTTTGTACACCCCCAAAAATTTCGATGCTGAAATCTTTATGTATTGGAAAGGTATACCCTAAGCGGAGATTTAATTCCACGAAGTCCCGGGCATTTTTAAGGGTCATTACATCATGTTGGATATGTGGAACAATCATTTTTCCCGTGTACACGCCCGTCAGATCGATCGCAAATTGTTTGGTCGCTTTCAGGTTGCTATTCATATAACCATAGATATTTGGCGTACGGACATATTTCTTGGTGAGGATGTCCTGCCCGTCTTCTTTTCCTGTATAGATGAGTTGGTCTTTTTTATAGCGTGAGCGCTGGATCGTCCCGCCGGTTTGGATAGAAAACCAGGAGGATGGCGCGATATTGATTTCAATATTAGAACCATACACCCGGGCCCCTTCACCATTTTGCATTTCCTGGATAATCAATCCGTCTTTTTCAGACGCCATGACGTTGACAAACTGATTATTTAGATCCGTGTAAAATCCCTCCACGAGCAAACTGGTTTGTACATTTCCGAAATTTTTATTGTAGCTAAAAGAAACTGTATACGCATTGGAGTATTCTGTTTTCAGATTTTCACCGATCAATACAAATACTTGGTTTCCGCCAATGGAAGTGACGTGCATGTCCTCATTAAATGCTTGTGGTGCACGGAAACCCCGTGCATAGCCTCCTCGAAATTGAAGGTCTTTTGTGATATCGTATAAGATGGTCAACCGTGGGCTAAAGGTGCCGAAGCGCTGATCTGAGTTTCGGTTTATACCTGCGAGACTATATTTACCGTCAACATAGGTGTAATCGTATCGCGCTCCGATTAACGTTTTAAAATTGCTTAAAGGCTTCCATTCGTATTGGGCATAACTGCCTAGTCCTTTATTCTGCTGATCAATGATTCGTTTATACCCTGGTATTTCATCCTGGGTATTGTTGTATGAAAACTCCACTCCGGCCGTAAATACATCTCTTTCAAAATTGTAGGTATATTGTCCCCCAGCAACTAGCGCGATATCATTCGTTTTTCCATAGGCATTTGCGGCTAATGTGCTGTCCGCAAGGGTTGTTCCGCCTCCAAGACCGCCATAGTAACTGTCGCGAACAGTTTTCTGTACAGAGCCATACAACGACATTTTTTGCTTATAATCTGTGGAATAGTGATCGTATGTAATTCCGCCAACAAGCGAACTGGTTTCCAACTGCTCGGTGATCTGCGTCAGGTGCGGTACTTTATCGAGTTGATCACCACCGCGGCGGAACTCATTTACGGTGCTAAAATCAACCGTTATCTTATCCAGGTCACTCGGTTTGTAAAATAGTTTTGTGCCGAACGTGGTGTTACGAAGTTTGGTTATTTCCGAAAAACCATCGCCATTGGCATCGTAAGCTTCCCGATTACGGTGCATACCGTAGAATGTGGCTCCTCTTTTGAGGTCTTCCGAAACGGTGGAGGTATTAAAATCCACTGTATTATCCCAGCTTTTGCCGCCAATGAGTGAGTTGGTGGATTTTACTTGCCAGTCGTTTTCTACAGGATCTTTTGTAATAATATTGATTGTTCCAGCGATCGCATTGGCACCAAATAATGCCGAACCACCACTGCGCACAACCTCAATACGATCGATCATACTTGTTGGAATCTGATCCAATCCATACACGCTATTTAATGCGGAAAATACCGCCCTACTGTTGATCAATATTTGTGAATAGGGGCCTTCGAGGCCATTCAGGCGGACTTGTGAAAAGCCGCAATTCTGGCAATTGTTTTCTACCCGTACACCCGGCTGATAATTCAATGTTTCCGACATGGCAACAGATTGTGTTGCATTAAATAATTTAGGCCCTATGACATTGACAACCACGGGGGCGTCCTTACGTTTGACGCCATAGCGTGTAGCCGAAACAACGACCTCATCCAAATTGAGGTTGTCTTCTTCCAGTTGAATTTGCAAAGGCGACTTCAACGTGTCTAAAGAGATGACTTTGCTGAAGGAGCGATAGCCCACTGCCGATATATTTAAGGTTACTTTTTGCGTTGGTATGGCGGATAGCTTAAAGTACCCGTTTGGATCGGATGTAGTTGCGAGCTTGCTGTTTTTTAAAGTCAGTGTACCAGAGGGAACCGCCTCATGGTTTTTGTTGAATAAGTAGCCTTCAAGTTTTGATTGGGCGTATATAGTGGATGTACCAACCAGTAATGTGGCCAGTAAAGTGTATTGCTTTAGCATCGTAATTTTATGAAAATTTTAAAAATACAGGCCTCGTATAACATGATCTGTTCCTCGTTATGAACGGCGTTCAAGGCATTGCGTCTTATCGGAAGCAGGGTAATAGCTTGTTTCCGACAAGGTAATGTATGCCGATGAGCTCACTGAAACCATAGTAACAGTATTCAGCGAAAGTTCGCTATTGTAACAGGGACAACTCTCAAAGTAGAGGCAAATAAAAATGGGATCAAAGATGATATATTGATAGCGGTATTTCATGCTGTCGTTCTGGAGCCAAGCGATTTAGCACATACGTAATCTCTTACTTGTTTGCACCAAGTTCGTTTGATCGTTATGGAACTAGGGACAGGCCCTCGAAATCTTTGATTTTTGGTTTATGCTAAGCTGGGGGGACCACGTAAGTGGTAATGATCGATCGTTGTTGTGATCGCCTCCGGACAAAATGAATTATAATGCTCTTCTTTTACTTCACGCGGAATAGGAAGTTCAAGGACGGTAAATTCGGTTTGTACGTAGGTATTGTGATAGATGACATTGAGGTATTCGATCTGGTCATCTGTTTCTTGCGGCTTTTGTTTTTTTGTAAAATCATAAGGGTGGGTGTGCATGACAATCTCACCGGTTGATTTTACCTCCTTGTGCATAAAAACAACACCCGAAATAATAATCAGCGACATTAATACCAATTGGCATAATGCGATAAGCTGACGTGGGGATTTTGTTGTTTTTCGGTACATAAAAAAGCGTTACTTTTTAGGGTAACGCTTCAAAAATACGATTTTATTTTGTGAGTATTCGTGATCTACTCATTAAAAAATTATAAAGTTTCTATGTGCTAAGCTTAACTTGCTTCCTGATTATTTAATCAGATGATTGTTGTCGTCTGGAAATACAACGGAAGGTTTAAACTGCTTAGCTTCTTCAAAGTCCATGTTCGCGTAGGAAATAATGATGACGATATCGCCAACTTGAACCAGGCGAGCCGCAGCACCATTCAAACAGATAATACCTGATCCACGTTGACCTGGGATGACGTATGTTTCAAGACGGGCTCCATTATTGTTGTTTACGATTTGAACTTTCTCGTTAGCGATGATATTTGCGGCATCCATCAAATCTTCATCTATTGTGATACTACCCACATAATTCAATTCCGCTTGTGTGACTTTAACGCGGTGAATCTTGGATTTCATTACTTCTATTACCATGGCGCAAAGGTAGGGCTTTCTACTGAATTTGAAAGATTTGTCAATTAATTTGACAAATTATTCAGAATCATATTATCAATCAAACGAACACCTTCAACCCAGGCAGCGACAAGTGCGACATGCTGCTTACTGAAATCGATGTGATTGACTTCTTTTAAGGTCGAACTCTCACATAGGGCAAAATATTCAACGGTTAGTCCTTCGGTGTCTGTTAAAATCTGCAAGGCTTTGTCCTTTATTTCCGCTAGCGGGATAGCGTCATGTATATGATCTTTTACATATTGCAGGGAGCGGGAGAGCGCCAAAGCTGTTCTTTTTCCAGCGTCGCTTAAGCGCGCGTTTCTAGAGCTCAGTGCTAGGCCGTCTTGGTCTCTAATGATAGGACATATCGCCAATTGAATCGCGAGATCCTTCATGGCTATCATGCGTTTGATGACCATGACCTGCTGAAAATCTTTCTGCCCGAAACAAGCAATATCCGGTTGTACCAATGTAAATAATTTATAGACCACCTGCGTGACTCCTTGGAAATGGCCGGGGCGTCTTTCACCTTCCCAAATTTGGTCCAGTTCGCCAAGATCGAGATGCCAGGCCTCATTTTTATCGGGGTACATCTCATCAACACTTGGTAAGAAAAGAATGTCGCAATCAACGGATTCCAGTAATCTGATGTCGTTTTCAATGGGCCGTGGATATTTTTCGAGATCTTTCGGATCGTTAAATTGTGTGGGGTTTACAAAAATGCTGCAAACACGAATATCACTGATCGGTTTTGCATAATTTAATAGGGATAAATGTCCTTCATGTAAAGCGCCCATCGTAGGGATTAGGGCGATTTTTTGACCTGTTGATCGGGCTTCTTGCAGGTATGCTTGGAGAGATGCTTTCGTTTTGAAAATTTCCACTTTGCTATTTAGTTTTTTGTTGGCAAAGGTGCATAATATTTTGGGAATATAAAACGATGATTAATAGTAAATTGCATAGTAAGTATTTTTTTCGTACCTTTGTAGACCGATTTTACTGTTCGAAAATAATAAATAAAAATAACTGGAGATGGCAAAAACGAAGATATTGTTTATTACTCACGAGATGTCGCCTTTCCTCGAATTAACTAAAATTTCTGAAATTACACGTCAACTTCCGCAAGCGATGCAAGAAAAGGGTTTTGAGATCCGGATCTTAATGCCGCGTTTTGGGAATATCAATGAGCGTAGAAATAGATTACATGAGGTTATTCGTCTTTCAGGCTTGAACATTGTTGTGGATAATAATGATAATCCGCTAATTATTAAAGTTGCTTCATTACCTGCGGCCCGTATGCAGGTGTATTTCTTGGATAATGAAGACTACTTTCAGCGTAAAAAAGTTTTTAGTGATGAGCATGGCGAATTCTTTGCAGACAATAATGAGCGTTCAGTGTTCTTCTGTAAAGGAGCGTTGGAAACTGTGAAGAAATTAGGATGGTCCCCTGATGTAGTACACTGTCATGGATGGTTCTCTGCTTTGGTACCGGCTTACGTGAAGACAACGTATAAAGACGATCCTACATTCAAGGATGCAAAAGTGATGTACTCTTTGTTCAATGAAGAATTTAAAGGTACATTAGGTACAAAGTATGCTGAAATGGCGCCAGAAGGTTCCTTTAAAGCCGCGGATGCGCAGGTGTACGGTGATGGTAGTTATGAGGCGATCTACAAAGGTGCTTTGCATTTTACCGATATGGTGGTTGTCGCTGACGAAAATGTCAACACTGAAATAGTTGATTTTGCTCGCTCAAAGGATATTCAGGTTTTTGAGCCTAATGGCGATCAGGACTACGATGCTTTTGGAGAAGTGTATGATCAGTTTGCGCCCGAAGAAGTAGAAGCGTAAGCTTTACTTTTCGAAGCGTTTCGAAAAACAAACAGACAATAATATAAAAAAAGGCTATTCTCAAGGATAGCCTTTTTTTATGCGTCTCTTTTTTCATCCGGTCAAACCGTTATTTCAATGATTTTCGTTGCGCTACCTGCTAGAAACCTTTTGTCGCGGTAAATGTAGCTGCGAATTGTTATCTTCGCAGTAATCTGTCAATGATTTTAGCTATTCATACCAGGAGATCTCCGCGAAGATAAATCGGGTGTGATCTATACCTCATAGGTTAGGTTATCAAATAGCATACATTGGCTGTATTTTATTGTATATAATTCGTGTCATGAAAATTAAGGTAGGATTTGGATTTGATGTCCATCAGATGAAAGAAGGTCATCCATTTATTGTTGGTGGAGTGCAATTGGAGCATCATGCTGGTGCCTTTGGGCATTCTGATGCCGATGTGTTGGTCCATGCGATATGTGATGCCATTTTGGGCGCTGCCAATTTAGAAGATATTGGCTACCACTTTCCAAATACAGATATGCGCTGGAAAGGCATTAGTAGCTTATTGTTGTTAAAAGAATGTATGGCGCTGATTGCTGCGAAGGGATATACGCTTGGCAATATTGATGCGATGCTGTGTCTCGAAGCTCCTAAGATCAAACCCTATATTCCACAAATGAAAGTTAAACTGGCTGAAGCAACGGGTTTGGATATCGATGACATCTCTATTAAAGCAACAACAAATGAAACAATGGGATTTATCGGTCGTCAGGAAGGGGTGGTTGCCTATGCGGTTTGCTTGATTGAACGCGCGTAGTTCGCCACAATATTTTCACGTTTAAATTCTTGCTTTTGGCCCAATTAGTAATACCTTTGCCAAAGTAGGGATTCTTGGCACACTATCTGATAGAGTGAGCATTAATGTCTTAATTGAAGTCTTTAAAGATCAAAATGATGCCCTATCCAAGTTTGCAAAATGCAACTGCGGTTGGAAAAATGGTCTCTGCATTGCGGTCTTTAAATTGAATAATATTTACGTCTGAAATTTAGTAAATAGATGAAACGAGTATCAAAAAAAAATCAACTTACTGAGGCTGATGTCAAACGGTATACGTTCAATTTTTGGAAAATTATCGTCGGGATCGTCGCGATAGGTTTCCTTTTTATATTGAGTATACGTCTTGGCGTATTTGGAAAATTACCCTCCTTCAGTGATTTGGAAAACCCCAAAAGTAATTTAGCTTCCGAAGTTATCACGGAAGATCATAAGGTATTGGGAACCTATTATGTCCAAAACCGCTCCAATGTAAAGTATAGTGAATTGTCACCTTATTTGGTCAAAGCATTGGTTTCGACAGAGGATAAACGCTTTTATGATCACTCTGGGATCGACTACTCACGTACATTTACAGTTATCTTTCACACCTTGACCGGTAACAAACAGGGGGGAAGTACAATTACACAGCAGCTGGCACTTAATCTATTTTCGGATGGACGGCAAAAGAATTTTCTAAAGCGTGTCATCCAGAAATTTCAGGAATGGATTACAGCTGTTCGCTTGGAAAGAAATTATACCAAAGATGAGATTATTACCATGTATTTTAACACGGTAGACTTTGGTGCTTACAATACCTACGGAATCAAATCTGCAGCGCGGACTTATTTTAATACGACTCCGGATAAATTGACAGCTGATCAAGCAGCCCTTTTGGTGGGGATGCTGAAAGGACCTGGCGTATATTCTCCTGTACGTTATCCTCAAAATGCAATGAAACGCCGTAATACGGTGTTGAATAATATGGTTGCCGCAAATTTTATTTCGGCTGAGGAGGCTACAAAAGCAAAAGAAAAACCACTTGGTTTAGAACTTAAGATTGCAAATTACGGTGAGGGTTTGGCGCCCTATTTTAGAGCGGTATTAAAGGATGAAATCAAAAAGGAATTTGCAAAATTGTCCATCACCAAACCGGATGGCACACCTTATGACCTCGATCGTGATGGATTGAAAATCTATACGACGATCAATATGTCGATGCAGCAATATGCCGAGGATTCGCAAAAAGAGTGGATGAAGCAACTGCAGTCTAAATTTGCCGCGCAATGGAAAAATAGGGATCCTTTTAAAGGGGATAAAGCCAAGCTGCTCGTTAGCGGAATGAAGCGCTCTGACCGTTACCGTATTTTGAAAGAAGAGGGCTTGAATGAAGACGAGATCAAAAAGGCCTTCAATGTCAAGGTTCCGATGAATATATTTACATGGAAGGGAAGTGTTGATACGATAATGACGCCAATGGACTCCATTAAGTATAATAAACTTATGTTGCGGAATGCGATGATGTCTATGGAGCCGAAGACCGGACATATCAAAGCCTGGGTTGGAGGTATTGACTTTGACCACTTCAAATATGATCAGGTAAAAATGGGTACCCGTCAAGTCGGATCCACGGCGAAACCATTTACGTATGCGGTGGCGATTGATAATGGTTATTCACCATGTTACAGTATTCCTAATTACCAACAAACTTATAACGGATGGACACCAAGAGGAAATGCACAAGGTGGAAACCCGATTACTTTAGCGAAAGCATTGGCTTATTCACAAAACTATGCGACGGCCTATCTGGTGCACGAAGTTGGCGCTGCGGAAGTAGCTGCATTGACAAAACGGATGGGTATAACAAGTGATGTGCCTAATTATCCATCGATCTCATTAGGTGCTTATGAAGCGTCGGTCTTTGATATGGTGGGTGCTTATTCGGCATTTGTAAATCAAGGAACTTGGATTGAGCCAACAGCGATCTTACGGATTGAAGATAAAAATGGTACACCGATCTACGATAAAGCGCCAAAGGTCGTAAAAGCCTTAAATAGTGAATCTGCTTATATTATTGTTGATATGTTGAAAAAAGTGGTATCCCAAGGTACGGCGAGACGTATTCAATGGATGTATAAGCTCACCAATCCAATTGGTGGTAAAACAGGTACAACCAACGATAACTCAGATGCCTGGTTTATCGGTATCACACCGGAACTGGTTACAGGGGTTTGGACCGGTGCAGAAGATCGAGGTATTAGTTTCGACAGGATGGAGTACGGACAGGGGGCCGCAGCAGCGATGCCTGTATTTGCGTACTATATGCAGAAAGTATATAAAGATTCAAATCTGAAGTATACCAAGGGCGATTTTGAGCAACCGCAGGGTGGGCTTACCCGTGTCATTGACTGTAATCAGTATTGGGGCGGTGGTGGCTCTGATGTCGAAGATGGATCTACTGATTCAAGCGGTAAAGATGCGACTAAACTAAAAGATGATCGCTTAGGTTTCTAAGTTATTTTGACGAATACCATTGGGCCAGATAATAAATTTTTTCGAGATTTGTTGTCTGGCCTTTTTGCTGAACATGTTTGATATTGGAACGTAATGGACGTATTTGATTATAGAGAAGAATTAAAAAAGATACCACATCGACCGGGAGTCTATCAGTATTTTGATAAAAATAGTGAGCTGATCTATATCGGTAAAGCGAAGGATCTGCGTAATCGGGTCGGTTCGTATTTCGTGAATGAAAATCAGCTGAATGGCAAAACCCGTGTTTTGGTTCGCAAGATCAACCGTATATCTTTTACTATAGTTGATACAGAGATTGATGCTTGGTTGCTTGAGAATTCATTAATCAAGAAACACAAGCCCAAGTATAATGTTCTGTTGAAGGATGATAAAACCTATCCATGGATTGTCATCAAGAACGAACCTTTTCCGCGGGTTTTTTGGACCAGACAATATATCAAGGATGGGTCTCGTTATTATGGCCCCTATCCTTCGGTGGGGATGATGCATATTGTACTGGATCTGATCCGTGAATTGTTTCCCCTACGTACCTGCAATTTGGCCCTCACACAGGAAAATATACGGAAAGGCAAGTTTAAGATCTGTCTTGAATATCAAATTGGAAATTGTAAGGGGCCCTGTGAAGGGTACCAGTCCGAAGACGACTACGACCAGAACCTGAGCGATATCAAGGATATTCTGAACGGAAAGATTGCTGTGGTGACCAATCGTTTAAAGGAAAGTATTGGGACAGCAGCAGCGGCTTTGGATTTTGAAAGGGCACAGTTAATGAAGGCGAAGTTGGATAAGCTGGACAATTACCAGAGCAAGTCGACGGTGGTCAACTCATCCATTACCAATGTGGATGTATTTAGTATTGCTTCAGACGAGGGTTACGCTTTTGTCAATTACCTGAAAGTCATGAATGGTGTTATTATTCAGACACAAACCCTCGAAATGAAAAGGCGTTTGGACGAGAGTGAACAGGAGCTTTTGGCCTTGGCGATACCGGAGATTCGGGAGCGCTTCAAAAGCCTCTCGCGGGAAATTATCGTACCTTTTGAATTGGATATTGAAGAGAACGAACGGATTCGATTTACGATTCCGAAGTTGGGCGAAAAGAAAAAATTGCTGGAGCTTTCCCAAAAGAATGTGGCATTTTTTAGAAAAGAGCGTCTGTTGCAATATGAAAAGCTTAATCCGGATATTCGGACGGAGCGCATCTTAAAGCAGATGCAAAAAGATCTGCGCATGAATGTGCTCCCGCAACATATTGAATGTTTCGATAATTCGAATATTCAGGGGAATTATCCCGTATCGGCTATTGTTGTCTTTAAGGATGCAAAACCTTCGAAGAAAGATTACCGCCATTTTAATGTGAAAACCGTGGAGGGGCCCAATGATTTTGCCACGATGGAGGAGGCTGTTTTTAGACGCTATAGGCGATTATTGGATGAAGATCAGCCTTTGCCGCAATTGATCATTATCGATGGGGGAAAAGGGCAGCTGGGCGCAGCCTTAAAGAGTCTGCGCTTGTTGGGGATAGAACGGAAAGTCACGGTCATCGGCATTGCCAAAAGACTGGAGGAGCTATTCTATCCGGGTGATCAATATCCACTTTATCTGGATAAGAAGTCTGAAACCCTCAAGGTCATTCAACATCTCCGGGATGAAGCACACCGTTTCGGAATCACCTTCCACAGAAATCAACGGAGCCGCAAAACCTTCGTTTCAGAGCTGGAAAATGTTCCGGGTATTGGAAAAACAACGGTTGAGAAAGTGTTAACTGAGTTTAAATCGGTAAAAAAAGTGAAGGAAGCCTCCGATGAAGAACTAAAAAAAGTGCTTAATCTGAAACAGATTAAAGCACTTCGTGAATATTTTGCAACGTAAAAATTTAGAAGAAGAATAGTTCGTGCAGTCGAGGTCGGTAAAAAAGGTCTCCGTACGAACTTTTCAAAGCGAATTAATCATCGTAACCAAAACGTTTAAGGTAGTTCTTTTTACTTCTCCAGTCAGGAATCACCTTAACAAAAAGTTCGAGGAATACTTTTCCATCGATAAACTCTTCAATATCCTGGCGGGCATAGGTACCGACTTTTTTGATCATGGCACCTGCTTTTCCGATGATAATATTTTTTTGAGAGTCGCGCTCTACAATAATTTCGGCAGCAATACGTGTGATATTTGCTTCTTCTTTGTATGATGTGACGATTACCTCTGTACTGTAGGGGATTTCCTTATCGTATAGTTTGAATACTTTTTCACGGATCATCTCAGAGACGAAGAAACGCATGGATTTATCCGTTAGCTCATCTTTCTCATAATAGGCTTCGTGAATCGGTAACTTGTCCTTGATGTAGTGCATCACGGCGGCGACATTATGATTTAATTTTGCTGAAATCGCAAAAACGGTATCTGGATTTAATTTTTCCTGCCAAAATTCAATCTTAGCCTTGACCTCTTCTTCCGAAGATTTATCAATTTTGTTGATAAGCACGGCAACAGGGGAATTTGTTTTACGCAATTTCTCCAGGACATCGTTCTCATCGTATTTTTCGTGGATATCTGTCACAAATAAAATAATGTCTGCATCGATCAACGATCCTTGGACAAAATTCATCATTGATTCTTGCAAAGAATAGTTTGGTTTGATGACACCAGGGGTGTCCGAAAACACAATTTGATGGTCTTCATCGTTTACAATACCGATAATGCGGTGTCTTGTCGTTTGCGCTTTGGGTGTAATGATAGACATTTTTTCACCCACTAAAGCGTTCATTAGGGTGGACTTACCAGCATTTGGCTTTCCGATGATACTTACGAATCCTGCTTTGTGTGACATTTTTCTAAATTTTATTAGGATTACAAAGAAACAAAATATATCTTTGTACTCCAATTCGGAAGGATCATAATCTTGTTTTTTCAAAAGAAAAAAGCAATTTTGTTCAAAAATATATTGCGGGGTGGAGCAGTTGG
>NZ_DLAV01000013.1:173228-341219 GCF_002494055.1 Sphingobacterium sp. UBA7038
GGTCCCCGCTACTAAAAGAAAAAAGCCGAGGTGAATATCTTGGCTTTTTTTTGTATCCTAAATCACGCTATAATACCACCTGTCTTTCAGGATTATCTTTTTCCTGCTCGTCTAAATTTCTCATTGTCGACTGTCCTGAGGTTGTTAAAAAACTGTCTTTTGCTGTTAGTTAATCGCTCTAATTTTTTGATAGTGGATTGTACTGTAAAATGTGTGTTTATGCAATCGTTTGTTTAATTGGCGCAATCGATTTCGTTGCTGCTAAATTTTGATATACTGTCATCATCTTTTAGTTTTAGCATTCATGTACCTAAATTTTGATTAGCACGCTAATCAATTTTTAAACTAACTATTAAATATTATGATTTCAAAGATTCTCGACAATCACAAGTTGAGTCTGTTATCATTAGCTTTACTCATTACAAGTACACACAACTCGGCTAATGCTAATGGTCTTACGTTTCCAAACAACAATATTTTGTTGAATGACGCGGTTTATCAACAAAAAGTGAATGGAAAAGTGCAGTCAACAGACGGCCCATTGGCTGGTGCAACCATTAGTGTTAAGGGGAGCGCTAAATCGACATCGGCAGGAGTAGATGGACGGTTTACCATAGATGCTAAAAATGGTGATGTACTGGTCGTTACAAGTGTTGGTTATAAAACACAGGAAGTGACGGTGACAGGACCGGTTGTTAACATCAATCTGGAGTCCAATAGTGAAGCACTTCAGGAAGTTGTTGTCGTTGGGTATGGAACACAACAGAAAAAAGAAAGTTTAACTGGTGCCCTTCAGGCTGTTAAGGGAAACAAATTACGTGATGTCACTACGCCATCGGTTGAGAATATGCTGAATGGTAAGGCTGCCGGTGTATATGTTGCACCAGGGGCTGGTAAACCGGGGTCAAATGGTGGTGTTGTGATTCGTGGTCAGGCAACCCTAAGCGGTACGACGAGTCCGTTGTGGGTTATTGATGGTGTTATCGTCGGCTCAAGCCCAGGTGATATCAATCCAGATGACATTGAATCATTGACTATCCTAAAAGATGCTGCCTCAACATCTATTTATGGTTCTCAGGGTGCAAATGGTGTTGTTGTCGTTACAACAAAAAATCCTTCGGCTTCCAAAACAAGCATTAGCTTTTCTACAAAAATGGGTATCAACCAACTTTCCAATGGACACATGGAAATGATGGACGGGGCTGAACTTTATGACTACTTTGCTTCATTTTCGAATCCCGCTGATATCAAATTCCCACGTTGGAATTCGGACTTGCGCAATAGCAATTTTGATTGGTGGAAGCTGGCAACGAAGACCGGATTTGTCCAAAACCACAATTTATCCATTCAGGGAGGAGATGATAAATTACAGTCTTATTTGTCTTTAGGGTACTACAACGAAGCCGGTGCTGTAAAAGGGTATGATTACGATCGTTATAACTTTAGATTACGTACCAACTATAAGCCTTTTGACTGGTTGACCATCAAGCCATCTATTGCCGGTTCGAGACGTGCGGTAGATGATCGTCAATATGATGTCAATGCCATGTATGGAAACCTACCTTGGGATAGTCCATACGATGCAAATGGAAATTTAGTGCCACACCGTTATAGTGGCTGGGTCAATAATGCAAGCACGAATTACTTGTATGACTTGCAATGGAATCATAGTGCCAATACCAATTATGAATTTATGGGTAACTTAGATTTCGATGTCAAATTAACGGATTGGTTGACCTTCTCTTCTGTCAACAATTATCGCTACAATACGTATTCTGACAGTGGTTATCAAGATCCGCGATCAAACAGTGGTGAAAGTGTAATTGGGCGTGTGACGGATTACCGCATGGAGTTTGCGCGTCGTTATACCAACCAAATCTTGCGTTTCAACAAGACCTGGGATAAACATAGCCTGAATGGATTGGCTGCATACGAATTTAACGACTACTGGACAAAAACTTTAGATGCTTACGGAACGGGTATTGTAAATGGTTTCGAGGTATTGGATGTTGTTGCAAAGCCAGAACGTACGAAAGGCGGAATTTCCGAATGGGCAGTACAGTCATTCTTGTCGAATGCAAACTATGCATACGATAATAAATATCTGGCACAGGTGTCTTTCCGTCGTGATGGAGCATCCAATTTTGGTACCAATGCAAAATATGGAAACTTCTTTTCCGTTAGTGGTGGCTGGAATATCAATAAAGAAGAGTGGTTCAAGGCTGATTGGGTAGATAATTTGAAACTGCGGGCGGCTTATGGATCGGTAGGTAATAGACCGAGCTCATTATATCCACAATATAGCCTTTATTCGGTATCAGCATCATCAAGCTATAATGGAATACCAGGGGCATTAATTAGCCAAATCGGTAATAAAGATCTGACTTGGGAAAAAACATACACAACAGGATTTGGTGTGGATGCAGCCTTATTTAAGAATAGGCTAAGACTTAATGTTGATTATTACGATAAGAAGACTGATAATGTGCTTTATCAAGTGCCGATCAGTGGTCTGACAGGTGTCACTTCTATCTGGAAAAATATTGGTAAGATGCAAAACCGGGGTATTGAATTGACCATCGGTGGTGATATCGTTCGCAATGACAATGTACATTGGAGTTTGGATGTTAATTTAAGTCACAATGTGAATAAATTGACGGAGCTATTTGAGACAAAAGATGCCAATGGTAATCTTGTTTCGAAACCAATTATCGCAGGGGACGGATCAGGGATAGCTGGATCGGCGCAACGTTTGCTTCAACCTGGTTATCCGGTAGATACCTATTATCTAAAAGAATGGGCTGGTGTCAACGTTGATAATGGTTTGCCGATGTGGTACAGATACGAGACAGATGCCAATGGCAATGAAACGAGGACTACAACGTCGAACTATTCCAATGCAACTTTCCGTAATGCAGGAAAAGGAAATGCAGATCTCTTTGGCGGTTTCAGTACAGCCTTAAGTTATAAGCAGTTCGATCTAAATGCCGTGTTCGGGTTCTCTTTGGGCGGTAAGTTGTATAATTATTCGCGCCAAGAATTTGACTCGGATGGAACTTATACCGATCGTAATCAGATGAAGTTACAGGATGGTTGGAGCCGCTGGGAAAAACCCGGTGATGTTGCTACTCATCCGATAGCAAGATACGATAACCAAGATAAAGGTAATTCACCGTCAACACGCTTCTTGGAAAGTAACAATTTCTTAAAAATGAGATCCTTGACTTTGGGTTACAACTTCGATTTGAAAAAGTATAACATCAAAAATTTACGTGTATTCTTAGCTGGAGAGAATTTGTTTACGATCACAAACTACTCGGGTGTTGATCCGGAGCTTCCATTGACTGAACCAGATGGTAAAGGCGGGGGTGGTCAAATGATCAGATCTACAGGCGTTTCTGTATATCCAATGGTTCGTAAATACATGTTCGGCGCAAGTGTGACATTTTAATTTTAACGTTTAGAAAATCAATAATGAAAAAGATATTAATCGGACTTTTGATCGCATCGGCAGTATCCTCCTGCGATATCGATCGTCTTCCTTATACTTCGATGGACGAAGAGAATATTGTGAGTAATCCTGATGCCATGGTAACAGGTACTTATGCGCAGTTAAAAGCTTGGTCCGACCCAATGCACCGTCTTGGTGAATACGCTGGTGATAATATGATGATCCGCGGGTCATCGACAGACGCGTTTTACGAATTTATCTCCTATGCGAGAACACCTAATAATTACCGTTTGCAGAACTTCTGGGATAGCGGTTATAAAGCTATCGCGCAATCTTCGAACGTCATTAAGATGTTTGCTGAAGGTCAAAGTGAAGAGATGGATAATAAGTTGGGTGAATGTTATTACATCCGTGGAATGATGTATTTTTACCTTTGCCGTGCGTTCGGGAAGCCTTATTACCAAAGTCCCGAGACAAACTTGGGTGTTCCAATTGTCAACGGTACACCTGAAGATGTATTCAATGATTTGAACTTGCCAGACCGTGCGTCTGTAAAAGATACTTATGCGCAAGCGATCAGTGATCTGAAAAAAGCAGAAGCTTTATTGAAGATCGATAAGGGGGCAGTGTATGCTTCAAAGGGGGCGGCACAAGCAATGCTTTCCCGTATATACCTGTATATGAGCGGCACGTATAAAAATCCAAATGCAGAATATGCACGTCTTTCTGTAGAATACGCAGACAAGGTGATTAATTCAGGTAAATATGTCCTATTGGCTCGTGAGCAATTCATGAAATACAATACCTTTAGACCAGAAGATAACAAAGAGACGATCTTTGCGGTGAAACGTGTCGCTTCTGAATTTTCAGGTGATGATCACTATTATGGTATTGGTGGTATGTACTCCAATATCGGTGGTATGGGCTGGGGCGAGATGTATTCCAGTGCCAAGTACATAGATTTATTAAATGAAACAGGTCGCAATGACTGGAGACCTGATCATTATACGATTGTCGATGCACGTGCGGCCTTTATTGAACCTACTTATTCCAAAGATAAGACCGGCAAATACTCAACTGTGTTTCGATTTATCAAACAAGATGTACCCAAAAATGCAGGCGATCCGGTTACGCTAAGCTATGTACAGGCTCCTGCTACCATAAACGGGAATACCGTGACTTGTAAAGATGGTGATAATGTCTATACATTAACTGCTGTCAATGCTGCACAACAAACCTATAAAATTGCCTATGCAGATGGTAAAACATATACAGGTATGATTGATTACTATATTTCCTTGAACCGGGCTTATCCACAATTTTATATTGTGAAATGCTCACGTGAAGGTGAGGAGTCTCAACTGCACTCCCCTGTAATCAGCCGCTTGGGTGAAATTTATTTAAACCGCGCAGAGGCTAATGCAAAATTAGGTAATTATGGTGCAGCGCTAAATGATTTAAATACCATCAGAAATCGATCTATTGTCAATGGTGGATATACTTCAATTGATGCGGCCAGTGCAAGCAAACTGATTAACAAAGAGCGTCAGTTGGAATTGGCTTATCAGGCTGAACGCAGCTACGATGTGTTCCGTAACGGAGACCCGTTAAACCGTACATATCCGGGGCCACAGAAACAATTTGAAGATATTCTACCAACAGATTTTAGAGTAACTTATTTTATTCCTCAGGATGCGATCAATTCATATCCGGGCAAATTGACTCAGAATCCAACGTCTAACTAGGCGAATATTGATAATTTAAACCCTATAAATGGCTTTACTTCACGGTAAAGCCATTTTTGTTTTTGTGTCGCGATAATCCCTTTCGAATCCGTATCTTTGTTCCCTTAAGTATATTTTTAGCATAAAAGTGCCGCCTGCTGTGATAGTGGGTGGATCAAATAAAATAAATATGGCAAATATTGTTGCAATTGTTGGTCGTCCAAATGTTGGTAAATCTACCTTATTCAATCGTCTTACAGAAAGTAGAAAAGCGATTGTTGATGACTTTAGCGGGGTGACGCGCGACCGTCATTATGAAACAGCCGAGTGGATCGGAAAGAAATTTACAGTAATTGATACAGGTGGTTTTGTACATGGTTCGGATGATGTCTTTGAAGAGGCTATTCGCGATCAGGTTTATATCGCTATTGAAGAAGCTTCAGTCGTTATATTCATGGTGGATGTCACAACTGGTATTACCGACTTGGATGACGAAATCGCTGATATTCTGAGAAGAAGCTCCAAACCTGTGTATGTAGTGGCCAATAAAGTCGATCACGCGAAATTGCATCATGAATCGGCAGAATTTTATGCCTTTGGTTTAGGAGAGGTCTTCAATATCTCGTCAGCTACAGGATCGGGTACAGGTGAACTGTTGGATGCTGTGGTTTCTCATTTCGAAGTGGAGGAGGAAGAAGAAGAATCCTTACCTAAATATACCATCGTAGGCCGCCCGAATGTAGGTAAATCTTCTTTGACAAATGCTTTGATCGGTAAAGATCGCAACATTGTAACGCCAATGGCAGGGACAACACGTGATTCAATCCGTATACATTACAATCAATATGGACATAACTTTTTATTGATCGATACTGCAGGTCTTCGTCGTAAGTCCAAAGTAAATGAAGATATTGAGTTTTATTCGGTGATGCGTACCATCAAAGCCTTGGAAGATTCTGATGTGACGATTTTAATGTTGGATGCACAGGATGGATTAGAAGCGCAGGATGTTAATATTTTCAACCTGGCAGAGAAGAACCGTAAAGGTATCGTAATTGTTGTCAATAAGTGGGATTTGATCGAAAAGGACAACAAAACAATGAAGGCTTTTGAAGATCGCATCAAAGAGAAAATAGCACCATTTACAGATGTGCCTATTATCTTTACTTCCGTAACTGAAAAACAACGTGTTCTTAAGGTGTTGGAAGTTGCCGACAAGGTATATGCCAACAAAACCAAAAAGATCCCTACTTCCAAATTGAATGAAGTGATGTTGGATATTATCGAGAATTATCCACCGCCATCCTTAAAGGGTAAATATATCAAAATTAAATATGCAACACAGTTGCCAGGACGGACACCGATGTTTGCATTCTTCTGTAATCTGCCACAATACATCAAAGATCCGTACAAACGTTTTATTGAAAACAAATTGCGTGAGAACTTTGACTTTACAGGTGTGCCAATTCAAATATATTTCAGACAAAAATAGATTTCCAAGCAGCGATTAAACATGGACCATAATCTCTATTTATACAATACGCTTTCGCGAACAAAAGAAAAATTCGAACCTATTCATCCCAATCTTGTTGGTATGTATGTATGTGGGCCCACAGTCTACAGTGATGTGCATTTGGGGAACTGTCGGACGTTTGTGTCTTTTGATTTGATTTTTAGATACTTGCGTCACCTTGGTTATAAAGTGCGTTATGTACGCAATATTACCGATGCGGGGCACTTGGAAGGCGATCGTGATGAAGGGGATGATAAATTTGCAAAAAAAGCAAAATTGGAACAATTGGAACCGATGGAAATTGTTCAAAAGTATACGATAGGTTTTCATGACGTATTGCGTCTTTTCAATACGTTGCCGCCCAGTATTGAGCCTACTGCGACAGGACATATTTCCGAGCAGATTGAAATGATCGAACAGATTATGGAGAATGGCTATGCCTATGAGCGCAACGGTACAGTCTATTTTGATGTTGAAAAATACGTTGAAACATACGATTATACGATATTGACCAATCGTAAATTGGAGGATATGCTCAATAATACCCGTGAATTGAGCGGTCAGGATGAGAAAAAGGGACGTTTGGATTTTGCCTTATGGATCAAAGCAAAACCTGAAACGATTATGCGTTGGCCTGCACCTTGGAGTGTTGGCTTCCCAGGTTGGCATATTGAATGTTCGGCCATGAGCAGAAAGTACTTAGGTGATCAGTTTGATATTCATGGCGGTGGAATGGATTTGGCAGCTACACATCATACCAATGAAATTGCACAATCAGAAGCATGTAACCATACGAGCCCTGCCAAATATTGGATGCACACGAATATGTTGACTGTAAATGGTGCGCGTATGTCCAAATCTGCCGGAAATGGATTTTTACCGGGCGAACTATTTACTGGAAATCATCCCTTATTGAATAGAGGTTATTCGCCGATGGCCGTACGATTCTTTATGTTGCAGGCACATTATAGAAGTACGCTGGATTTCTCCAATGAGGCTTTGGATGCGGCCGACAAAGGGTATAAAAGACTCATGACTGCGATCAGTCTTTTAGACAAATTGAAGGTGTCGAAAGGTGCTGATTCATTCAATTTAGCTGAAATCCGCCGCAAGTGTTACGCAGCTATGGATGACGATTTTAATAGTCCTGTACTCATTGCCGAATTGTTTGAAATAGTACGTATCATCAACTCGATTTATGATGGTAAAGCGAAAGTAACAGCTGAGGGATTGGAAGGTCTTCAAGTATTCATGAAAGAATTTGTTGAGGATATCCTAGGGCTTAGAAACGATCAGACTTCAGCATCCGATGATATCGATGACGTCATGAATCTGGTCATTAAACTACGTAATGAAGCCAAAGCAAATAAAGACTTCGTCACCTCTGACCGTATTCGTGATGAGCTTAATTCTATTGGAATTCAATTGAAAGATAGCAAAGAAGGAACACTTTGGAATAAGATTTGATAGATAAGAAATCGAATTTATAAAAGAGGAATAAAATGGAATATTCCTATTGGGAAAACACATTATCGTGGAAACCAATGGATATTCCATGTAATCTTTAAAAGAAAGATCAATTTGCATATGAATTTTTGGAATAGGCTATCCGTCGTCGCATTCATGAGTGTTGCTGGTACAACACTTTATGCGCAGATACCTGAGAAAGTTGGAAGCCTATTGCAGGCCGATAAGGATGCTGCTGCACTGGCTAAAGCCTCTACACCGCATCAAGCGTTTCTTTCGATCATTGATAAGGAATCTACGTTTTATGTCCCATCGGCAGTAAATGCTTATAACTATCTTAATAATAGACCAAATATTCCCGATGTTTTAAATTGGCAACCTACGTTTGCGTTGATTGCTAAAAGTCAGGAATTTGGTGTGACTTCGGGGTCTATGGACTTTCAGAAAGTAGGTGCAAGATTGCGTCATGGAGAATACTTGACTGTCTGGAAACGCAACAAAAAGGGTAAGTGGCTGGTCGATATTCGGGCCGAAGTTGAAAACAACGGAAAGGATGGGGAATTTGATCTTGAATATATCGAACCTACCGATTCGTGGTATCTGAAGCATCGCTCTAAAGTGCGATTGAATCAGCGTGAAGATATTGTCCTGGAAACAGACAAATTGATGTCAACAGTTCTGAAGGCCGACAACCCAACCGCATATAAGGAGTTTTTAAGCGAGGATGTCCGCTTTTTGTTCCCTTGGACCAGTCCGATGGAAGGAAAGGCCACAATGATGGATTATCTCAAAAAACAGCGGATGACGATAGAAACAGTCCCGGAAGAAGTAAAACGTTCGTATAGTGGCGATTTTGCCTATACAAAAGGAACTGCAACGGTACGACAAAAGGATAAGGTGGTGAAGTATAATTATATTCGTATCTGGCAACTGAGCGAATTGGCGAAGGATGATGTGAAGAAAGCGAACTGGAATATTCTGATCGAGATGATGTTTGAGAAATAGCATGACGATTGCCAAATAAAAAAAGGGCTTGAATATATACTATTCAAGCCCTTTTTTATAGGATAAGTGTTGTACACTTATTGTTTTTTCCATTTTTTCAATTCATCGCATGAACCAAACTCGTCACTGATATTGATAAATGTTGTTTTCGATTTATCATCGAACCATTTACTTAGATTGCGATTGATTTTATCTTGTCTGGCAGCCTCTTTGATTTTGGTGAAATCCTCGTCCAAATTTGCTTTGTGCGGCGGAATACGTGTTTTCAAGTAATTGAAACGGTAGCCAACATCGCCCATTTTGTCTGTAAATTGCTCTGGTTTGGAGTATTCTCCTGGTTTTAGGGGATCGATTGCTGTAAATACTGATTTTTCCAAGCCATCCATAGGAATTACGGTTGTGCGGCTTGAGCCTTCTTGATTTAGGATCATACCCCCATTGAATTTGCTTTCTTCTGCATCCGAATAATTTGTAGCAGCGTGATAGAAATCCATTTTTTTGTCAACAACCAGTTTATAGATACTGTCCAATTTATTTTTCGTTCTTTCCAACGCAGCAGTACCAGGATTGATCTTCATCAGGATATGGCGTGTATGCACCTCTTCGCCCCGTCGTTCGAGTACCTGAATAATATGAAAGCCAAATTTGGATTCTACAATTGGAGAAATTTCTCCCGGTTTTAATTTAAAAGCCATCGCGGAGAATTCCTTTACGTAGTTGTCACGTGTGCCGAAACCTAAATCACCACCATAAGGGGCAGATCCGGGATCTTGCGAGTATATACGAGCCATTGTACCAAAGTCTGAGCCATCTACAATCTGCTTGCGGATACCTTCAATCTTATCTCGCTGCTCTTTTTTTTCTGCATCTGTCAATTTGGGCATCATCACAATCTCACCGATTTCTACCTCGGTATTGAAGTAAGGCAGACTGTCTTTATTCAAGCCTTCAAAATAACGCTTTACTTCCAATGGTGTTACGTCTACTTTTTGAACAATGTTTTGCTGCATTTTGTTAGCTTTCAATTGCTCAAAAACACTTGAACGCATTTCTTCTTTGTATTGCAATAAAGAGCGGTTGAGGAATTTTTCAAGACGTTCTTGCCCTCCTGCCTGTTGTGACATATGACGTAGGCGGGAGTTAAGGTTATCGTCAACTTCGGTTTCCGTTACATCTATAGAGTCAATTACTGCCTGTTGGGAAAGCAGCTTCTGAATGATTAACTGCTCAAGGACGCCGCATTTAAAATTTTCATTAGGTTTATTCCCTTGCGCTAACCATTGAGAATATTGCATATCCACGTCGGACTGTAAGATAATGCCCGATCCAACCGTTGCTACAACGCGATCAATAACTTGACGTTGCGCAAGACTGGCCTGAATTGATGCAAACAGCAATAAAAACAATATATAAATGTTTTTTTTCATCCGTATAAATTATTTATGATATTTATGAGTGATCTTCATTTGTATAAATGAATTCGTTTCACTCGGTTATTTGTTCATCATTTATTTTTTTGTCACAAGCATTCACGCTGCCTTCGGCGGTATACGTAGTAATTGTGTTCAATATATACTTTTTTGAACAACAGCACAAAATTATCAGATTATATGAATTATTCGTACTTTTATTTAACAATATTTTTGTATTCCCAATATTTTAAATGGGCGATTTTAGAATTGTTAAAATTGATGTGCTAAAATACGCATTTGCCTATTAGAAAGGACGGTTTTAACCAAATTTAACAAGTCTATTGACGATATTTACGCCTATAAAATAGCGGGGTTTTTAGATCCTCACACGGAGGATGAATGGGTGAATTTAAGTAGGGGCCCGTATAATTTAGAAACAAACTTGATGTAACGGTCTCATTCAACAAATGAGTAGCTACATTTATAAAATAATTTCAATGAAAAAAGCATTTATTTATTTGATGACAATTTTACCTCTTGCTAGTTTTGCGCAACAGATTCCCATGTTTGTGGGCACATATACGAGCAAAACCGCGAGCAAGGGCATCTATATTTATAATTTTGATGTTAAAACTGGTGAAACAACCTTGTCGAGCACGCAAGAAAGTAAAGATCCATCCTTTTTAGCGCGAAATAATAACTTTATTTATGCCGTTAATGAGGTTCCAAATCAAGAGGGGACTGTTTCTGCCTATTCTTTTAAGGACGGTCATTTAACTTTTCTAAACTCACTTCCTTCCGGAGGGGAGTCGCCTTGTTTTGTTGAAGTACATCCTAAGGGTAGCTTGCTCGCTGTAGCAAATTATACAGGCGGCTCTGCAGCGCTGTTTGATTTAGAAAGTAATGGTGTTTTGAGCAAAAGAGCACGATTAATACAACACGAGGGTAAGGGAGTGGACCCCGTTCGCCAAGAAAAGCCACACGTACATTCTACTTTTTTCTCCAATAAAGGGGATAAGTTGTACGTCCAAGATCTTGGTTTGGATGAGATTTCTATTTATCCGGTGAATAAAACTGGAAATGCCTATAGTCTTGCTGATGAATCAGAAGATATCTTTACGCCTGCTGGTGGCGGTCCTAGACATATTGTATTTGATAAGAAAGAGAAATTCCTGTATGTCGTATTGGAAATGACCGGTCAAATTGCATCGTATAAGAAAGATGGCGATGCATGGATGTATCAAAGTACTTTTGATATTAACCCCGAAGGTTTTAAAGGAAGTAACGGCGGTGCTGACATGAAGATCTCTGCTGATGGAAAATTCCTGTATGCGACCAACCGTGGCGATGCCAATACGATAGCTACTTTTTCGGTAGAAAAGGATGGAGAATTGAAGAAAATAGCGAATCTTTCAGTAAAAGGTAAAGGTCCGCGTAATTTCAACCTTTCTCCGGATGGGAAATATCTTTTGGTCGCCAATCAATATACCAACAACATTGTTTTGTTTAGTCGGGATGCTAAAACGGGTTTGTTGACAGATACTGGAAAAGAAATTGCTGTACCAGCACCAGTTTGCATTATCTTCTAATCCAGAAAAGAAGTTCGAATAAGAAAAGAAGATTTTTAGGAAAAACCGTATGCGTTTTTTCTTAAAAATCTTCTTTTCTACAATCTAATTTACCTTCCTTTTCAAGGTCATTTAAGGTGGTTCCCTTCCATGTTTTTACCCGCTGTATATAGGCAGCCCTTCCAATCATGTGTGCTGCAACCGGAGCCGTTAGGATCAGAAAAAATCCAATAGCTATAGCCTTGGTCGTTACGGATACATCCGGGAATGTCATTGCCGCACAGATAAGTAAAAGTCCCACACCCAGCGTTGCCGCCTTTACCGTAACCGAAAGACGCAAATAAAAATCGGGCATCCGCAAGATGCCAATAGACGCAAATAGTATGGCCAAGGCCCCGATGGTACTGAGAATGGCTAAAGTAATATCAATCATCTTTGCTTTGTTTTTCTAAATAAAATGAAAATGCGATCGTACCAAGAAATGCGATAAGCGCCAAGATCATGGCAATGTCTAAAAACACTTCCTGCGAAGTTCGTATACTATAAACGGTAATAATGCCAATTCCGATGGTGATAATGAGATCTAGGGCAATAACACGATCAAATATCTGGGGTCCTTTATACAGACGAATAAAAGCCAGTATGACTGAGATAGTCAAGATCGGAAGGATCACATAATCAAAATAGCTATTTAAAGTCATCTTAAGAGTTCTAAAAGTCTTCGTTCAACATTATTTTTAAGGGTAGAAACAAACTGTTCCTTGCTTTTCATGTACATGACGTGAATAAAGAGCGTTTTTTTATCTTCACTTACGTCGAGGATGAGTGTGCCGGGTGTCAACGAGATAAAGGTTGAAAGCAGGTTAATTTCCAAATCGGTTTTTGCATCCATGGGATACTTGACAATCGCAGGTTTGATAAAAAACTTGGGGGTTATCACGTCGTAGGCAACCTGCACATTGGCAACAATCATTTCCCACAGGAAAAAAAGAATAAAACTCAATGTTTTGGGGACCCGATAAAAGTAGCGTTGGTCCACCTCATTCCTGTTCATAAGCCAGAGGATACCGAATCCCAACATAAAGCCGAAAAGGAAGTTGGTGTAATACATCGATCCCGTCAATGCGACCCAGATAAAGGATAGCATGAGGTTCATTAAAAACTGTTTGATCATATCATTTCTGCCCTCCTAATACAGCGTTTATGTAAGGTGATGTGTCCAATAATTGTGTAGCGATCTGATCCGCGACATGGATAATCGCTTCGGCGTTGAGTCCGATATACAGGGATGCAGATGCCAAAATAACAACAGGGAGTATGAGCATTGTTCTTTTATAGCCGATCATACCCGCAAATTTGTCCTCAATGATTTCCGGATCAGGTGCATCTTTCCAGAATACCTGCGCCCACATTTTGGCGATGACAAACAAGGTGATAAAGCTGCCAATAATCAGGGCTCCCGCGAAAGCATACTTCTCTAAGTGGAAGGCATCTTTGAATAGATAGATTTTAGGCCAGAATCCCGAGAGAGGCGGGATGCCCACCAGTGAAAAAAGAACAATGGCAAAAAGTAATGAAATCTTTGGGTATTGGGCATAAAGTCCGCCCAGTTTAGTCATATCCATGGTGCCGCGGAGTTGCCGTATAACACCGGCTATGAGGAATAAATTCGTTTTGACCATGATATCATGGATCAGATAGAATACTGCCCCCAATAAAGCCCATTTGCTATATAAGCCCAGTCCGCCAATCATAAAACCAATATGACAAACGATCAAATAGGAAAACAACCTCCGGATATTGGTTTTGATCAATGCACCAAAAGCGCCCGTCAGAATTGTCAATATGGCTAGTACGATAAGGAGTTCCTTGGTAAAATGATTGGGAATAAATAGTAAGGAAAATACCCGGAACAAGGCGTAAATCCCAACCTTGGTCAATAAGCCCCCAAATGTCGCTGCTACGGCCGAAGGTGGCGTATGGTAAGAGGACGGTAACCAGAAATAGAGTGGAAATACAGCGGATTTAATCCCAAAACCGATCAGGAAAAATGTTGCTGTAATTTCTACTAAAGCCTGATTTTGTATTTTAGGAATACGGAGGGCCAGGTCGGCCATGTTTAACGAGCCTGAAATGCCATAAAGTATACCTATTCCTGTTAAGAAAAATGTGGAAGCCAGGATATTCATGGCCATATATTTTACGGCACCTTCCAATTGGGATTTTCTGCCCCCCAAAGTCATCAGCACAAAAGAGGAAATAATAATAACTTCAAACCATACATACAGATTGAAGATGTCACCGGTTAGAAAAGCCCCATTGAGCCCCATCATCAAAAAGTGAAAGATCGGGAAATAACCATAGAGTATGCGCTGGCGCCCCACACCGACACAGGAAAAGATAGAGACCGCCAGACCTGCGATAGAAGTGAGGAGAACAAGGGTACTGCTGAATAGATCGGCAACAAAAACGATCCCAAAAGGAGCTTTCCAATTGGCTGCATTCATGGTCAAAATACCGCCATCATAAACTTTGAAGAACAGTTTAAAGGCAAGAATGAGTGCGAGCAAGCTTCCGCCAACGCTCAGAAAACGTTGTGCAGTGGATTTGCGCCACAACATCAGTTGGACAATAGCAATAAATAAATGCACGATAATCGTGGCAATAATGTGGTTGTCTATCATATATCTTCTTCCTCAGGCGTGTTCAAATCATCCAGATCATCTGTACCCAGCAATGCATATACACGCTTGAGTAAAACGATGGCAAAGGAGGTTAGGCCAAAGCTGATCACGATGGCCGTTAAAATAAGTGCTTGCGGAATCGGGTCCGCATAAATATCTGTGAATACCTTCAGATCGGGTCCAATGATAGGTGGTTTACCTTTAATAATGTTTCCCAATAAGAAGATCAATATATTGGTACCATTGCCCAGTAACATAATCCCCAACAACAATTTCACCATGCTTCGACGCAAGATGAGGTATATTCCGGCAGCATAAAGGATGCCGATCAATAACACGAGTATCAGTTCCATTATTCTTCTTCAGTAGTTAAAGCAATTGTAAATAAAATCGTCAGGACGACACCTATGACAACAAAGTATACACCAAGGTCAAAAAATAAGGCGGTTCCTATCATCCCGATAACGGGGATTTTCTCTTCCAGCCAAAGCCCGGTCATGACGGGGTAGCCAAAAAATGCCGGTAAGAACATGCTTATGGCCGAAATCCCCAATCCTATGGGGATAAGTGACAAAGGTTTGTACTGAATCAGTTTCATGGTATTTTGAGGGCCAAAGGCAAAACTATGCAGCACAAAGGCAATCGAAGCAACCAAGCCGCCAACGAAACCTCCGCCGGGGTAATAATGCCCCCTGAGTAGAAGGAACACCGAGAAAAGTAAGAGTATCGGTAATAAATACCGCGTAGCGGTCTGTAATATTGTACTGTTCATTTGTTACTATTTAGCAAGGAGTTATTAGCTCATTTGTGCATAACCTTTATCTATCATTATTCTTTATCAGAGGATTTTAAACGTAATTTTAATAAGCTATATACCCCTAATGCAGCAATACTCAATACGACGATTTCAAACATGGTGTCAAAACCTCTGAAATCGACAAGCAATACATTGACGACATTTTTTCCTTTAGCAAGCACATAAGCATAATCGCCATAGAAATCACTGATATTAGTTGTTGTTGGTTCATGGAGTACACGGAGTGCGACCATGGATAGCAAAATTCCAAAAACGATAGCGACCACGGCGTCGCGAATGATAGTGCGTCGGTTGGCCAAATTCAGAAAAGAAGGGAGCTTAAAGAGTACCAATACGAAGAGTACCACCGTGAGTGTATCAATGGTGAATTGCGTCATCGCTAGATCTGGGGCACTGTAAAACACGAAAATAAGACATATGGCATAGCCTACAACACTGGTGGCTACTACGGCTGTTAAACGGGATGAGGTGCGGATGGTGAGTACAATGGCGCCGATCAAAATGCAGACTGTGGTGACTTCGTAGAAACTCACTGGAGATAAGGTTTCCCATTTGATATGGAGTGGCCCGCCCAGGTATAACTGGTAGGCGATCAATAATTCGGCAAATAAGATAATTTTCAACAGATACGAACGCAAATAGCCGTTGTGCATTTTGTTGGTGAAGAAAGTAGAGAACAAAACAATTTCCTGCGCACATAATTGGATGATATATTCAGGAGAAATCTTATTGAAATTTGCAATCCAAGCCAATTTTTTCTCGCTGGGCCTGTTTGTGAAATAAAGCAACGTACCAGCGGCAATTGTAATAGCGCTTAGTAGCAGGATTAAATTAAAGCCATGCCAGATTTTCAGGTGAAATGTTTCGGGTTTTGCGAGTATACTTGTTGCGGTAGGTCCAGCAATCCATTCGCCGACAAGTCCTGGGATGCACCCAAAGACAACTCCTAATATAGCTAAAAGTAGAGGTGGGATCCACATGGCTTTATAGGGCAGGTGGATTGTATTAAATTGCTCGGGTAGCTTACCCACAAAAGGTTTGATGCCGGCCATAAATCCAGCAGAGACCAAGAGTATATTTGTTACTACTGCAGCGACGGTCAAATAGAGAAATAAATCGGGTGTGGCATGTAGTGTTGCCTCGTAAATCAGATCCTTTCCAATAAATCCAAATGTAAGTGGAATACCGGCACTGGAAAGTGCCGCTAGGATACCTGCGATAGCGACAGGCATTAATACCTTGCGTAGCCCCCGCAAGATTGTAAGATCCCGCGTTCCGGTTTCATGGTCTATAATCCCCGTAATCAAGAATAATGCGGCTTTATATAGCGCATGTACGAGTATAAAGACACTTGCAGCGATAATGGCATCCTTGGTACCGAGTCCCCATAAGAAAACCAAAATACCGAGGGCGGATATGGTTGAATAAGCGAGTACTCCCTTGAGGTCTGTTCTGAAAATCGAATGGAATGCGGCATAAAGCATCGTAAGGCCACCAATGGCCATGAGGGAATACATCCAGATCGGGTTGCCCCCAAGTATCGGTGAAAAACGGGCCAAAAGGTAGATTCCTGCCTTTACCATGGTTGCCGAATGTAAGTAGGCCGACACAGGTGTTGGCGCCTTCATGGCACCGGGTAACCAAAAATGGAAAGGGAATTGTGCTGATTTCGTAATCGCTCCAAGTGCTACGAGGCCAAAGACCAGGGGAAAGAGTGGATGTTGCTGAATGATTGATACTTTGCCGATGAGTGCTGTAATATGGTAAGTGCCAGCAATATTACCCAGCAAAATAAAACCTGCCAGTAGAAAAAAACCACCCAACCCAGTAATGGATAGTGCAGTCAGTGCGCTTTTGCGTGAATCATTTTTGTCATTGTTAAATCCAATGAGAAAAAATGAGCTGATCGAGGTCAGTTCCCAGAAGATAAACAATAATAACATGTTGTCCGACAGGACAAGCCCCAGCATAGCCGACATAAAAAGGCAGAGGTAGCCAAAGAATCGATCGATATACCGATGACCTTTGAGATAGGCATTCGCATAAAAGAATATACAGGATCCGATCCCAGTAATCAATAAGGCGAAAAGTAGCGACAGTCCATCTAATTTAAAATCCAGATTGATGCCTAAGGAGGGCACCCACGATGTTGATTGTACGAAATAGGAGCCTTGACCAATAGGTACAATATATTGCGTAAAGTATAGAAATAGAAGTACCGGTAAGAATGCGAGAATAAAACCCCATTTGGTTTTTAGGAATCGACCAAATGGAACAATAAGGCTCGATGTTATTAGTCCTGACAGAACAGTAAATAGCATGTAGTCTTTGTTTTAATTTTTAACCTTCTACATTTCATTGTTGCCAATGCTTATATGGCGATGAAGGTTTTTTGAAAGTTTACAATATAGTAAAAAAAAGCGAAAAAATGCTAGTTTTTGACCGTTTTCTCTCTCTATAAATGATAAAAGCAGGAATTTTGTTTTGTTTGTCGGAAAAAAAACAAAACTAGTTTAGCAATTTGGAGATGAATAAATTCGGGTTTAGAATTATTATTTGGGATTGACAAAAAAAAAGAGCATTTTTACGATACAATTATTAAACATCCTCAATTGGATGTGTTTTTTACCCTAAATAATCTCATCTATAAAAATAATAGAATCAGAGTGTGGAAGAGATCTAACTATGCAGAAAGAAGAAGTATTGTTTAAGACACACTATAATGGACTTTGCCATTTTGCTTGGAAGATTGTTGGTGACCTTTCTCTAGCAGAAGATCTGGTACAAGACTCTTTTATTGCTTATTTCAAAAATACTGATCATGTCAGTGATAATGAGATTGCAATAAAGAACTATCTCTATAGCTCTGTGCGTTTCGCTTGTTATAATCATATCCGTCATGAAAAGGTCCGTCAAAAATATTGGAATGTTGTAGGTTTTACCGAAGAAGATAATACTGCGCTTGAATTGAATATGATTCACAGTGAGGTCATTCAGGAAATATATAAAATTATTGAGGAAATGCCTTTCGCCTGTCAACAAGTTTTTCGGCTTGGTTATCTTGAAGGTTTATCCAATCTTGAAATTACACGGGAGCTGCAAATTAGTATCAATACTGTAAAAACACAAAAGCAACGCGGCATGAAAATGTTGCTCAAACGTTTGAATCCCGAGTTTATACCCCTTATTATATTTTTGTTAAAAAATATTTAAATTCTTGTCACCCTTTTCTTCGTCTTAAGTTTCTTTATGGTAATTGATGAAAGAAAACACAAGACATATCACTGATTTAATACAGAAATTCCTTTGTGGTCAATTGACAGCAGAGGAACAAGTGCAGCTTGATGAATGGCTCAATGCCAGTTCACAAAATAAGCAGCTTTTAGAGTCCTTCCGAAAAGCGGAAAATATAGCAGAAGATTTAGCCGTTATTCGGCAGTTGGATGTAAATCAAGCATGGGAGCGGTTGAAAAGTAAAGAATCCAACAGCGCGAGATCTTTCCGGAAATGGTCCTTAAGCATTGCAGCATCTATTGTATTCTTGTTAGGTGGTTTTCTATTATGGAAAGGTGATTTTACCTCATTCTTTTCGGGTGATAAAAGTGTAATAGTTTCAAAAAAGCAAGATATTGCTCCGGCAACAAGTGGTGCAGTATTAGTCTTGGCTGATGGCTCCAGGCTCTCTTTGAATAGTGATTCCACTAAAACCTTGACTAAAAACAATAATCTAATCGGAAATAGCAATGAGCTGATCGTTAAGGAAATAGATCAAACGATCCCATTGCAATACAACTCATTGATTGTTCCAAAAGCAAGTTTCTATAAGATGACTTTGGCTGATGGAACAAAAGTTTGGGTGAATGCGCTATCTCAATTGAAATTTCCTGCGCAGTTTTCACCGAAAGAACGTAGAGTCTTTTTGGATGGAGAAGCCTATTTCGAAGTTACCCCCAAGTCAGATCAACCTTTCATTGTGGAATCGAAAGGTAATGAAATTAAAGTGCTCGGAACGCATTTTAATATTAATTCTTATTCGGATCATGTTCGAACAACTTTAGCAGAGGGGAGAGTGGAGGTACGTCAAAATGATCAACGGGTGGAATTATTTCCTGGTGAATATGCTTCTTCTTTTAAAGACAACTTAGTTAAGGGAAAAGCAGATCTGGCCCATGATCTTGCTTGGCACAACAATGAATTTTATTTCAAAAAGGAAACGATAACGAATATAGCACATCAATTATCACGTTGGTATGATCTAGATGTTACCTTCCGAGGTGATGTGCAGCTGGACAAAGAGTATACCGGAAGTATTGAGCGTGATGTAAAATTGTCTCAAGTATTGGAGATGTTATCCTATGTCAGTAACCTAAAATTTGAAGTAGAAGGTAATAAATTGATTATTGCTACCAAAAGTTAAGGACTAACAATTTATAAAAAGAAAATAGCGCGCCTATGATAAAATAATACATCAAAAGCAATGACCTAAAAAAGAGAACAGGAATGTTGCAGCATCCCTGTTCAGAAAAAGATGCGATCATCAGGTCCTAAAATCTAAAAATGAACAATTAAATCCCAATTAACCACAAAGTGTAAATGTATGAATAACTTACCACTTAGCAAAAGGTGGTCCTTGATCCCTCAAGACCCACGATTTTGCAAACCATTACGTATTATGAAAATTAGTACATGTCTTCTATTCGCATTTGTGACGGGTGTGCACGCTAAGAGCGCAGCACAAAAAGTCACGTTGAATATGAAAAATGCACGTATTGAAGAAGCATTGTCTGCCATCTCCAAGCAGTCCCATCTACGTGTTTTATATAGTGAAAATCTGAATACTAAAGCACGGATTTCTGTGAACGTTAAGGATGCATCCGTTGAGGAAGCATTGAATGCTGTCTTAAAAAGCAATAATATTGAATACAAAATTATTGCTAACACCATTTCGGTCAACAGTAATGCAAAGAACGTCAATTTAACGCTTCCTGAAGAAGTCCAACAGCAGTCCATCAATGGAACGGTCAAAGATAAAGACGGAAAAGGGTTGAGCGGGGCTACAGTAACAGTCAAAGGAACATCTGTTTCTACCCAAACGGATGAACAAGGACGTTTTAAGATCAATGCTCCTTTAACTTCTACTTTGGTTGTCCGATATATAGGTTATGCCGGAGGTGAAATTGCTGTAGAGGGACGTGCTATTGTCCCTATTATATTAAAGCCTCTGGATAATCAGTTAGATGTCGTTGATGTCGTTTCGACGGGATATCAAAATATTGACCGTAAGTTGTTTACTGGTGCAACATCAAAGATCAATGCGAAAGATGCCGAACGTAACGGTGTGCCAGATATTACTAGAATGCTAGAAGGACAGGCGGCTGGTGTATCCGTTCAAAACGTTTCCGGCACTTTTGGAGCTGCTCCAAAAGTGCGGGTCCGTGGAGCAACATCTCTTTCAGGAGATAATAAACCATTGTGGGTTGTAGATGGCATTATTCTAGAAGATGTAGTCAATATTTCTAATGAGGCACTTTCCACAGGTGATGCAAATACATTGATAGGATCTTCGGTGGCGGGCTTGAACCCTGATGATATTCAGGATTTTACAATACTCAAGGACGCTGCGGCGACTGCTATGTATGGGGCGCGAGCAATGAATGGTGTTATCGTCGTCAATACCAAAAAGGGACGAAATACAGATGGTCAGCCACGTGTAAGTTACACTGGAAACTTTACGACTTATTTGAAACCAAATTATTCCCAATTTGACATTATGAATTCAGCAGATCAGATGTCAGTTATTTTGGAACTTCAAAACAAAGGCTATTATACCCATAGTGGTTCTTCAAGAGGTAAAGATGGTGGTGTTTTTTATAAAATGTACAATCAGTTATATGATTATGATCCCTTAACAGATACTTATAAATTAAAAAATACGCAAGAAGATCGATTAAATTTTTTATCTCGATATGCAAATGCCAATACAGATTGGTTTGATTTGTTATTCAAGAATTCATTATTGCAGGAACATTCTGTGAGCGTAAATTCAGGGACGGAGAAAGCCCAATCCTATTTTTCAACTTCGTTGATGAAGGATAATGGAATGACGCTCGGTGATAACGTTAGTCGTTATACAGCCAACTTTCGTAATAATTTTAAGTTCTCGGATAAATTATCCGCTGAATTTTTGGTTACTGGTTCGATTCGTGATCAACGTTCTCCCGGAACATTGACACGTCAATCCGATCCTGTATATGGATCTTATAGTAGAGACTTCGATATTAATCCTTATTCCTATTCCTTAAACACAAGCCGTATGATGACGGCCTATGATGAAAACGGAGAATTGGAATATTTTGTTAGGAATTATGCGCCGTTCAATATTTTCAACGAACTGGAGAAAAATTATTTAAAGTTGAATATGTTGGATTTGAAAGTTCAGGGAGGTATCAAATATAAAATTATCCCGCAATTGACTTATTCCGCAGATGGAGCCTATAGGTATGCTAATTCGACACGGCAGCATTATATTTTGGAAGGATCTAATATGGCGGAAGCTTTCCGAGCCGATTATGATGCGACAATAGCCAACGGAAATATTAATTTGTACAAGGATCCGGATGATCCCAATAGCTTACCGGTTGTTGTTCTTCCCGATGGTGGTTTTTTTAATACCACTACTAATAACATCAAAAATTATTACTTCAGACAGAACCTAGAGTATGATGATACATTTAGTGATATCCATCGTTTAAATATCTTTGGATCTATGGAAGTCCGATATACGGATCGGCAAAATTCAAATTACGAAGGGATTGGTTATCAGTATGAAAACGGTGGGCTGGTCAATCCGAATTACCGTTATTTCAAGAAAATGATCGAAGGAGGAGATCCCTATTTCGGTATGGATTATAATTATGACCGATTTGCAGCATTTATGTTACGAGCCGCTTATTCATATAAAGGAAAGTATAGTGTAAATGCCACAGGACGATATGACGGATCAAACAAAATGGGAAAATCGAATGTTGCACGTTGGTTACCAACTTGGAACGTGTCAGGCGCATGGCACATTGATCAGGAAAAGTTTTTTGAGAATATATCCCATATTGTTTCAGGTGCAGCCATACGCGGTACTTATGGGTTAACAGCAAGTATGGGTAATGTTGCGAACTCTGCCCCTGTTTATTACAATCAGATCACCTATCGTCCGTATGAAAGTGAAAAAGAAGCGGGTGTTTATATTTCTGGATTAAAGAACTCTGAATTGACGTGGGAGAAAATGTATGAACTTAATATCGGAACTGATCTTTCCCTATTCAATAAACTTGATATTACATTTGATTGGTATAAAAGAAATCAATTTGATTTGATTGGTCAGATTCTGACTTCAGGTATTGGTGGTCAGTATCGTAAGAATGCCAATTACGCGGATATGAAGGCTCACGGTGTCGAATTGACAGTAGCAGGTAATATCTTAAAGCGTACAGATGGATTTAATTGGAGGTCATCCTTTAATTTTGGCTACAACAAAAACGAAATTACACGCTTAGAAGTAAATCCGAATATATGGAATATGGTTCGAGCAGAGGGAGGCCAGATGGTTGGCGGCCCACAACGCGGATTGTACTCTATTACATTCGACGGTTTAGATCCGCAATATGGCTATCCTACTTTTATCGGAACAAGTGGTAAAAAAACTACTTATGTGAGATTACAGGATGAAGTAGTGGACTATCTGACTTATCATGGTCCAGTAGATCCTACGCTGACAGGAGGTTTTTATAATAGATTCGAATACAAAAATTTCAGCTTATCAGCACTATTTACATTTGCGACGGGTAATTATGTTCGTAAGCAACCCGCATTTTCGGCATCTTACTCAGACATGTACTCAATGTCGAAAAATATGTATAACAGATGGATGATACCCGGAGATGAAAAGATTACCAATATTCCGTCCCTAATCGATCCGTTGACAGTAACGAATGATGTGAAAGATGAGAACGGAGCGAATGTAAATGCGGTTTATCCTTACAATGCCTACAATTATTCAACAGAAAATGTGGCAAAAGGTGACTTTATTCGTCTGAAAAATGTGTCATTTTCATATACATTACCTAAATCTTTTGTAACGAAATACAAATTTTCAAGTGCCCAGATATCTGTGGTAGGTAATAATATCGCATTACTGTACTCAGATAAAAAATTAAACGGTGCTGATCCGGAGTTTTTCAACAATGGTGGTGTGGCAATGCCCATCCCTAAGCAATACACAATATCTCTTAAGTTAGGATTTTAATAGTGATAAAAATGAAAAAGAACAAACATTATATAAAACGAGCCCTTTTGTTGACAATGGGATGTCTATTATTTAGCTCGTGTAATAAGTTTTTGGATGAAAATCCCGATATGCGAACAGAAATTAATACAGTCGACAAAGTAGCTCAATTGTTGGTTTCGGCGTATCCTGGCTACAGCTATTTTTTTACGGAATCTGCAACGGACAATTTCGAAGATAAGGGGCCAGGACAAGGATCACATTTGAATCAGCCTATGATTGATTTGTATTTATGGAAGGACCCCGATGGTTCTGGAAACAGTACGCCCGTACAATACTGGAACGGTTGCTATGAGGCGATTGCTGCAGCAAATCAGGCATTGGAATCAATCGAAGAAGGTGGTTTTAAACCTGAGAAGATCAATCAATATAAGGGAGAAGCTTTAGTTGCTCGAGCATATTCACATTTTATGCTGGTAACGTTGTTTTCAAAAGCTTACGAGATCAATGGTAATAATGAAAGCCCCGGAATTCCTTATGTCACGAAACCTGAAACGATTGTTATGGGGCAATATGAACGGGAAACTGTAGCTGCCACATATGCTAAAATAGAAAAGGATTTGGAAGAAGGTTTACCATTGTTGGCGGGCGGGGTATGGCAAGTTCCTAAATATCATTTTAACCCACAGGCTGCTCATGCTTTCGCCGCGCGTTTCTATTTATTTAAAGGAGATTGGGATAAGGTTATTACACATGTCTCAGCAATTTTTCCGGACAATAATTTTTACGATAATATCAGACAATATGCTGGTAATCTTTACAATTTGTCCTATGCTGAACATAGTCAAGAATATACAAAAGCTGAAAAGCCATTTAATTTATTGTTGGCCAATTGTTATTCTACTTATCATCGGGATAGTGGATTTGGAAAATGTTTATATGGATTCGGAGAACAAAAGAAAAATGAATGGGCGGGAAATACACCTTTCGGTCCAGCATTTAGAAACCGACTAGGAAGTTGGGGAGCCCCACACTATACACCCAATAAGTACAAAGAATATTTTCATTACTCTAATGTGGCCGCAGGGATTGGGTACCCGTATATCATGATGCCACTGTTTACGACTGATGAAGCGCTGGCCAACCGGGCTGAAGCCTATATCCAAAAAGGTGACTATACTAATGCGATCAATGATTTAAACGTGATCGGTCGTTCCCGGATTGTTAATTTCAATGTTACAAGTAATGGATTGACGTTAGATAAAGCAAAAACCTTCACAGGTCTGGAGGATGATAAAAGTGCGATGCTTGCATCTTTACTTGATATCAAAAAGAAAATGTTTTTATTGGAAGGTATTCGCTGGATGGATATCCTTCGCCATAAAATTACTGTGAAGCACAATTTAATTGCGGCAGATGGTACGGAAACTTATGTTGAATTAAAGCCGGAAGACAACCACCGTCTGTTTCAGATTCCACAGCAAGCTACTTTGGCTGGTATTGAGTTAAATCCTAGATAATAGTTATGAAAAAGAAAAGTATCTTAATAAAAACAGTTTGTGCGATTTTATGTATCCCAGCTTTTCAATCTTGTCGGAAGGACGAGACGTTGCATGTGGATTTGGCACAATATAATATTGATTCACCGGTCAAATCTGAGTTGGATAATTGGATAACATCGAGTTTGACCAATCCTTATAATATCGAACTGGTCTATCGTTTTGACAGGAACGAAACTGATCCTGCCAGAAATATATCGCCGATTGAACTTGACCGAGTAAAGCCCACTGCTGAGGCTATTTTAAATACCTATATAAAGGTTTACGAAAAGGTGGCAGGCCCGACATTCATTAAAACGTATACACCGAAGCAGTTTGTACTTTATGGCTCTCCATCTTACAATACAAATGGCAGTATTACTTTGGGAACTGCGGAAGGTGGACGAAAGGTTGTCCTGTATGAATTGAACGAGTTGGATTTTAACAATTCGTCTGATATCAGAAGAAAAATGCGAACCATTCATCATGAATTTACGCATATTATCAACCAGATGATTGCTATACCACCGTCTTTTGAGCAGGTTACCAAAGCAGACTATGAGGCCGATTGGACTAATACGACGACTAACCCGGAGTCGATATCAAGATCGCTTGGTTTTATTTCCCGATATGCCAGAAGTGCCTATACGGAGGATTTTGCTGAAGTAGTTGCGCATCTTATTGTGGAAGGGCAAATGTATTATGACGATTATGCAAAAGCTTCCGGTGCCGATGCGTACGCAAAATTAAAGCGTAAAGAGGCACTTGTCGTCGATTACTTTAAGGAGTTTTACAATATCGATTTTAGAGCGTTGCAACAGGAGTTTGCCCGGGTGGTGATAGATCAGTATAACGAGAAGGACGCATTCTCGTTGGGATACTGGATGCGTAAAGGTACCTTGGTCTCAGGTATAAAAGTAGATCCTCTAGCTATATACAATTCAAAATACCAGACATCTACAGCCTTTAACAGTATTTATGAAGCCGTTAAATCAGGTATTGCAGCTGTAGGAGGAGCGAATAGAAGACTAGATAATATCGAATTCAAATTTTCTTCTGGAAATCAGATGGAGCTTGTTGTACAATACACCAATACTGCCAATACCACTTATTATGCTAATTATTCATATACCTATGCAATCAACGCTGCTAACGAGATGACGCTTACTAAAGTTGCTCAGCGTGGAACTGATGGTGTTTATGGGAATGCAGGGGTGATAGGCGCGGGGGTGACCGTACTACAGAATTATCTGACCTCGAATACCTTTGTGGTAGACTGGATCCATCACGATGTGGAGGCTGCTGATTTTATGACTTTTGGTGGTTTTTATGTAAAAGGAGCCCCGGATAATTATGTTTTTGGTGTTATTAATAAGTAATAGATGATGAAAAGGTTTTTAATATTATTTATAGCCGTATGGGCACTGACTTCCTGTAGAAAAACTGAAGTGCAGGAATTGTTTGATGCTTCTCCCGAAGCAAGAGCAGGAGAACGATTGGCTGAATTGCAGGATAAGCTGGTCTCAGGTGTAAACGGATGGAAAGGTGTACTGACTACCTCTTTGGGAGGAGGATATTCTTTCTATGTAAAGTTTAATGAAGATAATACAATACAAATGCTTTCTGATATTAACAGTACAACCTCAGGAACAATGAAAGCATCAACGTATAGAACAAAATGGGTGATGGATGCCTCATTGATTTTCGATACGTATAATTATATCTCACTGTTAAGTGATCCTGGTGCTAAAGTGCTCGGAGCAACTGCTGCCAATGGTTTACAGAGTGATGTAGAATTTGAGTATGTGCGTTCGAGCCAGGACTCCGTTTTTTTGAAAGGAAAGCGATATAAAAATAATTTTGTATTGACTAGGTTGTCAGAAGATGAAGAACAGACTTTTATCAACTCATATACTTCAGTAATATCAGATAATACGTCATTGATTTCTGCAATTAAATTTCCATATATCCAACTCGATGGTATTCAAAACAAGATTAGTTTTGTCGTTGATAACAATTCTAAGAAAGTTAGTGCAGAATTTATGGGTAGTGATGGAGAAGTAAATTCACTTGTAGGAAAATTTGGTTTTGACATATATGGATTCACTTTTCCAATTGCCATGCAGGTGGGAACTTCTAATTTTATCAATGGAGTTATAAAAGATAATAAGTTATTATTAATTGATGTAGAAGGCAAACAAACAGAAGTTAAGAGTAACGATGTCCCTATCCTACCGATCCTAACGACTTTCGGCTACAACAAAGCAAATAAAAGAATTACTTCAGACGCAATTCCCGGCGTTACTGCGAATGTTCATATTTTTAATAAAGTAAGAGAGCTATTTACAGCTTCTGGGCGTAATATTACTTCAATGTATTTTGCATTTACAAATAGTACGACAGCAATTTTCTATATAGGATATAATTCGGGAGCATCAGCATTTGTAGCTTCTGCTAGTTATCAATATACGCAAGATGGAAATAAACTTAAATTAAAGAGAATTGGTATTGACGGTGGAAATAATTGGAATACTAGAGCGGTTCAGGTTGCACCTGTTGATAATTTGTTTGGCACGGGCGATGAAAGAGAATTTCTTATTGACTGGGTTTCAAGTCAGAATGCGACTATAGTCTATCCTATTGCAGGAATAATATCAGCTTCTAATCCATTGAATATGTTATATGGTAAACTAGGAAATTAGTTTATATAATAATCTTTAGAAACGGTCATCAGAATAGAAGTTGACGATGACCGTTTTTAACGTCATTTTTTAACCATTTAATAAAATTTTTTTATGAAAAAAGTAATCTTAATTTTAATGTTGGCAATAGGAACCTTTTTCGGTGTGAAGGGCCAGACAACACCTGGTTCAGGTTCTATTAACGATATTTTGATCGCGTTTGATAGTGAGGGGAAAACAGGGGAATTGTATTTCGATAAAGATACTCAATTGTTTCAAGGAGGATGGATATCCTATTCTATACCTAATGGGGGAGGATTATATTATATGCTTCCCGTCAATTCAGTTTCGGGGCAGTTAGTTGGAAGTATATCAGGCCCAATACAGGAAAATTTAGAGTTCCCTTTACCTGGGCAGCCTCTGCCGACAGAACTGGCCCTTGAAACATCTACTTTTTCACATTTTGAAGGAACAATCTACTACGGACAAGGTTCCGAATGGGGAAACTTAGTTTTAAATAATTGGAATAATGGCGTCTTAACAGCTGTGAATTAAATGTCTTTATTAATTGGAGTATATTGGGGTACTCTGTTGGATAGAAATGACGAGTTGTATTTAGACAATCTCAAAGCGTATTAGTTGGAGGTCACTTTCTTAGATTATGAAGAGGAAGTGACCCCAATTATGTCTATTATTAGATGATTGTTGTTAGATCGTATTAGTTTGAAGGGAACTGAAATTAGTGAAGTTTGAATGTTCTTTTGTTGGTTCAAATTAACTGTATCCGCCAATTAAATTATTTGTATTTACCATAAGCATTTATTGGTAAATTAGAAAACAATGTATTTAACCAAACAAACAATGAAAAGATTATTGTTTATTGTTCCCCTGATTGTTTTCTTTCTAGGATGTAAGAAAGAAAAAGCCGAGTTAAATCCACTTTTGGGCGATTGGAAAATTAAAAGTATTTATATGAAATACACCGATCCTGTTAATGGCTTAGTAGAGGAAACTGTAGATGTGAATAAATTTCTGTCTGAACGAGGGTTCTATCCTACGTTAGTTAAGGAAATACATTTCTTCGATAAAGATAGTGTGATATTTATAGCTCCTGAACGTGGTAGTGTTTTCTCAATTGGTGAAAAATATCATATTCAAGACCCGGGCCAGTCACTTGAAGAATCAAGAGGTACCTTCGAATTGGAAGGTAATTTTATCAATGTTCAGTTCAAATATGATGGTGGACAATCAAATTCCAAATACCGTTATGCTCTTGACAAGGGAGGACTTCAATTGATAACAAGGGATATTGATCAAAAAGTAGAGGGACGACAGGTAACCCATAAAGAAATTGGTTTTTGGAGAAATGAGATAACAAAATATTGCAGAGCCATTCTTTCGGGAATAGCTTTTTTCTTTCTAATTCCAAGATGGCGTAACGAAATTTAATTTGTCAATAATTTGTACGTATCTTTGTACAGATAAAAGTACTTGTTATGTTGATTGCTAGTGTATCTGATTTCCGGAAAGACATAAAACGCTATCTGGATAAGGTTTCCAAAAACTTTGAAACCTTAATTATTAATCGAGGTAAAGATTCGGGTATTGTTGTTATGTCGCTTGAAGAATATAATTCCTTGATGGCAACAAACCATGAATTATCTTCCCGAACAAATGAACTGCGTCTTGATGCAGCGATTGAAAAGTTGAAAGCTGGAAAATCGTTTGAGAAGCAGTTGTCGGAGGAGTAATATGAAGTATGTTTTCGTGGATGAATCTTGGGAAGATTATCTGTACTGGCAACAGACAGATAAGAAGAAACTGAAAAAGATCAACGAACTGTTGAAAGATATCGCAAGGACCCCATTCGAAGGGTTGGGTAAGCCCGAACCCTTAAAACATAAGTATTCCGGATTCTGGTCACGCCGCATTGATGAAGAACACCGACTGATCTACAAATACGAGGAAAACCAGATTTTAATTGCTAAATGCAGGTTCCATTATGATTGATCGCATTGGAGCGTCTAAATCAAGTCGAACAGTACTTTTTTCCCTACATATCTTCCAACGACAAACATTGTGTTTCGATCTGGTATTTAGGAAGCAATTTGTCTATTGTAAAATTTCATATTGATAACTACGCAGATCGGAAAAATTATGTTTGAAATGTAAGATCTACATTGTCAAGCTTGTTTAACAAATTAGAAGGGCTTATCAACGATATATTTAATCTGAAAAATTTGTGTAACAGCTATTTTTACTGGATTAAGTAGTCAGTTTTTGCAGACTAGGACATGTAGATGCAGAAACTAATCTAGCTGTTTTTTAACTTTGATCAATCAATGTTCTTTCATAGACAATTGGATGAGACATCTTTCAATTTCTTTTGTATTGATATTTAGCTTAGTTTTGCTATAGGAGAACTGGCAAATTTAACGCCGAAAGAGAAGATGTCATACATATCAAACTTAGAACAAATACGTGTTTATAACGCTACGATTGCGTATGCTGAAAAGGGGTATGGAAAAAGGTAGATTGGAAGAGCGGGCCGAAGCTGAAGCTGAAAAGCTTAAATCAGCGTTAGAATTTAAGAAAATTGGTGTAGCTGTAGAAGATATTGCTAAGGCTTTAGGGCTGACTATCGAACAGGTAGAGGAGCTGAAATAGAATTTTTTATTTATAAAATATTTTTGTAGCCATTCTTTCGGGAGTGGCTTTTTTTTTATTTAGCCATCATAACCAGTTACCTAATTATGATGGCTGAGTAAAATATATAAGCAAATATTTGAATCCCAGCACTGCAGAATCATTGATTATCGCCACCACTCAAAATTCTTTTGAGAGGGGAAGTGAAAATATGGAGGAGGAAGACTAAAGCTTTCGTATATAGTATTAAAGGGGTAGAGGTATAGCGTCTTTACCACGTCTTTGAAGAATTGTCGAACTTGTAATTTCAATGGAGTTTGTCTTCCTCTCCGTTAATCACTTGGCTTATCCACCTTAGAGAAATCTAAAAGATCATTTGGGGTCACCCCAAGTGCATCTGATATCTGGACCAGAATAAATGCTGTAGGGTTTGCTCCCTGACGTTCATAACGATTTATAAATTGTTTATCTTTATTTAATATGGAAGCTAGCTCTCCCTGTTCTATTTTTTTCTCAATTCGAAGTTGTTCAATACGTTTTCCTAATTTGGTGCGAAATGCTTTTTGATTTTGATCCATTTAGTTAAAATCGACATATTGAAAAAAAAATGGTCAACAAATTTGTTTACTATTGTGTTGTTTTTTATATTTGTCTCATTAGTTTGTTAATTAGAATATGATATAAGTTTTAATTAAAATATTGAAAATATAGATATTTAAAAGTCTTGCAGCTCCATTCTCAGGCCAAGTGGCAAGGCAGCAGAAATATCTCACGCTTTCAATGAAAAGTGCTATTTTTGCATTTAATTCATTGAAGTGTGGGGCTGCTGTTCACCCGGCGCAACTTTAGGCCTGAGAATCTTTTGGAGCACGGGATGCAGCCCCCTCTTTAATTTAGCTGCCTTCCAGCAAGACTCGTTTAACCATAAAAACGAGTTATGAACAAAAAGCAACAATCAAAAAACATCATTGCGGCCCCCGAGTAGCTCGGATGGTCTGGACAAATAAGATTTGTCTTCCCTTGCCATGGAACGCGTAATGCCAATATATATACCTTTGTGACCCCTCAATCAAACGCGCTCTGGCTTCCCAGAATGAATTAATTTTTACTTATGTAACCTGAGCATAGTCAGGCCCCGTAAAAAACTGATTTCGGTCGGAAAGGGACTCTATGTGCTTTAGGTTGCGGTTTGCAAGACTGAAATATGAACAGGATTTTGGCGCTACAATTTGCTTTTGACCGTTTGATTTATGATGTTCACAAGGCCGATTACGACCCTATAAAGGAGATCGAAACGTTTTGGAATAGATATGCACTGGATACAATATCTGACAATATCTTGGAGCTATTGGGTACATATGTGAATGACGAAATGCAAAAAGACTGGTCTTACATAGATGAAGAGATGTACGAGTTCGCAACGGAACTGTATCGTGTATTGATCGCATACTGTGTCGCCAATTATCGTCATATCGCTCTCTCTAAGCTCGAACTCTCGGCAAAAGCCAAGGAGCGTATAGCCAAGAAGCTGGAAATGAGCAAAAAAATCGTTGATTTTTTCTGTCGTTTATCGAAATAACCACTAACAAACAAAATTATGAATACCCTTAAATTATTAACCTTCTTAAGGCTTTATATCAGCTATATATTTCAAGTGCTTGCCACGCACTACTTAAGAACAAGGCCTGTGCAAATCAAGCGAATGTTAAGGCCACTTTCTTCTGTCTTTTGCCTGACCAACTTCGCCCCAACTTCTGCCTTTTATGCTATTGGCTCCGAGTTTTCATCGGGATTTCATCGGGCCATACCGATTAAAACCCGATGCCGCCCCGATGAAAATCCGATGAAATGTAGAAATTCGGCAGGTATTGGTCGGGTAATGCTCTGTTGCATCGCAGTAGTTTCTATGTTTAGTTTATCAGCTCAGACGCCCCGCAAGGACAGCGGGGCCGATGGGCAGTTAACCAAACAATCCGATATTGTGCCGTTACAAGTTGGTCGTAAAGTCCCGGAAGAGTTCTGGACGAAAGAACATCTCTTTTATATCAATGGGGATACTGTGCGTAGAAATCTCCAAGAATATAAGGGAAAGCTATTGGTGCTCGATTTTTGGATGATTGGCTGTTATACATGTTTTCTGCATCAAAAAGAAATCAACTATTACAAACAGCTTTATAAGGATGAACTGACAGTGGTTATGGTGAATGGTATAAAAACAAAAAATAATTATTCAAGTATCCATCGCTTTCTAAAAAATGAGTGGATTCAGGGATTGGGACTGGAATCATTTTCATCCATAATTGAAAGTAGCTATTTGGATCAATTGCTTCAACCGGGTGGGTATCCGATGTACTATTGGATCAATAAATATGGTATACTGCAGACGGTATCCTATCGTAATCTATTGGACAGGAATTATGTAGCACCATTTTTAGATAAATAAGATGGTAAGAACTATTATGCTAATTTGTAGTATGTTGATTCTAGGAACGCATCTACAAGGACAAGTCTTGATAAAGGGAACAGTGTTGGATAGTCTAGGGCAGGCTATAAGTGGCGTATCTGTTAAGGAGAGCCACGTTAATAGTGGCGTTTTAACAGATAAGAACGGAAAGTTTGAATTTCATACCAGAGCACACCAAGGTACGCTAGTTCTTAAGCATCTTGGTTATGCCAGTCACACAGTAGCCTTCGACGCATCAACTACTAGGCTCATTGTAAAACTAAAAGCACGGACAACACAACTCGAGGAGGTTATTGTATCGACAGGATATCAGGCCATACCGAAAGAAAGGGCTACGGGTTCTTTTTCAACCGTTGGAAAGGAACTGTTTAACAAACAGGTGGGTACGGATATTCTTTCAAGGTTACCTGTAGTGGCAAATAGTCTTGTTATGGATGCTGGCCGAAGTCAGTCTAGTCCTCAGCTCATAGTCCGCGGCTTGAGCACCATCAATGGTCCTAAAGATCCTTTGATCGTAGTTGACAATTTTCCATATGACGGTGATATCAGTAATATAAATCCGAATAGTGTTGAAAATATAACGATTCTGAAGGATGCTGCTGCATCCAGTATTTGGGGAGCTAGGGCAGCAAATGGTGTGATTGTGATCACAACGAAAAAGGGAAAGTTAGATAGGCCCATCTCTTTTGAAATCAATGCCAACAGTACCGTGGATGCAAAACCTGACCTCTATTATATCCCTCAGATGTCGTCGTCAGATTTTATAGATGTAGAACAGGAATTATACAGTCGTGGATTTTATAAAAGTAAAATCGGCTCGACCAGTAGACCGTTATTAAGTCCTGTAATCGATATGCTTGATCTGGCAGATAATGGAAAAATATCCGAGGGGGAAGCTCTGTCTAAAATCAATGAATTGAGCGGTGTTGATGTACGTGATCAGTTGGATCGCTATGTGTATAAACCAGCTTATAAACAACAGTATTTTTTATCGGGGTCGGGAGGAGCTGCAAAGTTTTCTTGGCTTTCGTCGGTAGGCTATGATCGAAATATTGGAACACTGGGTGATCGTTACGAGCGTATCAATTTGCGGTTTCAACAAGCTTATGAGATTAGTAAGCAATTTTCTGTTGCCACAAATCTGTATTATACACAGACAGATACAAAGTCTGGGCGCAATGGATATAATGATATCTCCAATCTTTTTCCATATACGCGTATTGCTGATCAAAATGGTCAGGCTCTAACGGTTCCACGAAACTATAGGCAGAGTTTTATTGAATCATTTGGGGATGGTAGGCTACTGGATTGGAGTTATTACCCATTGGTGGACTCGGAGCATCAGATACGCAGAAGTCCGGCGACAGATTTATTAGGGACCATCGAGCTAAACTATGAAATTATCAAGGGGCTGAAAATAGCCGGAAATTATCAATATGAACAAGCGCACGGCTTGGGAACAAGCTTTGCCGATCAATATAGTTATATGGCACGTGATTATGTGAACCGCTTTACACAGCTTCAGAACAATAAAGTCGAATATATAATATCTGTTGGTGGAATACTTGATAAAAGCGCGTCCTTAATGCATGCGAGCAATCTACGTGGGACGCTCAGTTTTGACCGTAGTTTTGGTAAGCATATGATTACCGCCATTGCTGGTGCTGAAATGCGGGATGCTCGGCAAGAGTCGAACAACAACAGGTTCTATGGATACAATCCGGATAATTTAACATTTGGAAATATAGATTATAAAACCTCTTATCCGACTGTTATTACTGGTGCTATGGACTATGTTCCGAATAGTCAGACACTGAGCGAAACGGTTACAAGGTTTGTTTCTCAGTTTGCCAATGCGGCGTATAGTTTTGACAACAGATATACGCTTTCTGGTAGTATACGCCGCGATGCATCTAATCTATTTGGCCTAAAAACAAATGATCAATGGAATCCTTTTTGGTCAGCAGGTGCCGCATGGAAAATCTCCAATGAGAAATTCTTCAACACAGGTTTAGTATCTTATCTTAATCTCAGGACTTCCTATGGTTTCAGCGGTAATATAGATCCGGCGATGGTGGCTGTAAATACCATTGCTTTCTCTTCTCCTTCTGTATTTACAGGTGATCCCTCAGCTGCATTTGTGAATTTCTATAATCCCCTGTTGAGGTGGGAAACGAGTAAAATGCTCAATATCGCACTTGATTTTAGAACAAAGAATAATCGCGTAGTGGGTGCATTGGAATTTTATCATAAATGGGGGCGCAACTTGTTTGGCCAAGCTCCGATCGACTTGACTACAGGTGTAAATACTTCGATGCAACGAAATGTGGCCAACATGCATGGACAGGGATGGGATTTAGAGCTGACCACAAAAAATATAGACCACACCCATTTAAAATGGAATAGTACCTTGAACATGAGCCAATATAAGGATGTAATCGACGATTACCTGATATCACGCACGTTGGCACAGCAATACGTAAATGTTGCGACCCCTCCAATTTCGGGGATAAAGGGGAAACCGGTATACGCGATCTATAGTTATAAATGGGCGGGGCTAGATCCGAATACTGGCGAAGCACAAGGGTATCTGAACGGTGAGGTCAGTAAGGATTATACCGCGATTACGGGGACTGGTACTAAGGAGGAAGATCTGAACTATCATGGATCGGCTATACCGACCCTGTTTGGTAATTTGCAAAATTCGGTTTCGTATAAAGATTTTAGTTTTCAAATTGGCGTTACTTACAAATTGGGCTATTGGTTCCGACGTTCCTCCATTAATTACACCAATCTATTTAATAGTGGAAGAGGTCATAGTGATTATGCGTATCGATGGCAAAACCCAGGAGACGAATTAATTACAGATATTCCCGTTAATCCGTACACCACAAATAGTAATAGAGACCGATTTTATGAAGGGGCTAGTGTTCTAGTCGAAAAAGGTGATCACATTCGATTGCAATATATCAATTTTGGGTATGATCTCCCCACTTTCAAAGGATTTAAAAGATTGCATATTTATATTAATATACAAAATATTGGTATACTATGGAAGGCTAATAAAGCTGGTATTGATCCGGATTTTAACTTGGGAAGCGGTCGGACAATTGTACCGCGGAGCTATTCAGTGGGGGTAAAAACAAGCATTTAAAGAAAAAGTTTATGAAAAGAATATGGAATAAAGTCTTATTTCTCCCCCTGCTTATTTTTTGCCTTGGGGGCTGTAATAAATTTTTAGAAGAAAAATCAGATAAGAGTTTAGGGATACCTGTGACCGTGTCAGATTATAAGGCACTTTTGAATGATTGGGCGACAGTAAACTCCAATTATCTCTCTTTGGGAGAGACTAGCAGTTGTGATTTTAGTCTGACAGATGCTGACTATAACGGGCTGTATTACGATAGTGATAAACGTCTGTACAGTTGGCAGCCCGATTATGTGACGCGTGCAGTATCTGGTGGAGGCCATGAATGGTATTATTGCTATAAAGGTATTTATGTGTCCAATTCGATACTTAAGGGCTTGGATGACAACGGTCTGTCTAGTGGCGAGGCAAATGAAGTCCGGGGGCAGGCACTAGTTTTTAGGGCAGCCCGTTATTTGGATGGAGTACAGGTATGGGCACCCGCATATGATGCTAAAACTGCCGATAAGGATTTGGGTATGGTATTGCGGCTTGATCCTGATATGAATTTACCTTCAAAAAGAGCAACTGTACAGCAGACTTATGATTTAATTTTATCCGATTTACAGGCGGCGCTACCTTTGTTACCTATCGCTGAATCTTCTCCTGCGCTTCCGACAAAGGCTGCCGCATATGGCTTGTTGGCTCGGGCTTATTTAATAATGGGGGAGTATGAGAAAGCTCTAGCTAATGTGCAACAGGCACTGAAGCTCCATAGTGATTTGATTGATTTTAATGATCTGTCCGCCGCTGCAAGTTTCCCGATACCGGCTACGAATCAGACAAGTGCGGAAGTTGTCTTTTTTACAAGGATGTATGCCTCCAATATCGTTAACCTAAATATAGCTCGGATAGAAAAAGATCTTTATCTGCTGTACGCAGCGGATGATCTTCGAAAAAATATCTATTTTAGGCTAGATGATAAAGGCGATGTATTTTTTAAAGGTACACATATGGGACATCAGGGGCTTATTACAGGGGTCACGTCCAGCGAACTGTTGCTGATTGTCGCTGAATGTCAGGCTCGTTTAGGAGAACCTGAAAAAGCAGCTGAAACACTAAATCAGTTGATGATAAAGCGCTGGGATAAAAATACCTTTAAACCCTTTGTATTCACTGATGCGAACATAGCTCTTGGTACGATCTTGAATGAAAGGCGAAAAGAGTTAGTGTTTCGTGGGCTGCGTTGGTCGGATATCAAGCGCTTGAATAGAGATGGTGCCGGAATAACACTTTCTCGTAAAATCAGTGGTCAAGACTTTGTACTACTTCCAAATGATAAGCGCTATGCAATTGCTTTGCCTGAAGATGTGTTGGAAATGACGGGGATGGAACAGAACCCCAGATAGGTCCTTTAATAAGAGAATAGTACTGGGGCGATATACCCCAATACTATTCCTAATTAGAGATTAGATTTTGTTAATCTCTCTTGCTAAAAGTTGGATCATCCAATATATTTTGATTGGATTTTCCAGAAAGCATAGACTCAAGATCATTCTCATCTACAGCTGTTTTTTGACAAGGTTTTGTCGTACCTGTACCACATGCCGATGGAGAAATCCCCGGTTCCCAGTTGTCAGGATTAGCAAATGCTCCCTCGCTGGTATCTTCACTTGCGTAATGAAATACAATCAGTTCTTTTTCAGAAGCTGTTTTAACATCTTTCTTCTCCATCGCCTTTACTACCCAAAAGGCTCCAATCAATAAAAAGAAAGATAATACAAGACCGGTACGTAACCAGTTAATTTTTAAAGTGCGCATATGCATCTTTTTAAGTTTATATAATTTTATGAGTTATTGTTGCATTTCGGTTTTGCCTCACAGCCATGCGATCGAGGGATCCTAGGTTGAGGTCAGCCAACTTCCTTGAAACCGGGAGACCAATATAATCGGGAATAGTGCAAACTTACGCGGATACCACATCTTGTCCGCAACTCTCTTTAGGGCTAAGGATAGACAGATAGGGGTAGAGCAAAGTTCCCTGAACACAGGAACGGCACTATACCTAAACGGAACGACAAACCGCCCAAACAGCCTGATCCATAAGGACTGGAACACTGGCCCTAAGCGTAGGCCAAGTCGTTTGATTGTTTCTTTCGCTGTTTGTAGACTTTTCATCTCCGTTTATTTTACCTATCCATAACCTATTGCGCAGCGGCACAACCTTGGCGCGGCCTGCCCTCTGTTTTGCTTTGCACTTTGTCGCTGTACCCGCGTCCCTATTTTATATTGCTCCAGCGATCCCGCCAAACCCTTCACAAGCGTACTGAAGATCGCTGGAGCGCCCCCGTCGGGAAAGATGGAGTGGATGTAACAGCAGTACGCTCGCCATTTCGTTATTATTTATTATCGTCATCTTTTGATAGCGATGTCCTTACCTTGAAAATTTATGCAAGACATCGGCTGTTTATCTCAGTGTCTGAAAGCAAAAGAAATATAAGCTTGATCTTTTTCCATATTTATTGGTTGATATTCATAATTAGCGTGTAAGAAATGATGAATCAAATTGAATAAAAATCTAAATAGTTGATTTTTTAGCATTTTTTTGATATTATAGTATATCGTGTTAATTAGCTGTTAACCATTAGCCAAACTGTATAAATTATGGAATCTGTAAAAAGTACCGAAAGCACAGATGGAGATTGGGACCTCTCGATCAATCATTGGAGATCCAGAACGATATGGATCCTTATTTTTTCTTTTTATAATGCTTCTGCCGGATATCGTATCGGTGCGGGATGGAAGATCTACAAATACTGCTTGTCCAACACAAATTTCTATGTCGATTTCCTTTGGAGTATCTTTTTTCTTTCTGTCATGGTGGAGTGGACCATGCAGACGACAGCATATTTTGATCAAAAGCAACCTTGGCGCAACGAATTTCTAAAACGTTTCTTTATTCAGATCATATTTATCTATCTGCCGACCATTTTCTATCTCGAATGTATGGACCGATTATATCTTCAAATAACGGATCGCGCTCTTTTTCGGATTCCCCAAAATATTCTTCAATTGCCATTCTCCATGGGTATATCACTGATTTATACATTGTTCTATAGTTTGGCTTCATTGTATAGAGAATATATGGCTGGAATTGGGGAAGTTGAGATTTTAATAAATGACGAAAAGCAGGGAAAGATAGCAGCTATCAAACAGAATAATTTACAGGATAATCCGGTCATAACCATACGTGATGGCAAAGATATCCGACTGATGGATTTGGACATTGTTTTAATCTGCAATAATAATGGGATGAATACGATCTATGAACGTAATCCGGCAAATCCACCTATTCAGGATAGCCATGCGTTAAAATACCTCGTCGAGAGGTTAGATACGAAGGAATATTATCAGATCACTCGCTGGGAACTGGTACACCGAAGTGTTATAAAAGGATATGAAGTAAATGGCGATAAAAACTTTAGACTGCAATTAGATTTTCCACTTGAACAGCAGCTTGTGATCAATAAAGATAAAATTGATGATTTTGCGAAATGGTTGTTGGACGAAAATGATGGGTGATTTTGAGTTTTCCACATGATGTTAATAACAATGTGGAAAACGTTTCCCCCTTTTAGTATGTAAAATCAAAATTTGTGGCTGAGCCTACCTAAGCTAACAAGTTGAGGCTTCTTCTCCAGTAAAGTTCAGCATTTTTTTGTATATTAAGTTGTACTATATTAACCCTTGACTAATGAAAACCAAATTTATACTTGTTTTAATATTGTCCTTCATCGTCTGCTTTTCAATAGCAGCTGCTGTATACTATTTCCTAGATGAGAAATCGTCCATTCCCGATTCCTTGTTCGTGGGGGCTATATCAAGCTCTATTGTGATTACATTATTCTCAAAGTTCAATACAGCCGCTCGGCGCAAATAATTATATTTTCCTGACACCAACTCCATACCAACTTGCGATCAACTCCGTACTGTAACCACCTTGTGTGCACAGTGAGTCCACGTTGAGTCCACCTTTTAAGGGTGCTTTCACTGTACAGACATCCTGTTTGCATCTTGCTTGCAATTAGAAGGTGGTTGGGAATTGGTTATAACTAATCCCCAAAAAGGTATCACTAAATTTTCAAATTTATAATTGCTATTTGCTGCAGCTTCCGAAATCCTTAAAAATGAACAAGATACTTGACATAGGGTCGTTTTGGTGGTATATTTATTGTATGGGAATAAATGATAATGGCTATATCCGTGGACTGGTTGGCCCACTGGTAAGCAGAAAGGTAGGAACAAAGAACTACATTCAAAGTAAACCACACCGTGTAAAACAAAACGTCGACACGAAGAATGCTGGTAAAGATTTTGGACAGGCAAGTCGCGCGGGCGCCGCAATTAGGCAGGCTTTTGGCTTAGTGCATCAGGAACTGCATGATGGACAAATGGGCAATCGCTTGAATAGACAGATTTATAGGGCAATGAAGACAAATATCAATGACGATAGGGGAACACTTTGCCTAAACAACTGTAAGCTCGACAGATTGGTGAATTTCCAATTCAACGAAAATTTCCATATGCAGGATGCGCTGAATATCGATCCAATGGTTAACCTAACCGAGGAGAGCAAGATCGAAATATCATTTCCAATATTTGACATTAACCGAGCATTGCTGCTGCCCAAAGATTGTAATGCTATCGCCTTTAAATTCCATGCCTTTTCTTTCAATTTCAAAGAAAGGGAGTTCACTGAGATAAAAGATGAAGAATGGGAAATTGATATCGTCTATGGACAGGATCCAATTTCGGCCAAGACGATCAGCATTCCATGCAAGGAATTTGTTGGTACCCCCATCCTGGTTGGATTTACGATCATATATCTTCATAAAAATGGCCGACGGTGCAATGTGCTGAATGAAGTTGATTGTACGCCTGCAACTATTCTAGCTGCTTTCCAGTTATAAAGGTAACGTTAACCCATACCTTTGTTTTTTCCTACCGGAGCGGATATCCAATTACCGCTCCTTTACCTCCATTTACCGACTTTTTTATTCCGTTGATCTAAATGTAATAAAATGGGATGCTGCGTTGTCTTACTTTTGAATCAGAATCTTAAAGGAAATGATGCAACAAAATCAACTTCCTTGCGACAATAAGAAAAGAGATAAAAAAACTAACAATATAAATAAAGTATTATGAAAACTTTAGTAAAGACATTCGCAGCTGCAGCATTGATTACACTATCAACTTTCGCAATGGCAGCAGCTGACCCTGGCAAAGCATTGAACCTTTCCACAGCCGATTTGGCCATCGATAGCTATGTGTCGGTAATGACAGAAGGTGCATCTCAGGGCGTAGAAAAATTGTTCGCATCCGAATTCAATCAAAAATTTCAGGGAAAAGCTGCACGCACCAATAGCCGTTCGGAAGTCATTTCGTTCCTAAAAAAGCAAAAAGGTGAAAAATTGAACTGCAGTACAAGTACCGAAGTACTCGAGGAATCTGAAAACTATATGGTAGCACGTGTCACCATGAAGTTTGAGGATTTCACGAAAACAGATTTGGTGACATTGATCAATGAATCGGGAACCTGGAAGGTTGCAAGCTCCGTAAACTCGTATAAATAGAAACTGTTTAATTAAATTCATATGTTTATTTTAGCCACGTCGGGATGATGTGGCTTTTTTTGTTGTATCTTTGTTAGTAGATCTGTTTAACTAAGTATAACCGAAATGGATGGTCACAAAGAACATACTTCACAATCTCTTAGCGAATCTGAAATTGCTTTATTGAGGGCCGGACTTAATCGTACTTATAAGGAGCGATTTGAAATGACTACCCGTCTCTATAAAATTCAACAAACGCTTAAAAAGGCAAAAATTATTCATAAACCCTTTTATCAGAAATAGTGTATGGATATTTTTGATCAGGAAATTTTAGAGTTTTGGCAGAATTTAGAGCAATCAAATGTAGCGTACATTATGATTGGGGGGTATGCAACTAATTTGCACGGTTTTCAAAGGTTTACTGGTGATTTAGATATTTGGATAAAAGACTCATTGGATAATAGAAAACGGTTAAGGGAAGCATTCAGGCTATCTGACCTTGGTGATATTCCACAGCTGGAAACTATTCCTTTCGTAGTTGGATGGACAGATTTTCACTTGAATAATGGGCTTCGCTTGGACATTCTGACGGATATGAAAGGTTATATATAAACCAGCTCATCGCTAATAAAAAGGCAATCAATAGACCAAAGGATCAGATCGATGTTCAGGCATTGGAAGAAATTGTCAGACTTCGAGAGGATGAAGGTGAGTAGGTTTTCTAAGTTATCAACAGTGTTATTAATACCCTGTGGAAAACTTAATGGTATGCAGCCGTGCCGGCCATAACAGAAATAAACATTATTTAACCGATTAATTTTTTAACTATCCTAGATATTTGTTATTATTACCCCTGTATTAACAATTATTATGAAGTATTATTTAGACTTTTCGACGAAACTTATTTGTTTTTTTCTATTGAACCTGTGCGGATTGAGCCTTTCTGCTCAAGTTACTTTTACCACTTACCATAGGAAAGATGGGGAGGAGACTAAGAAGCAAGACTCGGCTTATTTTTTAAGAGAAATTCATATTGATGCGTTGGGAAAGGATAAAGTTTATCAAATCGAGGAGTATTATCTGCGGAATGACTCGCTAAAGCTTAATGCGATCAGCGAGAGTGGACACCCGCCATTCAGATTTTTGGGTAAAAAATATGAATTTTATGAAAATGGTACGTTGAAGAGTCTTGAGAAGTTCAGTGATGAGAGTAAATTGATAGATTCTGCTTTTTATCTCTATCCGAATAGTAAGTTGAAGATGATTGTATTCTATCCGAGTGAAGTGAAGAAAAAGAAACTACTGATAAAGAAGCCAATCTATGTGGTGTATTATGACTCTTTGAACAATAAAAAGTTAGAAAATGGAAATGGTTTTATTCGTTTTAGTATAGATGAACAGGACGAAACTGAAGAAGGTCAGCTGGTCAATAATTTGCGCGAGGGGGAGTGGCGAGGAAAGAGGGGACCTGATTCTTTTGTCGAGCATTATAAGGAGGATAAATTGCTGTCAGGTACTAAAACAAAAGAAAACGGCACTGTCATTTCATATGACTCTACTACCTATAGAACACAGCCAGAATACCCTGGAGGTACCAAAGAAATGATGTATTTTGTGGCAAGAAATTACGAATATCCAAAACAAGCCATGATGAATGGTATAAGCGGTACTGTAGAAATAGCGTTCATTATAAATCAACAAGGGCGATTAGAAGATTTGAAAATAAAGAACGATTTGGGTTTCGGTACAGGGGCTGCTGGTATACAAGTCGTCAAAAAACTTAGAAAATGGAAACCTGGTATGCTCCGTGGTGAACCTGTAAGGGTTGGCTATACGTTGCCGATAAGGTTAAATTTGAGGGGAATATAAAAACAGTCTTCCATTTGGAAGGCTGTTTTTTTAAAGATACTTTATATACTATTTTTTCAAAGCTGCAGCGCCTTTAACGATACCCTCCACAACAGCAGGATCTTGAAGTGTCGAAGTATCACCTACATTGGCGATATCGTCTTCGGCAATCTTGCGTAAGATACGGCGCATGATTTTTCCTGAGCGTGTCTTTGGTAGGTCATCCACAAACTGGATAATGTCTGGTTTCGCAATCGGACCGATAATGCGTGAAACAGTTTCCATGATATCCTTTCTGGTGGCTTCTGCATCGGTATGGTGATTCGCAATGACATAAGCATAGATACCCTGGCCTTTTACTGGGTGCGGATATCCGACAATGGCCGATTCAACAACGTCAGCGTGCATATTGATGGCATTTTCCACTTCTGCTGTACCAATGCGGTGACCTGAAACGTTCAATACATCATCTACACGGCCTGTGATTTTATAATAACCCTCCGGACTACGGAAACACCCGTCGCCTGTAAAATACATATCCTTATACGTCGAGAAATAGGTTTGACGACATCTGTCATGATCCCCCCATGTCGTGCGTAGCATACCGGGCCAAGGGAACTTGATACATAGGTTTCCTGTGACATCATTGCCTTCAATTTCTTTCCCATTCTCATCCATCAAAGCGGGTTGAATGCCCGGCATCGGGAACATCGCATAACTTGCTTTTTCAGGTGTTACGCCGGCAAGCGATGTGATTAAGTGACCGCCATTCTCTGTTTGCCAATAGGTATCCACAATAGGGCAGTTCTTTTTACTAACTTTTTCGTTAAACCAGTTCCAGGCTTCTTCGTTGATTGGTTCTCCTACGGACCCCAAAACACGCAAAGAGGAAAGATCGTTTTTGTCGACAAATTCGTCGCCAAAAGCCATTAATGAGCGTATAGCTGTGGGAGAAGTATAGATAATATTGACGTTGAATTTATCTACAATATCCCAATAACGGCTCGCGTCCGGGAAGGTTGGAATACCCTCAAACATTAAAGAAGTAGCTCCTTGTGATAACGGCCCATAGACGATGTAACTGTGTCCTGTAATCCAGCCAATATCTGCTGTACAGAAAAATACATCGTTTGGCTTATACTGGAACGTATTCATAAAGGTATAGCCTGTATACACCATATAGCCACCACAGGTGTGTACTACACCTTTAGGCTTACCTGTGGATCCCGATGTATAAAGGATGAATAAGTTGTCTTCCGCGTCCATCTCTTCTGCTGGACATGCTGGATTTCCTTGTGTTTCTACTTTTTTGATCTCATCTTCCCACCATACGTCACGTCCTTTGATCATCGATACCGGTGTACGTGTACGTGTTAAGACAATTACTTTTTCAACAGTGTCACATTGCATTAAAGCATCGTCCACAATATTTTTTAAACCAATGGTTTTGTTGCCGCGGTAACTACCATCTGAAGTAACGATCAGTTTGCATTCCGCATCGACGATACGATCCGCGATAGAACGCGCTGAAAAGCCTCCAAATACCACCGAGTGGATGGCACCGATACGTGCACAGGCCAATACTGCGATAACCAATTCAGGAACCATCGGTAAGTAAATACATACCCGGTCTCCTTTTTTGATGTTATTATTTTTAAGTACGTTGGCAAATTGCTCTACCTTTTGTAGTAATTGTTTATAGGAAAGAATGCGGTGCGCTTCATTTGGATCGTTAGGTTCCCAGATGATGGCTGGTTTATCACCATTCGCATAAATATGGCGATCAAGACAGTTTTCTGTAATATTTAATTTTGCACCCTCAAACCATTTGACATTGGGTTCCTCAAAGTTCCAGCTCAGCACTTTATTCCATTTTCTCTTCCAGAAAAAATGATCTGCAATGCTCGCCCAAAACTCCTCAGGTTGTTCTACACTTCGCTTATATTCACTTTGATATTCTTCAAATGATTTTATTTGTAGGCTCATCGTTATTAGGATTATTATGAATTATTTTAATTTATATTGTTATCGTTGCGAAATCGTTTTTGATATTTCGATTTCGGTGTACAATTTAGCGGTTTTTGCCCATTTTATCAAAAAATTGATGTTTAATATAATGTTAAACTACTTTTATCTATAAGATTGTTATCTTGCATCAAGATTTACCAAGATGTCTTTTCTAAGAAAGCTATTCTATATTACAATCTATACAAATCTGCTGATCGCCATGGCGGCCATGGCACAATGCGCGCTGACTTATATCATATTTGAACGACCTATCAATTGGTATATTGTTTTAGTGGAAGGAACAGCGACTTTGTTGCTTTATAATTTTAGCCTGTGGTGGTCCAAACCGAAGAACCCAAAAGAATCAAAATTCCCGCGGACACGCTGGATCTTTAATCATGAATGGGTCATGTGGTTAAACAATGGTATCGCTTTGCTTGTGCTCGGTTATTGCTTGTGGTATATTCATGTGTACTCTTTTTTGTTTTTGGGTTTTATTGGAATCCTGAGTCTATTATACGGAATGCCCCTGTTTACCTTCCGTGACCGCAAAGTGGGCCTTCGACAGATACCCGGGGCCAAGATTTTTCATATTGCCCTGGTCTGGGTCTGCAGCAGTGTGGTGCTTCCCTATGTGGAACTGGCCAACGTCGGTGTCAAAATAGATCAGTGGGTTTTTATTGCGCTCTGCGGATTGAAGTTCATATTTTTGGTTATCTGTACCCTGCCTTTTGATATTCGGGATATCCAACAGGATTCCTATTATCACCTGCGGACTTTGCCCAATATGCTGGGCGAACAAAAAGCTAAAAATCTAACTTATGGGCTGTTGGGCCTCCATTGTGTTTTGATCTTGACGGTACCTTATACGATACCTATTAAAATTGGATTGATTCTGACCAACGTGCTCATATTTGCATTGCTAAAATTGGCCGTTTTCAAAACAAAAGATCATTATCACTATGCTTATCTACTTGACGGTAGCTTGGTGGTTCAGTTTCTGATTGTTGTTGTTATCGGTATCTTTAGTGCCGGAACCTGATTTTTTATACGTTTCAAGAGCAATAGGTTACTTTAACCTCCTAAGCGTGTATGGATAGGAGGATATTGCTAGATTGATTGGAGATTTTGGCAAATAGCTCTTTGTAAAAATTAAGATGTCAGAAAGGCGATGATCTTATCGGCAGCCACTTCCGATAATTTATAATAACTTTCGAATGTCCATCCGGCAACATGTGGAGATAAGATCACATTGTCTCTACGGATAAGATCTGCATACCAGTTCTGTTCAGCGAGTTTTGGGAATTTTTCTACGGGCAACACATCGAATGCTGCTCCGATAATGGAACCTGAATCAAGGCCGCTAAGCACTGCGGGTACTTGTACAATACCGCCTCGTGCCCCCAGTAAAAAGAAAATAGGTTTTTCAAATTTAGCCAGATAATCCACATCAATCATCCCCTTTGTTTCATCCGTTAAGGGGATATGGAAACTGATCACATCGGCTTCTTTGCAGATCTTTTCCATGTCTGCTGCTGATGCATATTGATCGGCGTAGTCGATTCGATATTTATCATAGGCAAGCACCTGTACATCAAAACCGGATAGTTTTTTTGCCATAGCCATACCATTGTGCCCATAGCCGATCAAGCCTACAGTACGTCCCTTAAGTTCGTATCCACGATTGGCTTCACGCAACCACTGGCCAGATCGTATTTGTTGGTCACCCCGATTCAGATTGTTCATTAGACTGAGCAACATACCGATCATATGTTCACCTACAGCATCCCGATTGCCTTCATTGGCCGGAATTAACAGCACATCTCTTTGCGCAGCAACTGTATCGTCTATATTGTCCATACCTGCACCAGCACGGGCGATAAAGCGGAGGTTTGGTGCCAGGTCAAAAAAAGCCTTATCTACCTGAAATTTGGAACGGATAACCATCCCCGAGTAATTGCTGATAATTTTTTCAGCCGCTTCCCGACTGATATCCGGTTGATAATGGAACGCGATTCCTGCCTGTTCAAATTTCTCAAGCATGATTTCATGAATGTCGTCAACGATCAAAATGGTAGTTTTCATTCAGTTATTTTTTTATGTGGGACTGATCAGTGAATACTGTTGTGGTGTAGTACGATGATTTAGATCCCAGCGTCATGATTATGGTTGATCTGCATAAAATCTACAGATAATAATTTGTTTAATTGTTGTTGTTTCATGCGGTTAGGCATTATTTTCATGCCAAAATTTCGCATTCTTATCAGGAATGGATTCTCCCATTGTGCGATTTTTCCTATCCTCCAGGAAGTATTACAGATGTAATTTACCCGATCCAATCTTCTTTTTTCGAATCCTTGAAAAGCCAAACTAACGGAAGCTGCGGTCTGGAGTTCATCCACGAGAACAGCAACATCTTCAATAGCCTGACAGGCTCCCTGGCCCAAGTTGGGAGTCGTTGCATGTCCAGCGTCACCCAATAATAGGATATTGTCAAAAGCGAGTTGCTGAAGTGGTTCGATGTCAATGATGTCATTTGCAATTAGCTCGCTATCCTTTGTTTCCGAAAGAATCGTTGGAATAGGGGCATGATAATCTTTAAAATTTTCGAGGAGCTCCTTTGTTTTCCAGTTTTTTAAGACCGGATTTTGTGCCTCAGTATTGATGCATGCGTACCAATAGATGCGGTTATTGACAAGTGGGGTCATCCCAAAGCGGCCTTTGCTGCCCCAGGTTTCTGTCCCCTTACTGAGCTGTATACTGCTATTATCGATGGTGGCCCGCCAACAGGTATAGCCTGAATAGCGAGGTGCCGAACCCGGTATGAGTTGTTGTCGTAGTGCTGAGTGTACACCATCGGCAATCAAAAGGGCTTGGCCGCGTACATGGCTTCCGTCTGCGAAATAAACTTGAATATCTTCTCCCTCCCGTTCAAAGGAAACGGCACGTTTGCCGAGATGAACTTGTCCATTGGGGATTTTGGATAAGAGAAACTGATGCAGATCTGCCCGATGGATAGCGAAATTGTCCTGTTGATATTTTTGACTGATTGACTTGGTGTCTGGTTCAACAAGAATATTTCCCTTTTGATCCAAGACATTATAAGATGCAAGGTAATGCCCAATCGGAACGATTTCATCCTTCAATCCGAGATGTTCCAAAGCTTGCATGGCGTTGGCTGCGAGCCCGAATCCAGCACCTATGCCTTTGAGTTCAATGGCGCTTTCATAGACATGTGCTTCAATACCTACTTTTGCAAGCCCTATTGCAGCACATAATCCAGCGATACCTCCGCCTACGATAATAAATGTGCTGTCCGTCGAATGCATATTAAAGACTGTTTGCTATTTCGTTTGTTAAACCGACAAAATCATCTACCGTCAATCGTTCTGCGCGTAGCTCGTACAGTGGATTGTCAGACATTTTATCTTTGGGAACAACGCCCGAAAGTGAGTTACGGAGGGTTTTACGACGTTGATTGAAGCCCGCTTTAACAACACGCCAAAATAGTTTTTCATCACAATTCAATTGTTCACGGTCATTGCGCGTCATGCGGATAACGCCCGACAATACTTTTGGCGGTGGATTAAAAGCTCCTGCTTTTACAGTAAAAAGGTATTCTACTTTATAATAGGCCTGTAAAAAGACACTCAAGATACCATATTCCTTGCTGCCAGCCTTAGCTGTACAACGTTCGGCTACTTCTTTCTGGAACATACCCGTCATTTGAACGACACATTGGCGTTCATCCAAAATTTTAAAGAGAATCTGGGAGGAGATGTTGTAAGGGAAATTGCCAATGACAGCCATTTTCTCACCAAAATACTGTGAAAAGTCAAGGTTTAGGAAATCACCGTGGATCAATCGCTTACCCAATTGGGGATATTTATCGTCCAAATAAGCAATGGATTCGTCATCCACATCGATCAAATAGGTTTCATATTCCTCTTTTTGCAAGAGAAAATCAGAAAGTACACCCATTCCTGGACCTACTTCAAGCACTTGGCTAAAACCCAATTTAGGATCCAATGCTTCCACAATCTTTTGTGCAGCATTTTTATCGTTCAAGAAATGCTGTCCTAAATGTTTTTTTGCTCTTACTGTGCTCATGTTGCAAAAGTAAAAAATAAATAAGTGAAAAGTCATTCTAAGAAAAAAATCCCTATTTTTGAATCAAAGCATTTAAATAGAATGAGCGATAAATTAAAAATCGGAATTACCGTAGGCGATATTAACGGCATTGGACTTGAAGTCATCATTAAATCTTTGGTAGATCAGCGTATGTGCGATTTCTTTACGCCAGTGGTTTACGGAAATACAAAGGTTGCTTCTTTTCACCGTAAAGCGATCGGTGTAAATGATTTTAGTTTTAACGTGATCAATGATGCTGAGCAGGCGCATTCTAAAAGAGCAAATATGATCAATTGCTGGCAGGAAGACGTCAAGATTTCGTTGGGTGAAGAAAACGAAATTGGCGGTAAATATGCCTTCCTTTCGTTGGAGAAAGCTGTTGAGGACCTGAAAGCCGGCAAAATTGATGCTTTAGTGACTGCCCCAATTAATAAGCATAATATTCAACAGGAGGGATTTCAATTTCCGGGCCATACCGAATACCTGCAGGCCAAAGTAGAGGCTGATGATGTATTGATGTTTATGGTTTGTGATGAATTGCGTATTGGTGTGGTAACAGGTCATATTCCACTGCATGAGGTTGCGGCTAATATTACCGAAGAAGCTATTCTTAAAAAGCTAGCCCTGATGAATGACTCGTTGAAGAAAGATTTTTGGATTGAAAAGCCTAAGATCGCAGTTTTGGGACTAAATCCACATGCTGGCGATCATGGGATTATTGGCACCGAAGATGATCAGATCATTAGACCTACCGTAGAAAAAGCAAACGAACAGGGGATCTTCTGCTTTGGTCCATATCCTGCCGATGGATTCTTCGCAAAAGGTGCTTATGAGAAATTCGATGCGGTACTCGCGATGTACCATGACCAGGGGTTAATCCCTTTTAAGCATATTGCCAAAGGTGCCGGTGTAAACTTTACAGCCGGTTTACCTATCGTACGTACTTCGCCAGATCATGGTACAGGCTATGATATTGCTGGAAAAAACTTAGCTTCTGAAAGCTCTTTTGTAGAGGCAATTTTCTCGGCTTTACATATTGTAAAACGCCGTCGTGAACAAGCCGAATTACTTAAAAATCCACTTGCTTTCCGTAAGTTGTCCAAAGATAGGGATTAGGGAAAAAAATTGTTACTTTTGCAAACTGTTTGGTTTTTTACCTGCTGTTTTGACTATGTACGATAATTTACAACATCCAATCTTTTCAATCATTAAGGAACTCGCCGAGACAACAAATACAGAATGTTATGTCATTGGGGGGTATGTTCGCGACTATATTATGAAGCGGCCTTTTAAGAATGATGTGGATATTGTTGTCGTCGGCAGCGGCATTGAATTTGCGACTTTATTGGGTGATAGGCTACATACTAAAGTGGCTGTCTATAAGAATTTTGGTACAGCAATGTTGGTTTATGAAGGACTCAATGTGGAGTTTGTCGGTGCCCGAAGGGAATCTTATCGTGCCAATTCACGTAAGCCTATTGTGGAAGACGGTACCTTATCCGATGATCAAAATCGACGTGATTTTACGATCAACGCGATGGCGTTTTCTTTGAATAAAGCGGATTATGGTACTTTAGTGGATCCATTTGACGGCGTGCAGGATCTTGAACAGCGCGTTATTCGAACACCTCTGGATCCGATAGAAACGTTTTCCGATGATCCACTGCGTATGATGCGGGCTATCCGTTTTGCGACACAGCTAAATTTTAAAATCACGATTGATGCGATCAAAGCGATTAGCGATACCAAAGAGCGAATAAAGATTATCTCGAAAGAACGTATTATCGATGAAATCAATAAGATTATTCTCTCACCTAAGCCGTCAGTCGGTTTTAAATATCTTTTTGATACCGGTCTCCTGGAATTGATCTTTCCGGCCATGTATAATTTACACGGAGTTGATGTCATTGATGGCAAAGGCCATAAAGATAATTTCTACCATACGTTGGAAGTGTTGGATAATGTATGCGAATTGTCTGAAGATCTCTGGTTACGTTGGGCAGCGATTATGCATGATATTGCCAAACCGGCAACAAAACGTTTCGATAAAAAGCTCGGCTGGACGTTTCATGGCCACGAAGATCGTGGTGCACGTATGGTACCAAAGCTTTTTGCTGAATTGAAGCTGCCGCTCCATGAGAAAATGAAATTTGTTCAGAAGCTGGTACAATTGCATCTTCGGCCTATTGTCTTGGCGCAGGATATCGTAACGGATTCTGCTGTACGTCGTCTCTTGTTTGAGGCGGGGGATGATATTGAAGCCCTTATGATGCTATGCCATGCGGATGTGACCACAAAAAATGAGTTTAAAAAGAAAAAATATCGTCAGAATTTTGAACTTGTCAAACAAAAATTGAAGGATGTCGAAGAGCGGGACAAGGTTCGAAACTGGCAGCCGCCGATCAGTGGAGAGGATATCATGGTCCTATTTGGCTTAGCGCCAGGGCGTACTGTAGGCCAGCTGAAAAATTTGATTCGTGAGGCTATTCTAGAGGGCGATATTCCAAATTCCAGAGTAGAAGCTTATCAATTCTTGGTGAAAAAAGCAGGGGAAATGAACCTGACGATCAAACAAGAAATCCCATTGGAAATTTCCAATTCTTAAAATATAGTATTAATTTTAGAGGGTTAAAAGAAGAAAATAGCAGAGATGGCAATTTATAGATTTAGAGTTACTTTTGAGGATTATGAAGATGTATATCGTGAGATCGACATGCCTTCTAAAAGTACATTTATAGACCTGCATGAGGAAATCCATAAATCAACAGGTTATGCTGCGGATGCATCTTCCTCGTTCTATGTGAGCAATGATCAGTGGAAAAAGGGAACGGAGATTGCATTCAAGCCTACACAACGTAAAAAAGATGCTGAGGTATTGTTGATGGAGAATATCCGTTTAAGTAAGTTTATTGATGATCCACATCAGAAATTTTACTACGTTTACAATTTTGATCGTCCTTATGATTTCCAGGTTGAATTGATCAAGATCTTGAAGGAAGAGGATGGAAAAGACTATCCGGCGCTGTTTAAGTCTATGGGTCAGGTTCCCAAAACTATGACTGCGGCTAATTTCCCCGTGTCAGATGCGGTTGAAGAGGACGATTATGTGGAGGAAGACGATACGCAATATGGCGTCGATGATGAAGACGAATTGGATGGCTTCGACAGCGATGGTGACGATGAGGAAGAGGGCGAAGAAGGTGAAGAGCGTGAAGAATCCAACGGCTACGAAGACGAATATTAATTAAGAAGACTTTACAGGTTCTTTTCAGCCTGTGAAGTGCTATATTATGGCAAATAAAAAAACATTGATAGCCATTGTGGGGCCAACTGCTGTTGGTAAGACTACAATGGCTATTTCATTGGCGCAATATTTTAAAACAGCGATAATTTCTGCTGACTCTCGTCAGTTCTATCGGGAAATGTCTATTGGTACGGCTAAACCAGATCCAGCGGAACTTGCTGCTGCTCCTCATTATTTCATTGATTCACACTCCATCACGCAGGATTATTCTGCAGGCGATTTTGAACGTGAGGCCTTACTGAAACTAGAAGAACTATTTCAATTGCATGATGTCGTCATTATGGTAGGTGGATCGGGCCTGTTTGTTCGGGCCCTGTGCGAAGGATTGGATGATCTGCCCAAGGCGGGGGATGAAGTGCGCGAGCGGCTTAATCATGAACTTGCAGTATTGGGATTGGAGGCCTTAAAAGATCGATTGAAAAGTATCGACCCTGCATATTTTGAAACGGCAGACATCGATAATCCGCAACGTGTCGTACGGGCGCTTGAAGTTTTTGAGGCGACTGGTAAACCGATGTCATTTTACCATAAGAAAGATGTCGAGAAAAGACCTTTTGATATCCTTACCATTGGCTTGAATATGGATCGGGCGAACTTGTATGAAAGGATCAATTTACGTGTAGATTTGATGATGAAAAATGGCTTACTGGACGAAGTGAAAGCTTTACTTCCTTTCAGAACGAAGCCTGCATTGCTCACCGTTGGTTACGCTGAGTTGTTTGATTATCTCGATTGCAAGCAGTCTTTGACGGAAGCGACCGAGAAAATCAAACAAAATTCGAGACGTTATGCCAAGCGACAGATTACATGGTTTAAAAAATATGGTAATACGCATTGGTTTCAGTCCCAGGAGACAGCCGCTATAATTGATTTTATTCAAAAGGAGCTGACAGGAGAGCATTCCTAAGGATCTAGCAGTAGACACTAGACGTTATCCGCAAAGGTTCAAACGAGGTTTATAGACCGCTTTTCAAGGTGTGCATAACGTGCATAACGTATATAGACCATAAAAAAAGCCTTTGTTATTAATAACAAAGGCTTTTCTATTTCATTTTGGAAACTACTTTACTAAATAGTTCCATCCGAATGGATCTTCTACTTTGCCATAGCGCAAGTCGTTGAGGTAATTCAAAACACGATTTGAAAACTCGCGGCCCTCTACTGGTGGCAAGTGGTAATCTTCTCCTTCAAAACCGATACGGCTGATATCCGTAATTGTGGCTGCAGTACCAGCTGCGAAAGCTTCAGTTACTGTACCGGCTTTAATACCGTCAATTAGTTCTTGAATAGATACCTTTCTCTGCTCGGCTTTATAACCCCATTTCTCCGCCAATTCCATAATTGTACGTCGTGTTACACCGTGTAAGATTGTATCACCATGTGGTGTAATAATCGTATCTCCAATGCGGAAAATAAGGTTTGCCGTACCTGCTTCTTCAATATATTTATGTTCAGAAGCATCTGTCCACATAATTTGGTCATAACCTTCATCATTGGCCAATTGTGTAGGGTAAAGCGATAATGCATAGTTACCTGCATTTTTAGAAAAGCCAACACCACCTTCTGCTGCACGCGTATAATAGGTCTCAACTTTTAAGCTGATTGCTTTGCTGTAATATGCGCCTACAGGGCCAGTGATAATGATAAATTTGTATGACTTTGAAGGGTGTACACCTAATGCTGCTTCTGTTGCGAACATAAAAGGACGGATGTACAATGATGAACCTTCTTTTGCCGGGATCCAGTTACGGTCGATGTCCAATAGTTTGCTTAGGCCATCCATAAAAATCTCCTCAGGTACCTCCGGCATTTGAAGACGTGCGGCAGATTTGTTGAATCTTTCCCAGTTTCTGTCCGGACGGAAGATACTCACTGTTCCATCTGCAAATTTATAAGCCTTGATTCCTTCAAAGATCGCTTGACCATAATGTAAAGCGGACATCGAAGGACTAATACTGATATCTCCATAAGGGACGATGCTGACATCTTTCCATTCACCGTCATCATAGTTTGCGACCAGCATGTGGTCGGATAAAATCTTTCCGAATTTTAGATTGTCGAAATCTACTTGCGAGAGTCTTGAATTTTGAGTTGGCTCTACGCGAATTGAATAGTTCTCTGTCGCGTTCATCTTATTTTTTAATTACTTAGGCTAAGTTAGGAAAAAAATGAAATATAAGTTGCACCTGTACCCGGATAATTTACCCGCTTCGATATGCCTTTTATTTCGGACAGTTGTTCCCTATTTTACTACACTTTTTTTGAAATGGAAGAATTTTACTTCATATTTCTCGGCTAGACTGTATTAATAATTAAATGTGTTAAGTATTTATTAATTAACGTCGTGATTTCATATTATGGCATAAAGTTTGGCCATAAAGAATGCGGTCCTATAGATGGGCTTTTTGGTCCGCAGTAACGCTATAAAATCACTTATCATAAAAATAAACTTAATATGGAATTGACGCACAGTCTTAACAAAAGTAGTGAAGTAACATCAGGCGACAATCGCTCAGTGTTACAGGGTGAAGTTGAAGTTCAGAAGAAAGGTATTTCTATGAATTTTATCCTTGGTTTTTTTGTTTTTTTATATAAAACGGCAATTAAACCTTAACAAACCTCCATTATAGTCTAAGCTTTCTTGAGCTTACCAATTAGACGAACGCACAGCGGTTCTTTAAAACAACAAAATTCAGCAATACGAGATTAGCCTAAATAAGGGAATCCAAAAATTTTGGCTAATCTCCAGCCGGAGACCCCCTATTATTTGGTTAATGTGCGGAATATTTCAGTTTGTACGCCGTATTATTCGGCTAGTATTTTCAACAGCGGGTCGAGATATTCGCGACTATTGCTCAATCTTGGAACCTTATTTTGTCCACCTAGCTTACCTCTTGATTTCATCCATTTATAGAACGTATCTTCGGGCGCATTGTGTACAATAGGTGGTCGTAGGGCCATATTCTTAAAACGTTTGGCGTCATAATCCGAATTGATTTCACGGAGTTTAGCATCCAATATTTCACAAAAACGCCTAAAATCATTGGGTTGTTGTTCAAATTCTATCACCCATTCATGTGCTCCGGCTTCGGCATCTTTAAAATAGACAGGTCCAGCGGTATAATCTTTTATACGTGCCTGTGTCAATTTGCTCGCTTCGGCCAGGGCCTGTTCGGCGTTGTCAACAATAACCTCTTCGCCAAAGGTGTTAATGTATTGTTTGGTACGTCCGGAGATCTGAAAACGATAAGGGGATAATGATGTAAACTTGATGGTATCTCCGATTTTATAACGCCACAAACCAGCATTCGTTGAAATGATCAATGCATAGTTTTTGCCAAGCTCCACCTGGTCCAAACGTAAGGTTGACGGATTATCTTCGTGCATTCGCTCAGTAGGTAAGAATTCGTAATAAATACCATAATCTAGCATAAGCAGAAGATCTTCCGAATCCGATTGATCTTGTAGGCCAAAATATCCTTCTGAGGCATTATAATTCTCTAGATAATACATATTGTCAGAAGGGATCAATTTTTGGAATTGCTCGCGGTAAGGTTTGAAGCTCACTCCGCCATGCCCATAAAACTCTAGATTTGGCCATACCTCCAAGAGGTTGTCTTTGCCTGTAATTTCAAGAATACGTTTGGCCATAACAATATTCCATGTCGGTACGCCAGCTAGACTCGTTACGTTTTCTTTGAGTGTAATTTGGGCAATCTGTTCAATTTTCTCTTCAAAGTTTGGATTTAAAGTAACCTCCATATTGGGCGTTCGCTTAAATTCTGCCCAAAAAGGAAGGTTACGGATGAGGATTGATGAAAGATCGCCGTAGTAGGAATCCGGACTGAAATTGTTGATTTGTGAAGAACCACCAATAACAACAGATTTTCCCGTAAATACGCGGTTTTCGGGTCTATTATGACAATAGATTGTAAGCATATCTTTACCGCCCTGGAAGTGACATTCTTCGAGTGCTTCCTCACTAACGGGAATAAATTTGCTACGGTCAGATGTGGTGCCTGAGGACTTGGCAAACCATTTGATATCAGAAGGCCACAAGATATTCTGTTCGCCTTTTATCATGCGATCAACGTAGCCCTTAATATCATCATAGTCCTGTATAGGGACACGTTCTTTGAAGATTTCGGGCGTTAATATACTTGTATAATCGTATTTTTTTCCCCATTCCGTAGCTTCAGCAGTGGCAATTAAACTCTGAAACCATTCTTCTTGTACATCGTGTGGGTATTTCATGAAAAGTTCAATCTGGTGAATTCTTTTTTTCATGAACCAAGTAAAAATGGAGTTTAATAAGGCCATAGGGGGAGAGATTCTTTAATCTTTAAAATTTTTTCCTTCTTAATTCAAAATGTCTACCGAGATAAAATTTACGGGCAAGCTCATTATCTGCAATTTCCTCAGGTGTACCCGTCAGCATAATCTTTCCTTCGGTCAGGAGGTAGGCCCTGTCCGTAATAGATAGGGTTTCCTGTACGTTGTGATCGGTAATTAAGATGCCGATATTACGGGTTTTGAGCTTGGCTACGATCGTCTGAATTTCTTCTACGGCGATTGGGTCAACCCCTGCAAAAGGTTCATCCAAAAGTATAAAAGATGGATTTGCAGCTAATGCTCGCGCAATTTCGGTACGCCGACGCTCACCACCGGATAACAAATCACCCCTGTTTTTGCGGACACGGTGTAGGCTGAATTCCGTGAGTAGTTCTTCCAATTTTGCCAAACGTTCTTCTTTATTGGGATAATGGATTTCTAATACAGCCAGGATGTTGTTTTCTACGGAGAGCTTCCGAAAAACCGATGCTTCCTGAGCGAGATAACCTATCCCACGTTGTGCGCGTTGATACATCGCATCCTGCGTAATCTCCTGATCGTCGAGAAATACTTTCCCTTCATTGGGCTTGATAAGACCAACAATCATATAGAATGAGGTCGTTTTTCCTGCCCCATTAGGGCCCAATAACCCGACAATCTCGCCTTGTTCCACATGGAAGGAAACATTGTTGACAACGGTACGCTGCTTATATTTTTTTATGAGATGTTCTGCCTTTAAAATCATCTTCGTGGAGTGTCTTGTGTTATATGTATCTGTTCAATAGGACTAATTAAAACCCTCACCATTCTTTCATGCCTGGTATCTAATCCAGTATGGGGGATGCCCGACTAAATCTTGTGTAAATATATTTAATATCTTCTTACTAATGCAATACTAATACTTAATCCCTTTGATGTTGAGCTGTAAGTTTCTTTTGTTGCGCCACACATTCTCTTCAATGCTGTAGCAGATGTCGAAACTTTGCCCAGAATTGATGTGTGTGATATGTTCTGCCAGTCCAAAACCGATACAGTCAAATGAAGGAGAGTCTTCTTGAATAACCGTCATCTTGAGGTGATTGGTGCCCACAATAAAAGCCTGTCCTACTGCATTTACCTTTTTACTGAGGAAAATAGGGGATTCATTTTGGGGCCCGAAAGGTTCAAACTGCTGGAGAATACGGAAGAACTTAGCATCGATATCTTTCAATGCCAACTTTGCATCGATCAAAATTTCTTGGGTCAGCATTTCAGGACTGATACGTCGCGATACCACTTCCTCAAAACGATCCTGGAATAGCGTGACATTATCTAAGGACATCGTTAGTCCGGCAGCATATTTATGACCACCAAATTGCTCCAATAGATCGGCGCATTCGCTTAAGGCTTCATACAAGTCAAAACCCAGTACCGAACGGCAGGAACCTGCAATATGACCATTTGTTTCGGTCAATATAATCGTCGGACGGTAATATTTTTCGGTCAGGCGGGAAGCTACAATACCAATGACACCTTTGTGCCAGTCGGCTTTATACAATACCGTGGATTTGCGGCTTTTAAGTAGGGCATTGTCCTCAATGAGTGCCAGCGCTTCTTCTGTTATTTTGAGATCAAAGTCTTTACGGACATTATTTTGATCGTCTATGCTCGAACTGAAGTCTTTGGCTTCTTGTAGCGATTTGGAAATCAAAAGCTTGACGGCGTCTTTGGCATGGTCTATTCTGCCGGCGGCATTAATGCGTGGGCCGATCTGGAACACGATGTCGTTAACTGTAAAGATCTTCGTTCGATTATTTGATAAGTCAATCAGTGCCTTTAGTCCGACGCAGGGATTCGTATTAAGTTTAATAAGGCCAAAGTGGCTGAGTATTCTATTTTCACCGGTAATCGGAACAATGTCCGAAGCGATACTCACGGCCACAAGATCCAAAAATTGATAGCAGGCATTGATATCCATGCCATTGGTCAATATAAAGGCCTGAATAATCTTAAAGCCAATTCCACAACCTGAAAGTTCTTTATAGGGATATTCACAGTCTGCACGCTTGGGATCTAATATGGCATAGGCTTTGGGAAGTTCTTCACCGGGAAGGTGGTGATCGCCAATGATAAAATCAATTCCTTTGCTATTTGCGTAATCTATTTTATCGACTGCCTTGATACCGCAGTCCAAGGCAATAATTAAGCTGAAACCATTTGCTGCGGCATAGTCGATGCCTTGTGTAGAGATGCCATAACCTTCGGCATAGCGGTCTGGTATATAAAACTCCAGCTGGCTATGAAATTCCCTGAAAAAACTATAAACAACGGCTACCGCTGTGGTACCGTCCACATCATAGTCTCCATAGATCAGAATTTTTTCTTTGTTGCCGATGGCTTGGATAATACGGGTGATGGCTTTCTCCATGTCCCGCATCAAAAATGGATCGTGCAAATCCGATAATTGAGGTCTAAAAAACTGCTTTGATTCGTCAAAAGTCTCAATTCCCCTGCTCACGAGCAACTCTGCCAATACAGTGTTGATGTTTAATTCCTCGCGCAGTTTGTTGGTTATTTTGACATCAGTTTTAGATTTTAGTACCCACCTTTTTTGCATATCTTTGCACAATATTTTAAGTGTAAATATACGTTTTAAGGCTGGACTTACCTAATTCCTAAACCCGGTATTGATCCGCTGTTGCTTAACGTGCATATTCCCAATGTTTTAAATATGTTGCAGGCTTATTCTTTATATGAAGGTTCTTTTTCCGTAGACAAGAGTAGAAAATTTATTCCCTTTGACCCACTTCTAGACGACCCTAAGGACCGACCGGGGGCGATGTTTATCCATGTCCATCCCTTCTTGATCCAAACTAATTCCGGGCTTATTCTCTGTGATACCGGCCTTGGTTATACGGATGACAGTGCTGTGCTACAGCTGCATCATAATATCCGTAAGACTGGCTTTAGACCCGAAGATGTAAAATATGTACTGATGTCCCATCTTCATAAGGATCATGCCGGGGGGATGGTCACATTTGAAAACGGAACAGGACGTATCGCATTTCCTGAAGCCGAATATATTGTTCAGCGTGGCGAATGGGAAGACGCCTATTCAGGCATCTCCAGTTCATACAGGACCGAGATTTTTGATGTGATTCAACGCAGTGGAAATTTGGTACTGGTGGAAGGTGAAGGAAAAATAAATGATGAAATCAGCTATGCGCTCAATGGTGGACATACCGCGCATCATCAGGCATTTCATATTCAAACGGATGATCAGCACTATTTCTTTGGCGGAGATGTATTACCTGAGCCTGAAGAAATTTTCCATAATTATGTCGCCAAATATGATGTCGATGGTCGGCGCTCCAAAGCCTTGCGTCAGGAGTATTGGGCAGAAGGCGCGCCAGCGGGCTGGATTTTTTTGTTTTATCATTCTAAAAATATAACCATTGGCCGTAGTCAGATCCGGGAAGATGGAACCTATAAGCTAGTTGACGCAAAATCATAAAGGAAAAACCTCCATGACCTTTTGGGAACATGGAGGTTTTTGGAAGGTTTAGTATCCCGGATTTTGTGGGAAGGCTGCACCAGTGTTACTGTCGATAACCTCTTGTGGAATAGGCCAAAGAATAAATTCTTTTTTCACCACATTTTTCGATTGTGTGTTTAACGTTTGCACGCGGCGTAAAAAGACATCCTCACCGAAACGGGCAAGGGTCATGCGACGCATTTCCTCACCAATAAGCTCGCGGGCGCGTTCGTCGAGAATCAGATCCGCATTGATCGCTGCGGCATCGATTAATGACGCTTTTGCACGGGCACGGACAGCATTGATGGCATCCTTAGCTTGTGCCGGTTTATTGGCACGCCAGTATGCTTCAGCCAATAGCAGGTAAGTTTCGGCCAAACGTACTTTCACACGGTCCTTCATATTTCCTTCAAATGCAGGGTCAACAGCTGTCTTTCCGTAGAAAAATTTGGTTGTTGTCGGGAACACGTTGCCTGATTCTTTGATCGCGTCAGTAAGTACGATCTTCTTACCATAAAGTTCAGGTACGGAAGGATCGTTATAATACCAATCGCGTTTGATATTGAAAGAAGAATTTCTGACATCCTGTTTTTCATAACTATCCAGCCACCATTGGTAAGGGCGTACGTGCCCAAGACCTCTTCCTCCAAGTGAGTCGGCCAAGGCAAATCCTTTTTGTTGTGAATAGAAAGGAACCCACGCGCGTTTGCTCCAATCGGTGTAGCGGTCGCCACCTCCTTGTGTATTGTATTCCAATTGGATGGCCCAGATGGTTTCTTGATTGCCGGAACCGCGATTTTGATTGTTTTCAATAAACATATCGTGGAAATAATCCCCGGGTTTATCTTTTTCGGCACCAAAACGTTGATCGTTCAATTTAAAGTAGCCACTTTGAACCACTTTGTTGGCAGCCTCTACAGCTAAATCTGGCTGTCCAGCTTCGATATATGCTTCTGTCAGGTAGTGTAAAGCGGCCCATTTCGTCAATTTACCTTCCTGAATTGTACCTGGATTGTCGGGTAGGTTTTCACTTGCATACTTCAGGTCTTCAATCATGTGCGTCAAGATTTCAGCTTTCGGTGTACGGGTGAAATCACGACGGGGTGTTTCGGAGACCTTGTCCACCCAAGGCACATCGCCGTATAAGTTGACTAAGTAGCGATAGCTATAGGCGCGGAAGAAACGGGCCGTTGCTTCTACACGTTTTGGATCGTTATCCTTGTCCGTCCAGCTGATACCATCCTTTTTTAAAGCCTCGAGGATGGTATTGGTATTACCGATAAATCCGTAGGCATATTTCCAATAATTGCGTACATAAGACGAAGCCGGATTTAGCGTATAATTGCTGAATGGAGCCAATGTAGCGTCTGTACCTGTAGTTTTGATGGCAACGATATCCGTTCCGACCTGTAGCGCTTCCTGCGGGGTTGCTCCTTGGGAAAAGATACTACCGTTCCAGGTCAGGAATTCCATGCGGGCATAAGAGTATAAACCATTTAGTCCAGTTTCGAAGCCTTTCGTGTTAATATAGGTATTATCAGGTGACTGAAAGCTGCTGGTGTCTTCATTTAAGAAGTTCTTGCTGCAGCCTGTGAAAAGTAAGCTTAGGCCAGCTAGCATTGTATATAAAGTTGTATTTCTTTTCTTCATGATTTTGATGTGTTTAGAATTGGACATTTACTCCCAATGAGAATGTTCTTGCAACAGGATAAGGACTGGCAATATTTGTCGTTGTTGGATTACCTGTGGTCGAACTCACGCTCAATGCCTCTACGTTGTAACCTTTGATTTTGGAGAATGTATAGAGGTTACGGGCGTTGATAAATGCTTTAATGGAAGAGAGATTCAATCTTTTTAGAAAATCGCCGTCAAAAGTATAGCCCAAGCTAAAGTCTCTAATTCGCCAATAGGATGAATTGATATAATAAGTATGGTTATTTACTGGCGTATATCCAGGCGATGGAATATCTGTATTGGTGCGCTCTGGCGTCCAGTAAGGCATGTCGGCAAGGTAATTGGCACCGTTGTTAGGTAAGAAACGTTCGATGTTTTTGAAATCATCTATTTTCGTTCCGCCAAAGGCTCCATTCATAAAGATTGACAGGGAGAAATTCTTGTAGGTGAAATCATTACCAATACCAAGTGTATAAGGCGATATCTTGTTCCCCATCATCGTACGGTCACTGGCGTCGATTTTACCGTCGTTGTTGAGATCTGCTAACTTGGCATCACCAGGTTTCGCTTTAGGTTGGTATGAATTTGCGATGTCTTCGCCCTCTTGCCAAACACCAATAACTTTATAGTCGTAGAAAATACGGATAGGCTTTCCGATTAACCAGGCATTGGTCAAATCATTTTTTCCATCAGCGCGCAGTTTGGTGATTTTATTGTTGTTATAGGCAAAGGTCGTATTGACGTTCCATTGGAAATTGTCATTTTTGACCGGTATGGCATTCAAGGTAACTTCGATCCCTTTGTTTGAGGTTTCACCGATATTGGTCAAAATAGTGTTATAACCGTTCATGACAGGAACCTGTTCACTTAATAAAAGATCCGATGTCTTAGAGGAGTAGTAGTCTACCGTTCCTGAAATTCTATTTTTGAGAATACCAAAATCCAAGCCAAGGTTTAATGAAGCTGTGGTTTCCCATGTTGGATTACTTCCACGGCCATTGAAATTCATCACAAGTCCTTTGACTGGATCAAGGCCATAGATGTAATCGACGTTGGTCAGACGGTCGTAAGTTTGATATGGCGATACGGCCTGATTTCCGTTTTTACCATAAGAAACACGAAGTTTTAATAAATCGAAATAATCCTGCACATTTCCTTCTTTAGAAATTACCCAGGCTCCTGCAACGGATGGGAAAAATGCATATCGGTTGTTAACAGAAAATGCGCTATAACCGTCCGAACGACCTGTTAAGGTTAATAGGTAGCGATCCTTAAAGGCATAGTTGATTCTTCCCATATAGGAAATCATCGCTGTATTTTGAAGGTTGGATTCGATCTTAAGATTTTTAGAGGCAGAAGCCATGTTGTTATATCCGGCATCTGATACAAAATCGTCTCCATTCATTTTTGAAGTTTTCAAATTTGTTTTCTGGGAAGAATAGAGGCCCACGACATTGATCTTATGGTCACCAAAGGTAGGGTCATAGGTCAAGAGATTTTCCCAGGTCCAGTCCCAGAAATGCTCATTGTAAATTGATCCGGTACCATTCACGCCACGTCCTGTAACTGTATTGGAACCGTAATAGGAGTTTTCATTAATATTTCGGTAGTTGGTTCCGAATGTGGTTTTGAAACTTAATCCTTCAATAGGGAGTTTCACATCAAGCCAAGTATTCGCATAGACTGTTCTTCTGGTCTGATCCCATTGGCCTTTTTCGTCTGCAAAAGGATGTGCCCATAGTGTTTGTGCATACATCGGGTACGTTACAGCAGTACCATCGGCATCGCGGTTTTTACTGTAAGGGGAAAGTTTTACAACACTCTCGAGGTTGGGCTGTACGCCGTCGCGGTTCCCTTGAGAAGCCTGCATGGTCATTCCTAGCTTTAACCAAGAGCTTAAACTTTGATTGAGGTTCAGATTGACATTGTATCTTTCGTATGGCGTATTTTTTACAACGCCATCTTGATTTAGGTAGCTCACAGATGCATAATAATCGGATTTATCCGTTCCGCCCGAAAAACTGAGTTGATGTTCCTGAACAGGAGCGCCGCTATTGAATACTTCATCCTGCCAATTGACTTCTTCCCCTTTTTTGTATTGTTCCAATACGTTGGCAAAAAGATAATTCTCTGGGTTAAGCTGATCGCCGGTTTTTCCTTTCGAAGCCTGGTAATCACGCATAAATTGGATGTATTGTGGGCCGTTCATCAATTTAAGACGACGTTCTACACTTTGTACCCCAAAATAACCGTTATAATTGATGCGTGCTTTTCCTGCCGCACCCTTTTTTGAGGTGATGAGGATAACGCCATTTGCAGCTCTTGAACCATAGATTGCAGTGGATGAGGCATCTTTCAATACCGAGATACTGGCAATTGTATTGGAAGAGATATCACCCAGGGAACCACTAAAAGGGATTCCATCCAAGATAATGAGGGGAGCATTGGACGCGGATATCGAGTTCTCACCGCGGATATTGATAGAAGCTGTTTCACCAGGTTTGGCTGAACCGGAATTGATCGCTAGACCAGAAATCTTACCTTGAAGTTTATCGACAACATTCGGTGAATTTATTCGTTCTAGGGATTTTGCTTCCACTGTAGCGATACTTCCTGTCAAATCGCTCTTTTTCTGTTTACCATAACCTACGACCACAACTTCATCCAAAACATCCTCGGATTATGTCAAGGTTATTTGTGCTGCTTGTGCCGCGGAGACTTCTTTCGCGGTAAATCCGATCGAGTTAAATGTTAGGATGGCACTTTTTGAACTGACGTTCAGTGAGAAGATTCCGTCTTGATTGGTTGTCGTTGCTGCCGCTTTACCTTTTTCAGAAACGGTAACCCCGCTTATTGGTTTCCCGGTTTCATCAATGACCTTTCCGGAGACGACCTGCTGAAAGGGTGAAAGACTGGTTATTGCAACTAAATTACGTGGGTTCGCTACCCCGTAAATAGGTGCCGCTAATGACAAGATTGATAATGGTGTCAGAAGGATGAGATGACTCTTTTTGACCATAGGTGTGTAATTTAGATTCAGTAAGTGTTTAATGCGGCAATTATAAAGAAATAAACCTTTGGCAATTCTATTGCTTCTTGGAACAAACGATTGCATGAACTACGAAAACGTTATAGAAATGGGTATTTGTAATGAAAATTGGAGCTAATAAAAGCTGATTTGTTCTGTTAGGAACTCGGATCGTTAATAGCCTATGTACCTCGAGCGTTTTTAGTGTTGTTCAGTTATGTCATCACGATGCCATACGTCGAAAAAAGGGATGAAATCGGTTAAAAGAGTCGTTTTTCTGCTCTTTTTTTAGTATTTTGGGGTAATTTGCTCTTTGTAGCCCATCCCGTTAGCTACCTGCGGATTCGTTTAAGATTGATTTTTTGGGTAAATTTGTGTTTTAGTAGCTAAGGGCTGATGCTGTTTTTCCTCAAAGTCTTTGTTTTTTTGCGAGAAAGAACCTTCAGCTTGCTTTTGTAATTGTGGTATACCACGTTATGAAGCTTATATTATTAGTATTTATTTAAATAGAAAATTATGTCTATTGTAAGAGAGTCCGATCTGATTGGAATTGGAAAAAAATTTCAAATTGAAACCGATGCGGGAGACAATATGGTTGTTGTTATCCATGACGATGGTAGACGGGAACTTTATCGCTATGATGACGAGGAGCATGAGTCACGTTGCGTCATGACACTCAATGACGATGAATCTCGGCAGATTGCGGGTATTATCGGTGGCTTGTCCTATAAGCCTAAAGCATTGGAGACAATTGAAGTTGCTTTGGACGATTTACGCATTGAATGGTACAAAGTGGAAGGCAAAAATGAGGGTGCTGGTAAGACAATTGGAGAGCTGGAAGTTCGTCAACGTACAGGCGCATCGATTATTGCTGGGATACGGGATGATGATACGGTTATAAATCCAGGACCGTCTTATTTGATTAGCCCAGGCACCACACTTGTCATCGCTGGAAAGAAGAATAATATTAAACTTTTGAAGGAAATTTTACTGTAATTTATGCTATCACATACCTTAATTCTGGAAATTGGAATCGCTGTAGGACTTGTTGCCATTGTTGGCCTAATAGCTAATAAGCTTAAGTTTTCTGTTATTCCATTTTTCATTATTATAGGAATGGTTTTGGGGCAGCACGCTCCGCAGGTTGGTCTGGTGGATTTAACATTTACAGAAAGTAAACCCTTTATTGATTTCATGGGACGGTTGGGCGTATTGTTCCTGCTGTTCTACCTTGGCCTTGAGTTTTCGGTCAATCGGCTGATTAAGTCCGGTAAAGCAATTGTCACCGGTGGGACAATTTACGTCTTATTGAACTTTACTTCAGGTTTGTTGATCGGATGGCTAATGGATATGCCATTTAAGGAGATGATGGTGTTATGCGGTATCATGACGAGTTCATCCACGGCCATTGTTGCAAAGGTGCTGACAGATCTCAAACGTACAGCCAACCCGGAGACGGAGGTGATCATGGGAATGATTATGTTCGATGACCTGTTTATAGCGATGCATATTTCTTTCCTTTCGGGCCTGATACTGACAGGAAGCAGTTCGTTTTGGACGGTAGCTGGAACTTCCTTACTGGCTTTGGGATTTATATTGGCCTTTTTGATTTTGGGCAGAAAACTGGTGCCTGCGATCGATCGCTTATTGAAGGAAAAAACTTCTGAATTATTTATATTGATCATCTTTGCCTTACTTTTTATTGTGGCAGGTTTCTCCGAAACCATCCATGTTGCGGAGGCTATCGGGGCATTGATGGCCGGCTTAGTGTTGGCGGATTCGCAATACATCAAAAAGATTGAATCGATGGTGCTGCCCTATAAGGACTTTTTTGGGGCCATGTTTTTCTTTAGTTTCGGATTGTCTATTGACATTATGTCCCTTGGAGGAGCTGTCTTTTGGGCTTCGATTGCAGCGCTGGTGACGGTGATGGGGAATCTTGCTTCGGGCTATTTTGCAGCTAAATTTTCGGGTATGAAACCTAAAACGTCCTTTGATATTGGTTTTACCTTGTCTGCACGGGGGGAGTTTTCCATTATCATGGCAAATATTGGTAAAGCAGGGGCTTTATTACCCGTTATTCAATCCTTTGTGGTCGTATATGTGCTCATTCTTTCCATTGTATCCCCACTATTGACCAAAGAGTCACGTAAGCTTTGGAAATTACTTTTCGGTGCGGATGCCAATAGTGCCAAGCCTTTGAAAAAGTTGAGCGATTTGGAAAACAATCAGGGCAGATAGACCTGCGGATAGGGTACAGCTCAAACGATGTTTTAGGAGAGGCATATAGCATATACAAACAAAACGGGGCTTTCCAATATTCTTGGATAGCCCTGTTTTGTTTGATTAGTCGGTGAATTTTACAAAAAACCCAGCTCCAGTTTTGCTTCTTCAGACATCATGTCTTTTGTCCAGGGTGGATCAAATGTCAATTCGACCAATGCTTCTTTGACACCTGCTACAGCAGCAACTTTTTCCTGAACTTCATTCATGATTTCGCCTGCCACGGGGCAGCCAGGAGCAGTCAGCGTCATTACAATCTTTGCAATACCCTCTTCCTTCGTAATGATTTCATATACAAGCCCCAAATCCACAATATTTGCGGGTTTCAGTTCAGGATCATAAATTGTTTCCAGTACAGCTTGGATTTGTGGCGCTAGACCCAGTTTATCTAATATAATGATACTCATTTATTCCGTTTTTTATCGTGAATAGCGTCCTGATAGATCGCTAATAATTTCGCTTCATTTATTTCAGGAGTAAAATTACTAAAATAGTAAGCAATACAGGTCTTTCTTATCTCATCTTTTTCATTTGTCGTTTTTGTACTCCACTCCGTTAAACATTGGATGATATCGTTTTTGTTGTGGGGATCGAAAGTTTGTCCTGTTTTGCCGGGGATAATCAGTTCGGGGAGTGGGCCTAGATTTGAGCTGAGCACAGCTGTTCCGACTGAATAAGCCTCAAGAATCGTGATCGGCATACCTTCAAAGCAAATCGATGGTACGAGTAGTGCCTGTGCTTTGGCTATCAGGGAAAGTATTTCTGACCTTTTTTTAAAACCGAGGTAGGAAATATTCGGCTGGTCTTTAATTCTTCTCAGGACCTCATTTTCGAGCGGACCGCCACCAATTAGCTGTAGTTGAAAATCTGTTCCGATAAAAGTATCGATCAGATTCAATATCCCCTTTTCATCTGAAAGACGACCGACGTATACGAAGTGTGCCTGTGTACCCTCGGGCGCTATTGCATTAGGGAAAACGAAGTTCGGTTTAATCTCGAACTTAGAAGACGGAAGGTGCAAGGTCGATTCAACGAAGATGTTCTTTGCAAAAGAGCTTAAATTGATGTAGCGATTTACCTTTGCCCAAGTTCCAATTTTACGATGAAACCAGTAATTCAGTGCGAGAAGAAATGTTTTTACTATAGAGTTGTTAAATGCTTTTTGTCGAACGGCTGTCCACGGAAACTCCTCTTGGAGTGAGTCCAAAAAGAGGTGGTTGTGGTGGTACAGCGTCGCCGAAGGGCATAGTAAACGGAAATTATGCAAGGTCATGACCTGAGGGATGCCGAGTTTTGCAATTGTACGGACGATAATCGGGCCCGCTGCGTAATGGGTGTTGTGAACGTGAACGATGTCCGGTTTAAACGTCCGAATTATTTTTTTGACACGTTGAGCAGCGCAAATATTCCAAAAAGATCCTATTGTCTGTAATGCACCCTGCCAACCCTTTTTATTTTGAAAGGTTAGCGTTTGGACCTCATGTCCTTGCGCGAGGAGGGAAGATTCCTGCTGAAATACAGTGTCTTCACCACCAGGATCTTGATAAAATGTATGGATAATCAGTATGCGCATAATAAAAGACTTATACAAATGTACAATTTTGAGGTGACTTCCTTTAAAGGGACAAAATTGCCATTTCTATATGATTATTGCTATATTCGCAAGATTCGATCGTAAAGATATATGCAACATTTACAACAACTCGTGATAGAGGCGATAGAGACAAGTCAATTTCCTGAAACACCATCAAATTTATATGATCCGATACGGTATATATTGACTTTGGGCGGAAAGAGGGTTCGACCAGTGCTGACATTGATGGCTGCCGAATTATTCGGTATGCAAGAGATGGATGAAATTATCCCTGCAGCCAAAGCTGTGGAGTTTTTTCATAACTTTTCACTGATCCACGATGATCTGATGGATAAGGCTCCTTTAAGAAGAGGTAAAACGACAGTTCACGAAAAGTGGGATGCTAATATTGCCATATTGTCTGGAGACGGCTTGTTGGTCAAAGCGTATGAGGAAATTTCAAAGTGTAATCCTATTTACCTGCCTGCAACCTTGAAAATTTTGAGTAAAGTGGCTATGGAAGTATGTGAGGGGCAGCAATTAGATATGGATTATGAAAGTCGGGATTCGCTGACAATGCCTGAATATCTTGAGATGATCCGTCTTAAAACTTCGGTGTTATTGGGCGGAGCGTTACAGTTGGGTGCTATTTTGTCTGGAGCAGATGAGCAGCAACAGCAGCTGATCTACGATTTTGGAGAAAATGTCGGCTTAGCATTTCAATTACAGGACGATATCTTGGATGCATATGGAGATCCAGATACCTTTGGAAAGATCGTTGGTGGTGATATCATGATCAATAAAAAAACCTTTTTATTGGTGAAGTTGATGGCGGTAATTTCGGACGACGATAAGATAGTCTTACAAGGCTTATTGGACACATCTATAGCGACTGCTCCATCAAAAGTAGCGGATATGCTTGCCTTATACGAGAAGTATGCGATTAAAAGTGCTGCCGACGAATTGAAAGATATATATACACAACGGGCATTTGAAAAAATGGAAGCATTGAATGTACCAAATGATCGCAAAGAAGCGTTATTAGTGTTAGCAAATAACCTTTTGGTAAGACAGCAATAAGTATAAATTCTATTAAAATTCGTATCTTGCCTGTAAATGTTTTTTTTGTAAGAAAATAATTAAATAAATTTTTAGATTACGTTCATGGAGCCTTTAAAAATCACCGTATTTCAAGCATATTTATTCTGGGAAAATATCGAGAAGAATCTAAATAATCTTGCATTGAGACTTTCCTCATTGCGTGAGAAAACGGATGTTATTATTCTCCCCGAAATGTTTAATACAGGCTTCACGAATAATGTCGAGAAATGTGCAGAACCTGCAAATGGACCTACAACAAGATGGCTATTTGAAATGGCAAGCTCACTTAACTGCGTTGTTGCCGGTTCTTTGATTATCGAAGAAGGTGGGAAATACTATAATCGCTTTGTATGGATGTTCCCTGATGGTAAATATGTAAAATATGATAAACGTCATCTTTTCGGACTATCTAAAGAAAGCGAGTACTTCGAGCCAGGAAATGAACGTATCCTGGTGGATATCAAAGGATGGAAAATTTGCCCAATGATCTGTTATGACCTTAGATTCCCAGTCTGGTCTAAAAATCAAAATGGCGCCTATGATATTTTAGTGTATACGGCCAGCTGGCCGGATAAGCGTTCTGCACATTGGAGAGCCCTTATTCCGGCACGTGCAATAGAAAACCAAGCTTATGTTGTTGGGGTAAACCGTGTTGGGCACGACGGTAATGATATTTACTATTCTGGTGGCTCTATGTGTATATCGCCTCTTGGTGACGTGGTGTATTATAAACCGGAAGATGAGGACTTGTATACCTTTACCTTAAATCCGAACGACCTGTTGGAAGCACGTGAGAAATTTCCTTTCTTAAAAGATTCCGATTCTTTTACAATCGGATAACATCCTCTAAATTAGGTACAATTGCAAGCATTAATTTTTTCTGAGAGTGCCTGATCTTATTGGTCAGAAAGAACCTTCAGTTTGATTTAATTGCTGTTGGTGTTTGCAAAGTTATGAAGGTTTTGTTTGTATCCTTTTTATTTATTAAATTCAGTCTAGTATAAATCAAATTGTTATGATTTATCAACATCTACTTATGACATGTTGATAAAATTTTGTTTGAGACAGTTAGATTAAAGCGTAATTTAGGCTAACTATTAGCCAGAATACGTTTAGCTTTTTCTCATATTGGATTAAAGACGACGTTTTATTATTAAAATAAGTTGCGTAAACAACCATAACCATTATTCATATGTTAGACCAAGATTTAGTATCACAAGAGTATTTTTATAATTTCTTAACAGGGAAGTACTCAATAGCAGTTATGCGGAGATTACAGCGTAATCTCAAGGAGGCCGGGTTAAACATTACTTCTGAACAATGGAGTATCATGTATAACCTGTGGGTAGAAGAGGGGCTTACCCAGCAGGAGCTTGCTGTTCGCACATTTCGAGATAAACCAAGTGTCACTCGATTAATTAATAACCTGGAACGGGTAAATTTGGTTATCCGCGTTAATGATAAAAACGACAGACGGTCCAATCTGATCTATTTAACAAAAATAGGACGAAAGATGAAGGATGAAGGAATGAAGCAGGCAAAAAATACTATTGAACAGGCCTTAGGGGGCTTGGCCGACGATCAAATTGCCTTATCAAATACCATTCTGCATCGCGTATTGTTTAATTTGAAATAAAGATACTTAGTGGGGGGATTTTATAAGGGAACTATCAGGGTATAAAAAAGGTCCCCTATGTTGAATACATAGGGGACCTTTTTTATATGAATTTCTAGCAGTTAATCTTCGAAAAGTTTGCTCTCGAAATCTGTGTGGCTATTGACCAATTTGCCTTCAGTTCCGAAATAGATTTCCTGAAAACTTAGTGTCCGGATAGCATCTACCTTACGATAGAATTTATCTGCCGATACATCCGAAAGTGTTTTGAAACCACAAGCTTCCATAATTTCGACTGTAGCACGTAATGTGTTGCGGTGGAACTGAGCAACACGTACATATTTATCGTTTACGTCGAGTCCTTTGTATAAATGCGGCTGTTGCGTGGCAACCCCAACCGGACAGACGTCTTCATTACACTTAAGTGCTTGAATACAACCTAAAGCGAACATCATACCACGAGCACTATAACATGCATCTGCGCCTAAGGCAATGACTTTCAAGATATCGAAACCCGTTACAATACGGCTGGATACGATAACTTTAACATGTTTTTTCAAACCAAAAGCAATCAAAGTTTTCGTTACAAATGCCAATGCATCGTATAATGGCATTCCTAGGTTATCTGTAAACTCCAGTGGAGCAGCTCCCGTACCACCTTCTGATCCATCTACGGAGATAAAATCCGGGAAGATCTGCGTGTTTTGCATGGCGTGACAGATGTCGATAAACTCATGTTTATCGCCGATACAAATTTTGAAGCCGATAGGCTTCCCACCCGATAACTCGCGCAGCTGTTGTATGAAGTGCATCATTTCAGTCGGTGAGGAGAAAGCGCTATGTGCTGGAGGCGACATCACATCTGTTCCTGGAATGACGTGACGAATAGCCGCAACCTCAGGTGTATTTTTTGCCGCTGGAAGGATACCTCCATGACCAGGTTTAGCGCCTTGTGAAAGTTTCAATTCGACCATCTTCACGTTTTCACGATTGGATTTTTCTCGGAAAAGTTCCGGATCAAATTTTCCCTCCTTATTACGGCACCCAAAATAACCTGTACCCACCTGCCAGATTAAATCACCCCCATTGTTGTGGTAATCGCTGATTCCCCCTTCGCCGGTATTGTGTGCAAAGTTTTGAAGTGCAGCACCCTTATTTAATGCCGTTATCGCTGTTTTACTCAATGCACCGTAACTCATTGCCGAGATGTTGAACACACTTAAGCTATAAGGTTTTTTACAGGCTGCATTTCCAACAGTGGTACGCAGGTCGTGATTTTCGATATGGCAAGGGAAAACAGAGTGTGCAGCCCATTCGTTCCCGACAGCCTGTGGATCAGTCTGCATACCAAATGCGACAGTTTCACGTTGATTTTTTGCACGTTGGTATACGATCGAACGCTGTCTTCTGTTGAAAGGACGTCCATCCATATCCGATTCCCAAAAATATTGTCTCAATTCAGGACGAATAGATTCGAAGATATAACGGAAATATCCAACTAAGGGATAATTGCGTAGGATGGCATGTTTGGTCTGGAAACTATGGTATAACGCGATCAATAGCAATGGAAATGGGATGATAAGCAGCCAAAACCAGCTTGATGTAAATATAAATCCAAATGATACAATGATTAAATTAATCACAATCATTATTGAAAGAATGAGTTTTCTAACTTCCATAGAAAATACGATTGTTTAGTTTTAATTCGCTATTTTAATGTTTAGCCCAACTGATTATTTTATTACTCAATTAGCATTCCAAAATGCGCTTTTGGACGAAGCAAATGTACTAAAGTTCCTGAAGTAAATGGATATATTTACCCCTTGGAGGTAAGTTTTGATAAGTTTATAACCGTTTCTAACAAACTATTTTCTTTTAGTAATCTCCTGCGACAAAAGTTGATAGATTTGCTGTAAATCTGGTTTATTGCTAATAAATTGCAAATGTTTTTGCATTGTTGTGCTGTCCTGTCGGATCGCTGGTCCTGTCTGAACTGTTATTGGAATATGATTTTGCACTTTTTCTGCCGTCTCCAGGATGATTGGTTTAATTAGATCAAAGGACAAGTCGTTTTCTGCTAAGAGCTCGTAGGCCATCTGATAAAGGATGTTAGTAAAATTGTTGACCATAACCGAGGCAAGGTGGATGGCTAAACGCTGCTGGGAATTACAATAGATGCTCCGCGGTGCAAATGTCTGTGCTACCTGAAGTAGCGCGGCACTATTTTCATCCGTGTTACCTTCAACACAAAGTGGGACGGTCGAAAAATCGACTGCTTTATTTTTGGATAATGATTGTGGTGGATAGATGACTCCCGCATTTTTAAATCCGGCCAGTACAGAAAGATCGGTTGCTCCCGAACAATGAATAACAACACCTTTTATATCTTTTGGTAGCGCTTCTACCAGCGACACAATGGCCTGATCGGTAACGGCAATGAGGTAAAGATCAGCATGTAGGTCTAGTTCAGATAGTTGGTCAATTGCTGCGCAATGAAGAGCAAAGGCCAATGCATTTGCATTGGCCTTTGTTTTACTGTAGATCTGAACGATATGATGTCCTGTTTTTTGAAACTGTTGTCCAAAATGCGTAGCGGCATTACCGCTTCCTAAGATCACAATGTTCATTATTTAAGTGCTTTTCGTTTCTCCTCTTTATTTCTTCTCACAATGGACATGATAAAACCAATGGTCATGACAATCGTTCCACACCAGAAAAAGTTGATGTATGGGAATTTAATGGCTTTAAATACGACCCATTTCTTTTCTGGAAGCGGCTTTTGATAAACCATGATTTCCAGTTTATCCTTGTCAGGTTTAATTCCCGTAAATCTGAATTTAAGCCCTTGCTCGTTGACATCTTTATTGAAGTCATAAACACCACCGTCTTTAATTAAGTAGATTGGTTGTACCTCATACTGTTTGTTGTCGGCCGAAAATACTTTTATTTTCAATCCAACCATAACATCACTAGGACCTTTTGGAATTTTCTCCAGGTGAGCTTCTTTGTTTAAGCCTTCAATGACATAATATCCATTGCGGTAGCGTAGGGTATCACCGATATTTACCTGATACGTTGCCGGCTCCTCGTAGTCTTCGAAACCAGTTTTGTCTTCTGCCGGAACTTTCGCATGTGTTGCCTGACTTTCAGCTGCAGCTGCGGTAATCAGTGTATACACGTCATGCGTGACATAATGTTTGGTCGCTGGAGTACCAATCAAACCGCCCATTTTCGCGTTGTTTTGTGCAAAAGGTTGCAGCACAAAATGCTCCTTCACTTTACCTGTTTCTTCGTCGATCCGCTCGTATTTTATTTTATAAAACGTATTTGGAGCCACAATGCTATCACCGATATAGGTTATTTTGTATTCCCCCATTTGTACAGGTTCACCTTCGGTCAAGAATAAGTTGTCGCCAGGTTTCTCTACCTTGTCAAATCCCGATACAGCAATGTAACCTGTGTTGTTGACCGAGATGACCTCGTTGGTTGCTGCAGCCACCATGGCACCGATAAGTAGTAATCCAAAGCCGATATGGGCTACCGAAGAGCCGGCCAGCTTCCATTTACCTTTGACAGCGTCACCCAATACACGGATATTCGCCAAAATACAGAAAATACTTGCGAAGGTGATCAAAATATAGATCAGGTTGGTATACGTCTTCGTAAAATAGACGACAGCAGCCGTTAGAATGAGAGACACAACCAACGATGCTACCGTAGAAGCCAAAAACTTGCGGCTATCGGTACGTTTGTATTTTAAAAATTGTGTAAATCCGGTTAAGATCATAACGATCACTGCAAAACCCGATTGCCACTTGTTATAATGTTGGATCGGATCCAAAGGTGGAGCTACCTTGGTGCCAAAGATCTTGTTGAACACTGGAATTGATGTTGAAGCAATGATCTGTGCGCATGCGACAGTCAATACCAAGGCGCCAATAAACATCCAGAATTCTCTTGAATAGATATCCTCATCCTTTTCTGTGATGGGCATCTCTTTCTTTTTGACGGTAAGAAATACGACCATGATTACCAAAAAGACAACATTGAATAAGATCAATTGTCCGCTCATTCCCAGATCGGTAAAGGAGTGTACAGAAGTCTCTCCAAGGACACCACTACGTGTCAGGTAAGATGCATAGATAACAAGTACAAAGCTGATCATCGCCAAAAATGTAGCGGTGAAGTAGGAGTGGCCTGAATTCTTATAAGCAATCATGACGTGGACAGCAGCAATCAGGGTAAACCAAGGAATAATTGATGCATTCTCTACCGGATCCCATGCCCAGAAGCCACCGAAGTTAAGTGCTTCATAAGCCCAGAATGAACCCATGATAATACCTGCGCCTAAAATCATCACGGCAAATAAAGCCCAAGGAAGTGCTGCATTGATCCATTCTTTGTATCGCTTGGTCCAAAGAGCACCTGTTGCATACGCAAAAGGGACGATCATCGACGCAAAGCCAAGGAACAGTGTTGGTGGATGAATTACCATCCAGTAGTTTTGAAGCAAAGGGTTCAAACCATTACCGTCGGTGATAAGTGAAAGATAGTTAGCTTCTCTAAAGATTGGAATATCCATTGCTTCACGTAATAGGATAAACGGAGAGCTACCGATACGCAGACCGAAGATTTCCACACCAATAATCATGGAAGCTAAAAATGCTTGGCATAACATGACGAAAGTCATGACAGACGATTCCCAGCTTTTTGCTTTAAACAGCAAAACAGAACCTAATACTGTTTGCCAGAACATCCAGAGCCAAAAACTACCCTCCTGACCTTCCCAAAAACTGGAAATGATATAGTAGGTAGGGAGTGTCTTGGACGAGTGCGCCCAGGCATAATTATATTCAAAAAGATGATTGTATATAATATAAAATAAAGTTGCACCAATCGCCACTACGGAGACCGCATTAGCCCAAAAGGCCATACGTGCAATTTTTTTCCATGAATTCTCTTCAGGGTATTTTGTTGCAAAAAAGTAACTGATACAAGATAGAAGTGCAGCACCAAAAGAAAGTACAATAAAGAATTGTCCGATCTGCCCTGGTAGCAGGTGCTCACCAACGTAATTAACGTCCATTGAAAATTGATTTTACGAATTAATTATTGAAAGCAGTAGCATTGATCTCGGTGACGACCGATTTATCGTTATATTTTGACGGACATTTCATCAATATCTTACTTGCCCTAAACACATTTCCGTCCATTTTTCCTGTCAATACAATTTGCTCTGAACGTTCAATATCTTGAGGTTTGGCGCCTCTAAAAATCACTTCACATTCTGTACCTTCGTTGTCGCGCATGAAAAACGAAAATTTGTTGGCGTCAGTTTTGGGATCATAATGAAGCGCTTTGTCTTTATTCAATTGACCTACCACATATAGTTCGGTTTTCTTTTCTTTAGCTTCGGTAAATGTCGAATAGGTACTTGAATCGGTATAGATAACAAGTATCATGGCAATTGCGACAGCAATGATAGCGATTAGAATAATTGAACTTTTTTTCATTTGTATTTACTTATTTTATAAGTGTTTGATCTCATCGTATAAATGAGCTCGTTTCACCCGGTTTGTTTTTTCTTAACGATGAATAGCTATTCCAATCTGCCAGATATCCTCCTGTTTTTTCAGAAAGATTATTACCCAAATCTGACAACGTTGTGCTCACTAAAATCCCAAATTGATTACATTTGAGACCTAATCGAATGCAAAATTACAAATAGATTCGCTAAGAAAGGAATAATGCAACTTTTCCATATTATTTATATCTATTCTAAATAGTTTGAATTAATTGGAAAAATAAGCTAGATTCGAATGCTTTTGAATAATTTGAAGTGAAATTTGCTATTTTGGTTCTAATGATATCGCATGAATTTTACAATTGCCTGTTAATATGAGTGTTGCTTTGCGATTTTTAGGCCTCTTTTGGGCTGTTATATTCCCCTGCTTTTTTGTTTTTGGACAGGTAAAATTCCGTAATCAGGAAATTGCTATCCAAAATGACAATGACGTTTATCTACTGACCGGTCAGGACCGCTATTATACCAATGGTATCAATATCAACTATAGGATTGCGTTGCCAGGGAAAACAGATAGTCAGACTTCAAATACGGTATTGGATTTTGAAATAGGCCAACGGATTTACAATGGTATCAGTATCATTGACTATAGACGGCAGGAAAAGAAATACGATAGACCATTTGCAGGTTACCTCTATTTTAGTGCTGGAGTAACGCGGTTTTTACAGCACGATCAGGTTGTTGAGCTCAAGACTGAATTGGCGCAGATCGGCCCTAAATCTTACGGTGAAGAAGCACAGAAGTTTATCCATCATCTCTTTGGGATGTACGAGGCGACTGGTTGGGATACGCAGCTTGGAAATTCCTTTGGTATTGATTTAAGTGCAATCTATAAAAAAGGACTATATCGCAGTCAAAATCAGCAATTCGATGTCGGAATTATAGGTGAGGGGACCATTGGATTAAATAATACCAATATGGGAATTGCGGCCCCGCTTCGGTTGGGGAAGCTGAAATCCTATCAGGCATCCACCTTTACACATGGGCATTTGACACAGGGAAGAGCGAACAATGATAAAGAATGGTATTTTATCTATCAACCAAGCGTGTCTCGTATTTTTTACAGCGCAACGGTAGAAGGAGGGAGAGGTAAAAATGATCCCATAGGTAAGTTATACACGATTCAGCCTTGGATGCTTAGTCACCGCATTGGTTTCAATTGGTCTAACCACAAGATCAATTACGGTATCAATTACATCTTCAATTCGAAAGAGCTCAAATCGGTGTTTCACCGGCATCAATATGGCGAGTTGTTTTGTGCCTACCGTTTTTGATCAGCCAGCCATAAGTAGGACCCACATGGATCCGCTTGATAGGATCTTCGTTGGTCCAGCGTTCAAATGTTTTTCGTTTGGAGATTGTTTAACCTGGGTTTTCGGGAATAGGGTCAGCCAGTTTTTGCCCGATCAATCTGGTGGTGAGCATAGCGGCCACGGTATCTCCAGTAGCATTGAGCATTGTTGCCAGGGGATCGACGAGGGTTGCTATGATCATAATGGAAGGAATCACCTCCGTTGGCATCTGATAAACCGATATGATCAGCATTTCTCCGATGTAGCCACCATTAGGAATACCTCCGGCTACGATGCTCACCAGTAAAGTAATGCCAACCGCCATAATCAGATTGGCTGGATCAAAAAATTCCTTTCCGCTTAATAAAAGTGCGATATAGATTTTAAAGATACAGGCGATCGCGGATCCATGCTTGTGCAATGTTGTGCCTAGGGGAATGACGACACTAGCGACGCTGTCCGGGATTCCAATTTGCTTGGCTGCAAGTAAGTTGGCTGGCATGGTGGCGAGGCTACTGCAGCTGCTCAATGCGGTCAAGGAAGGCAATATGTTATTTTGCCAGTAACGTTTAATTCCCTTTAGCCCGAATGCAAAAAAAGCGAATAAACTGAATACCGTGAAAAAATAGAAGATTCCAAAAAAGTAATATAGACCGATAGGTTTGGCATAAAAACCAAAGAGCTGAGGGCCTAGTGTTCCAACCTGATAGGCAAAATATGCTCCCAAACCAATGGGAGCGAGGTTCATGACCATCACGAGCAGATTTCCCATCACAACATTGCCCGAGTTTATAAATTTACGGAAGGTCTCTGCAGATGCCCCTGATTTGCGCGTAGCAATGCCAACGAGGAACGAAAAGATGACAAAGGCCAGCATATTTTGTCGTGATAATAAACTTGAAAATTCGCTAACGGTTAAAAAGCGGACCATTTTTTCACCCCAAGAATCATGAACAACTGTTTCTATGATTTTGTTTGTTTGTTCAATAGCCAGTGGAGCATCTACTGGAAAGAGGTAAAGGAAGCAGATGCTTGACAGTCCGGCGACGACAATACCCAGTACAAATACGAAGGACATCATGCCGATGATCCTTCCCAGTACACTGTCGCCATTGATATTCGCAACAGATGAGGATATGGCAAAAAACACCAATGGTATAACGCTGACAAAGAGGAGGTTTAGGAAAATGTCACCGATCGGTTTAAGATTGTTGACGATATGCGGAAAGAAGATGCCGATCAAACTTCCAATACTGATCCCAAGAAGCAATAGTAAAATGCTTCCATAGTTATGTATAAAAGTTTTTGCAGAATATTTCATTAGGTTTTACAATAGTTAATGTATTTAGGATGCTAAAGTAATCTTTTTAAATTACTTTATGCGTATCTATTCATTATTGAAATGCATTGCCGAAAAGAACGGCTTTCTTTGATTACATCCTTTAGCTTTTTTATCTTTGATCAACATAAGGCACTATATGCTGTGCGTGCTAGGTGATCAATTTTAAAAAGCTATCTTTAGCGACAGCATTAATGAGGCATTGCTTTTAAGGATCTATTGGTTGAAATATTTAAAGAAAATGGAATTTGTAACGACAGGAGACGGTTCGAAAACGTTGTTTAATGCGGAAATAGGTGAATGTTATCATTCTAAACACGGAGCGGTACAGGAAAGCAGGCATGTTTTTATAAAAACAGGGCTTGACCACTATGTACAAACAACAGGGGCAATCGACGTCGGGATCCTAGAGGTTGGGTTCGGGACAGGGTTGAATTTTTTGCAAACAGCTGACTTTCTTAGCGATAAATCCGTTCAGGTGGAATATGTCGGAATAGAGGGCTTTCCCTTGCCTTTGTCCACTATTGCCGCAACGGGCTATGAGGCGACGGTACATCCGACCGTATGGGCAAGCTATTTGAATGCATACGAGCAGGCTTTGTTGGGAAACGTACAGATTAACGCGTACTTAAAGCTTCATATTGACCATACCTTATTGATGAATTTCCAATCGGATCGCTTATTTGACGTTGTTTATTTTGATGCTTTTGCGGCAGTGCATCAGCCTGAGATGTGGAATGATGCTGCCTTGGGACATATCGCGCAGTTTGTTAAACCTGGCGGTGTTTTTGTGACTTATGCTATTACCGGAAACCTCAAACGCAGTATGAAAGCATTGGGCTTTTCAATAGAGAAGACGCCTGGTGCACCTGGCAAGCGTGAAATGCTTCGTGCGACTAAGTTATAAGAAGGGCGATTGTCGACTTTAAATTATTGTTAACTGCTTGGTATTCTAAAAAGTGTTTTCTAATTTAGCCCAAAATAGAGGCGCTAACCTATTCACCACTTGTGGTTTATATTTTACTACTAATGACAGATTCGCAGTTGATAGACAGTTTGAAGACAGATGGCCAGGAAGGATTTGTTGCGATTTATCGTAAATTCTATAAACAACTGTTATTCTTTATACTTGGTTATCTGAAGGAAAACCGTGTGGCCGAGGAAATCGTGGCCGATGTTTTCGTTAAGGTATGGGAGCGTAGGTCTGATTTTTATACAATGGAAAATCTAAAGGCCTTTATCTATATTTCGGCAAAGAATGCGAGTCTGAATGTTATTCGGTCGGAGCGTTCTAAAGGCATCCATGAATCCTTGACAAATTATGAGGATCTGTTGGTAGATGATCGCGACGTTTTCTCAAAAATGATTCATGCGGAGTTAATCCACTCTATATTTATTGAGGTCGGAAAGCTTCCGGAAAAACAACGGGAAGTTTTTAATATGACCTATCTTGAAGACAAGACTGTCGAAGAGATTGCAGAAGAGCTTCAAATGAGCCCAACTGCTGTATACACAAACCGTTCCCGTGCGATACATACCATACGAACCTTGTTGGGGACTAAAAATGCATTAACGCTCCTCGCGTTTTTATCTTTAGTCGGCGAGAATTAGCCGGGGCGTATCCGATTTTATACCCCGCTATTTATTCTGTTTTGACCCTTATCTTTTTATTTTCTGATTGGTTTTCTAAGCTTCTGCGCTGTTTTTTTACCTGTTTAATATTTTTTTACTTTTTTATGTAAGATTCTGTGAGTCGCCGTGTTTTTATTGACGAAAGAAACGATGACGAAAAGTATGCATGGTACAGACCACATTATAACACTTCTGAACTCCTATTTAAAGGGTGAAATTCATCCTGATACACATGTGGAACTCCGGTTGTTATTTGAACAATACCCAGAATTGCAGAGCATGTTAATGGAGTTAGAAAATCCAGAAAACCTTCAGCAAGAACTTAAAATTTATGAAAGTCTTTTTGAGGCTGATGCAATAAAGGCAGAAGAAAGGGTTTTGTCGACCATTTTAGATCGAATTGACGTAAAGTCAACTGAGCAGCAGGTGAGCTGGTTCAAAAAATATCGGTTGTATGCTGCTGCTGCGGCATGTATCATCGGTTTAATTGGGCTGGGGACTTGGAAAATGAAACAAGATGAACAAGCTCAAACTGTTGTTGATCCGATACTCCTGGCTAAAGATCTTGTACCCGGAGCCAATAAGGCAAGGCTTCAGCTTGCCGACGGAACGCATGTAGACCTGGATGGGCGTTATAGTGGGATTTTAATGGGAAGTAAGATCCAGTATAGCGATGGTTCGGTTGCAGTGAATACAAAAGAAGATAAAGGACAGATGATGGTCTTGTCAACACCTAGAGGTGGGCAATATCAGATTTCCCTGTCTGACGGTACTAAGGTGTGGTTGAATGCCGATACGCGCTTGCGTTATCCCAACAAGTTTATAGGCCAAACACGTGTTGTAGAATTAGATGGTGAGGCTTACTTTGAGGTCGAAAAGATGCGGGATAAACCTTTTGTGGTTGTGACCAATAAAGAGAAAGTCGAAGTATTGGGAACTCATTTCAATGTTTATTCTTTTCCGGGAGAGCAGGAATCAAAAGTGTCTTTGTTGGAAGGTAAAGTAAAGGTATCTGTGCCTATAGGAAAGGAAAGACTGCTTGTTCCCGGAGAACAGGCTTTGGTGAATGGCGAAGAACTCTCTGTTCAACAAGCCGCTGTAGAGGAAAGTATTGCCTGGAAGAATAATGAGTTTACATTTAACGATGAACCTTTGGGAACGGCATTGACACAAATAGCGAGATGGTATGATATTGATATCGAAATAGCTCCAAGTGTGTCGAAAATTAGGTTATGGGGATCAGTATCGCGTTTGGACAATTTTGATAAGGTACTTAAGATTATCAAAATGACAGACGATAAAATAAAAGTTCAGATTGAAGGAAGGAGGGTGAAATTGATGAAATAAGAATACATTAAATCATTATTTCGTCCTTTTAAGGAGCTGAGGAAGGTGGCACTTCCCCAGCAAATTGGTTCGAGATATAATAAAACTTACTCAACTGTTTATTAAACTAACAAAACCAACCAAATGTAATGAAAAAGTATAAATACCTCATTATTATGAAAATGATTATTATGCTTCTTTTGTTTAGTATCGTGCAGCTTCAAGCTGGAAGTTTCGCTCAGACGGTGCGTATAAAAAAGAAGAATAGTCCTATTGTTGATGTATTTCGGGAAATCAAAAAACAAACTGGATATACCGTATTATGTAAATCAGAAATTATCAGCAATAGTCCTAAGGTCAGTGTGGATTTTAATAATCTCTCCTTAGACCGGGCATTAAATGAACTGTTGTCTCCTAGAGGTCTTAGCTACATCAAAGAAGGCAATTCTATTATTGTGAAGATTAGTGATAACAGTCGTCTCGAGCAGTATGCGCCGCTCACAAATGTAGGCTGGCTAGCAGAGCAAAGCCCTGTTCAGGGCAAAATTACCGATCAGGATGGCAAAGTGCTTGCTGGGGTAAGTGTAGCCGTAAAGGGCGGAAAAAAAGCAACTGCATCAGACGCCAATGGAAATTATACAATTGCTGTAAGCAGAGGGTCAATTCTGGTATTTAGTTTTGTTGGCTATGAGCGTAAAGAAGTAGAAGTGAACGGAGATGTCTTGAATGTTAGCATGCATCCAAGTCTATCGAATCTGGCAGAAGTCGTTGTCACTGGTTATGGTACATTTAAGAAATCGGACTATACTGGCTCTGCTTCAACAATACGTACAGAGCGTATGTCAGATGTACCAGCAGTAGATTTTTCGACAATGCTCCAAGGTAATGCACCTGGAGTGCAGGTTAATTCCCTATCGGGTCAGCCAGGAGGTTCAACGGATATTCGAATACGGGGTATGGGGTCTATCAATGCAGTCAATAGGCCGCTTTTTGTTATCGATGGAGTGCCAGTGATGTCGGGCGATATCTCTTCTAGCAGTTCAAACAATGCTGGTCTCGATGTCATGTCTACCTTGAGTAATGCAGATATTGAGCAGATTACGGTGATAAAAGATGCGGCAGCAGCTTCGCTTTATGGCTCCCGGGCAGCAGGCGGTGTTATCTTGATCACAACCAAATCGGGCAAGGCCGGGAAACCTGTATTTTCGTTCAAAGGTGACTATGGGCTTTCCAGTCAAGCGACAGATTTTCGTGAGGTAATGAATGGTCCGCAACGGCGCGAAATGCTACTTGAAGGGCTTCGCAACAAAGCACGTTATATCGACAAGTTGACTGACGAAACATTGATTGAAGATTTTGCACAAAACAATATTGATAAATATGCACCGCAACCCTGGAGCGGCTGGACAGATTGGAAAAAGGAACTATTTCGTCGCAATTCACCGTTTAGAAACGCAGACTTGTCAGCTTCCGGTGGGGATTCCAAAGTCTCATACTATACATCATTGGGCTATACCAATCAAACAGGCTTGTCTTATCAGTCTGGTTTTGAAAGGTTAACAGGTCGTTTGAATGTGAAATACAAAATGAGCGACAAGCTAGAACTTGGGGCTAATATTTTATATTCAAATGTGAACCAGGATGTTAATTCGGAAGGCGGAACTTACACATCACCGATCTATTCATCACGTCACAAACTGACTGCTTCCGAACCTGTATATAATGAAGACGGTAGCTTCTTTTTGGATTTTTTCTCCAATGGTCCACGTAATCCGAAAGCATCATCATTGTATAATTACCGTCGGGAAAAAGCAGATCGATCGTTCAATACCGTCTTTGCAAACTATAAGTTTATGGATGGTCTCGTTTTCAATACAACCTTCAGTTTAGATCATACAACGACTCGATACAACTCCTGGTCTGATCCGCGGACTTCAGATGGTGAGAAGACAAATGGTTCATTGTCTACAAGTTTTACCGACTATAATCAAATGGTGTGGCGTAATAGCTTGACCTATACCAAGACATTTGCGGCGAAACACCATTTGGATGTTTTGGGCGGTTATGAAGTCAACCGTTACCGCAGAGATGGGATGGATGGGGCCAAAGATAACTTCCCTTCGGTAGAAAAGATTGTACTTTCCAATGGTTCGGTGCTCACTGATCTTTCCGGGTCGAATACGGAATGGCGATTGCTGTCGTATCTTTCGCGCGCCAACTACAATTATGATGATAAGTATTTCTTAGGAGGAAGTGTGCGCATGGATGGTAGTTCAAGGATTCATCGGAGCAGCCGTTGGGGCACATTTTGGTCACTGTCAGGCGCATGGAAGTTTACGAAAGAGAGTTTTATGGACTCTTTGAACGATGTGCTGACAGATGGAAAGATTCGGGTGTCTTATGGTACAAACGGTACTTTGCCTTCAAGTTATTTCACCTACATGGATTTAACAGGATTTGGCTATCCGTATGGGAATAATCCGGGGATCAGGGAAACACAGATCGGAAATCCAAACCTAAGATGGGAAAAACAGAATAACCTTAATATTGGTTTGGATGTTCGTTTATTTGATCGATTGGGACTTACATTCGAATGGTATAGAAGGCAGTCATCAGATTTATTGAATGATATGCCGACCTCCTTAACAACGGGTTTCGGATCTTACCTGACAAACATTGGAGCAATTCGAAACTCGGGTATCGAAGTGGATCTGAATGCAGATATTCTACGTGACAAAGCGTTCAAATGGAATGCGAGTTTGAATTTCGGTATGAACAAAAATAAGACAATAGCTTTGGCCGATGGTAGTGAGGAATTACGCGATGGTACGTCAATACATCGTATAGGCCAGCCTTGGTATAGTTATTATCTTATTGAGTTTGCTGGAATAAACCGGGAGACTGGGGTACCTCAATATTATGTCAATGACCCTTCAAATTTAGGATCAAGGGATATTACAGAGGATTATACTAAAGCTAATCGTATTCTTTACAAAAGTGTCGATCCAAAACTGATCGGTGGGTTTACCAATACGTTCCGGTATAAGATGTTTGATCTGAATTTCACCTGGACTTATTCACTTGGCGGCAACTCCTATGACAGTGGTGCAAGCAAGACTGAACTAGGCGGAAAAACTGGCTATGATAATATACCACAGTATTATGAACGGAGATGGCAGAAGCCTGGTGACGTAACCGATATCGAGATGTTTATGGTCGGGAATACTTACGATATGAGTAGTGTGGCCAATACACGTCGTGTCCATTCTACGGATCATATTCGATTGAAGAATATGACTTTTGGTATTTCTTTGCCACAGCAGATCTCGCGTCGCCTCAAAGTAAGTAATATTAGGGCATATTGTTCGGGCGTAAACCTATTGACGTTTGCAGCCTACAAAAACTATGATCCGGAAGTACCTGTAAATGGTACCGTGTATTTTGAGTCCCCTAAATTGAAGACAGTAACCTTTGGTTTGGATGTTAAATTCTAAAAAAAGACTATGAAAAATATATTATCAATGGTATTGCTCTCTTCCACTCTTTTGGTGGGATGCGGTGACCAATGGTTGGAGAAAGCGCAACCGAGTACATCAACAGAAAGTTCGCAGGCTATAAAATCTGTTCGTGATGCGGGATATGCCTTAAATGGTATTTATGATATTATGCGCGGATATGAATACTATGGCGCAAGAATGACCTATTATGGGGATGTGACAGGAGAAGATATGTTGGCTAATGGTGATACAAAAAGAGCTGCAAAGTATTATCTTTTTGACTTTAATAAAGATAATACACCTAGTTCATTGTGGTATCAACCCTATCGCGTATTAAGAAATGCCAACGGTATTTTGACCTATGTAAATGGTGTTCCAGAAGGCCAAATGACGGAAGAGCTGGGAGATATCAAAGGTCAGGCCCTCACACTTAGAGCAATGGCCCATTTTGATCTGGTGAAAGTTTTTGGAGCTCCCTACACAAAAGACAATGGCGCTTCTTTAGGCGTACCGATCGAAACTGAGAAACATGCTTCTACCAATAAACCGGTGCGAAATTCGGTTAGGGATGTTTACAAACAGGTGATTGAAGATCTGGAAAACGCAGTGAACTTGTTAAGTGCAGCGAAAAAGAATGGTAAGCTGAATAAATTTGGTGCTCAACTACTACTCGCCAGAGCTTATCTCTACACGGGAGATCATGCAAAGGCTTTTGCGCTGACAAATCAATTCATTAAAGATGCCGAAGCGGCACAGAGTTCGACAAAAGGGCAATACATCCTGTGGACGAATAGTGAGTATGCCACTGTTTGGTCAAAGGATTTTACCAGTGAAATTTTGTTTGGACTATCCGTTCTAAAGACAGAAAGTGGGCCAGGAAAAGAGGGGATCGGCAATTTATTATGGCGTAATGGGTATAATGATATTATTCTGTCGGATGATTATATGAATCTGATTAAGAATGATGCAAACGATGTACGTCATAAAATCATTACCAAATATACCAGCAAGCAAGTTGATTATTATTATCTAAATAAGTATCCGGGCAATACAGCTGATGGGGAGAACCCGGAGTTTGCAGATATCCCGGTGCTTCGTCTTTCGGAAGCTTACCTGATTGCTGCTGAATCGGCGGTGAAGCTAGGTGACAATGCGAATGCTTTAAAGTATTTGAATGCGATTGTTACACGTGCAAATCCGGCAAAATCTATTAGTGGTGTAGTTACTTTAGAACGCGTTATGGAAGAACGCCGTCGTGAACTTGTAGGGGAGGGGCATCGTTTGTTTGATGCTATGCGCAATAATATGCGTATCGAACGAAAGGGCGCTGCCCATGTTTCACCTTCATTGAGACCGGAAACAAAATCCTTTGATCGGACATTTTTTAAAACTTTAATGGCCATTCCAAGGGTTGAAATTGATGCAAATAATAATATTGTTCAGAATGAAGGATATTAATATCGTATGAAAATTCATTTAAAAGCAAAGCACGGTGGTTCCTATGGAATCGCCGTGATCTGGTATTTGTTTGTTCTATTTGGCGTTATGCAAGGTACTGTTGCCCAAAGCGCTTTGGAATTGGGGAAGTTTGACGGTCCTTATTTTTTTTATGAAAATGGTGACAGTAGTTGTATCCGTGTGGAACATGGTCAGGTGTTGTCCGAAAAATCGGAGCATATAAAAGCCTTTAAGGTTTCGACGGAAGACGGTAAGCACCAATTTGAAGTTTGGCGTCATCCCATGGTGGCTCCTGCCTGGTCCTATCGTCCAAGCAAAAAGATTGTGGTCTTGTCGGATCCGCACGGTGATTTTGAATCTTTCTATTCGATTCTCAACGCGCAGAAGGTCATAGGGTTAAACTACGAGTGGACGTTTGGGAGTAATCAGCTTGTCATCATAGGCGATGTGTTTGACCGCGGGAAAGATGTTTTGCCTATCTTTTGGTTGATCTATAAACTTGAATACGAGGCTGCAAAAGCTGGCGGGCAGGTCCACTTTTTATTTGGTAATCATGAAGAGATGGTTTTACGCGGAAATTATAAATATACGCAAGAAAAATACAAAGCTTTAGCAGAGAAGGTAGGTAGGGATTATCGTGACTTTTGGTCAGTAAATACGGAGTTGGGGAAATGGTTACAGACAAAGAATACCATGGAAAAGATCGGGGATAATCTGTTTGTTCATGCCGGGCTAAGTGCAGCGATGTTGGATCCTCAATGGTCGATCTCAGCGGTCAATGACTCGGTACGTCATCATCTTTTTCAACAGAAGGAAGAACGGCAAAAATCGAAAGCTGCTACTTTCCTATTTGGCAGTGAGGGGCCACTATGGTACCGCGGAATGGTTCGTGAAGAAGAAAAATATCTTCCCTTGCCACAAACAGAGTTAGAAAAGTTAATGGATGTATATGGTGCTCGAAAAATCTTTGTAGGGCATACCATTTTTCCGGAAGTAAGCAAATTTTATGCGGGTAAGGTCTATGCTGTGAATGTTGCCAATGAAGCCAATCGCCTGAAGGGCCATAGTCGTGGAGTGCTTCTCCAGGGGGCTAAGGTTATCATTCTTTATGACGATGCTAGCAAAAATAAATACTTCGCCTCTAATTTATAAGCCGCTTAGCAAGTTGATATAATTATCGATAAAATGCAGTTTGTCTTTGGATTTATATTGTTGAATATAGCGCGGATGGTCGAGGACGGTCATTTTTCCAAACAACTTTTCTTCCTTGTTGATCTTGGCGAGAAAGGTTGCATTTTTCTTTCCGAGGACAAAGACCTCCTCTGTGACCAAGCCCATGGAAATGTGCTGTTTTAGGGAATCCAACATAAAGGGGCGGACCATGTCAAAAAGTTGCTTGTCGTCGTAATAGTTTGCATTGATCCAGTTGTTGGGTTTTGTTTCTCGGACAATCGCGAGGGGAAATGGCGAATTGATGTAAAACTGTTTGTAGAAGATCTCTGGGCCACCATAAGCTTCAATCATATCGTACATAAAAACCGAAGATACTTCATGGGTATGTGCGGATTGCATCTCTATGCCACATGCACTAGCTAATCTTTTGGTGTCTGTAAAAGGAACTCCCGTTACACCAGCACCGTGTCTGCTCGGATTAATGCCGATAATGAATTTTCTGGTTAGATTATCATTGTAATATTTCTGGTAGAACTGTTCCATTACGACTAATGTTTCGGGGTTATCAAGGTAGGGGTTGATAACATTGAATTCTGGGGGAAGACTTCCTTGATAATGAAGGTGTTTATTGAATAAAACTACTTTTTCTGCAAATGTTAGCATCGTTCGTGTGTTTAAAAACAAAATACGATTTTTAAAGAACAAAAAAACAAAGCCGGGTGNNCACCCGGCTTTGTTTTTTTGTATCTTGGGTCAGGATTAGTGACCTTGTGTGCCGTCTACACCATGTGAATGCCCGTGAGACAATTCTTCTTCAGTAGCAGGACGTACAGTTAAGATTTCGATATCGAAATTTAATGTTTTGCCAGCCATCGGGTGGTTTAAGTCAGCGACAACTACTTCTGGAGTAACCTCAGCTACTACAGCGCGGAATTGGTTTCCTTGGTTGTCTTGCAAAGGCAATACTTCTCCTACTGGAGGTAAACCTGTTTCTTTGAACATATCTACTGGCAACTGTGCGAATGCCTTGTCATCTTTTTGACCGTAAGCATCATCCGGTGCCAATTCAAATGAAATTTTATCACCAACGTTTAAGTCTGCGATGTTTTCTTCGAATTTAGGTAACATCATACCTACACCATATAAGAAATCTAAAGGTTGTTCTGCAGTTGTTTCTTCAACGAAAACTTTTTCACCGTTTTCTACTGTGTGAAGTCTGTACGTCAATGCTACGACGTCGTTTGCTTTTATAGCCATCTGATTTTGATTTTTGGAAGCCCGAGGCTACCGTTTATTAAATATAATTTATTAACGCTTGTATGGAATCCTGTGGTAGACTGCAGGTCCTGTTTTTACAAAGATATGCTTTTGTCTCCTTTCCGACTCTATGTTCGAGCAATGGAAGATTTTCTTCTGTACCGCCAAGAACAATTTTATTTGGAATATAATAGTTGCCGAGTTCATTTTTGAAAGCCATTGCTTTATCCCCCGTCAATGCAATTTCATTGATTCCATATATTTCTTCTAGCAATAATATTGCCCAATTTGAATAAGCCGAACCATAAGTCTTGATTTGCGGGAATACATTCGCCAGCAATTGGTCTGTAATGGCGATGTAATTTTCATCATCAAAAAGCAAACCTAATCGTTTCAGCTGACGAACCATTGTCGACGAAGAGGATGGAATTACATTATCCATAATTTCGCTTTTCCGTGCGATGAGTTCCTCTGCCTGCGACGATGTATAGTAGAATGTTTTTTGTGATCCATCGTAAAAGAATGCAATGGCCTTATCAGCGAGCTGTCTTGCTTTTGTGAGCCAATTGAGGTCAAATGTCGCCTCATATAATGCTATAAAGGCTTCAATAGTGAATGCATAGTCATCTAAGAAGCCTGCGATCGCTCTATTGTTATCTTTTGGTTGGTGCAATAACTGGAGATCGTCTTGAATAAGATGTGTACAGATAAACTGGGCATTGTTTAAAGCGAGTTCAAGGAAATGGCTGTATCCAAGACTGTGATAGGCATCTATTAGTCCTTTTAGAAATAGCGCATTCCAAGTGGTCAGCTGCTTATGGTCGAGTCCCGGACGGATCCGTTGTTCACGATAGTTGTATAATTTTTTCTTTGAAATTTTTAGAAAATCTGCCCATTCGTCAGCTGACATATTGACCTTTGTTGCTAACTGGTCTGCATTAATGGCGCAAATAGGAATGTTGGTTTTCTCCTCCTCCCAGTTGCCGACTTCGGTTATGTTAAAATATTGCCCGAGTAGGGGGGCATCATCGCCCAATACCTCGTCAAATTCAGCTTTGGAGAAGGAATAGTATTTCCCTTCAATGCCCTCGCTATCGGCATCTAAAGCGCTATAGAAACCATGGTTTGGAGCAAGCATTTCACGCTCGGCCCAAGTAATCGTTTCTTCGATAATCCGTTTATAGAATGGATCCCGACTTTGTTGATAAGCTTCGGCATACAGGGACAGTAGCTGGCCATTGTCATAAAGCATTTTTTCGAAGTGGGGAATATGCCAATAATGGTCCACCGAATAGCGGGCAAAGCCACCTCCGATCTGGTCATATATACCACCAGATGCTATCTTTTTTAATGTAAAATGGACATGATCTAAGATCTCCCGATCGTCGGCAAGTACGCCATATTTTAGGAAGAATAACCAATTGTTTGGTAGCGGAAATTTGGGCGCTCTTTGATAACCACCTTCTTTTTTATCGAACATCTCGGTCCAAGGGGCAACAATTTCATTTAAGTCGTCGATTGTGTATTGCGCTGGAATAGGATTGATGGGAAGTTTCTCGGCCCGTTGAATACCATTGTTTAGCTTTTCGGCATATTCGAATGCAACTTCTGGTTTCTCAGCCCACATTTGTGCAATTTGCAATAAGATATTCTGCCAGTCGTGCGGTTTGAAATAGGTACCACCGTAAATAGGTCTTCCATCGGGCAAACAGATACAATTCAATGGCCAGCCGCCAGCGTTGGTCATCAGTTGCACGGCAAGCATATACACTTGATCAATATCGGGGCGCTCTTCACGATCGATTTTGACCGATACGAAAAACGTATTCATGGTTTGGGCGATGGCTGAGTTTTCAAAACTTTCACGCTCCATCACATGGCACCAATGGCAAGCCGAGTAGCCAATGCTTACGATGATCAGTTTATTTTCGTCTTTTGCTTTTTTTAAAGCTTCCGGCCCCCAGGGCATCCAATCTACTGGATTGTGTGCGTGCTGTTTAAGGTAGGGTGAATTTTCAAATTGCAATTGATTCGCCATAGGACGAAGGTAGTGAAAAAGTAATTATTAACGAGGCTGTTGTATTGATTATCCGTTTTTTAGCGTATTGTAAAGAGGAAGGTTATTCTTTTTTTAATAGGGGACTGACTCCTTTTTCAGGATTTGACAAGAAGAAAGGGCTAATTGAACGTTTGATCAGTTTTCTTTATGAAAGTAATCCTTACTTCCGTGAACCAAAGGGACTGAAAGAATTTAAGGGAAAATTTGATCCCTGCAGGGTTGAGAAATTTGTGGTGTATTCACATGATTTGGATTTGATTTCAGTGCCTTTGGTGATTGATAGGGCACTGAAATCAAATGTGGGCAAGTGATAAGCTGATCTTATCTGAAGATAAGTTTGTTCTTTGATCGGATTTTAATCAATTATTTGCACAAGATCGGCACAATTGCCGCTGAGCATCTGAAAGGTGAAACCGGTATCGAGCTTGATCTCTGCGCAGGATGAGGTGCGTAAATAGGCCGCTTTTCGGGTCAGGTATTCCACTAGATCAGTCAGCGTTGGATTGTGTCCAAAGAGTAGTACATGATTGATATGATCCGGAATAGCATTTATAATGGATAGCAAATGCTTGTACGTACATTCATAAATTGTTTCTTCAATTTGGATATCAAAAGAAGAAGAGCCCATGACATCTAGAAAAATACGTGTTGTCTGGAGTGCGCGATTGGCTGGCGAACTGATCACGATACTGTTTTCATCTAAAGTCAATTTTGCCGACAGCTTAGCCGCAACTTGTTTGGCCTGTTGTATACCGTCGGATGTAAGCGCACGATCAAAATCGTTTATGCCCGGAATAGTTTCGGCTTTTGCATGTCGGATGATATAAAGTTTTTTACTGTTGTCCATGATTAAAATTTTTGATTCTTAATACCAATATAGATAATAACGCTTGTTGTTCCGGTTCATTGTGTTTGCACAATGAGCAGGCTTGCGTATGAATACAAATAATAATACAGTAAGTTTTGAAAAGTATATTACATTATGAATAGTTTTTTTACCTCAAGTGATACGTTTAATATCGTGTCAAAGCAAAAGCATTGTGGTTTTTTTAGTGCCTATAACGGCAAAATGAAAGTCTTGATAACGAATTTTTTAGATTGATTTTGGGTCTTTGTTGTCTTGGTGATTTAAAAAAGAAAATCGTTGTTTTACTTTGATAAAATTATGCTAATTTCGCAGCGAAAAACAAAAATTTGTTTTATCTAGCTATTTGCCGTCAGCTTATTTTATTTATTGAAAAACATCGTTAGCCAAGTCGCATTTTTTTGTTTCTACCGTTTGATATTTACTTATGATTCGTAATTTTTTGATACTTCTCTATGGAAGTATTATTCTCGTGGCTTGCCACCGTCCAGAGGACTTTTTTGCGCAGGATGTTGAAGCTCCTATTTGGACTGTTGAACCCATTGATTCAGTTACTTTTGATAGTGATGAAGGTTTGGTCAATATACATACTGTTGCTGACGCTAATTTTAAAGGCCTAAAAAATGCCAATGATTTTATAGATATCTCGGGTGCAAATGCCAGCTATTGTCATCCGGATGTTCTCTATTTTCCAAATAAGCTGAATGGATACAAGTATTGGATGGTTTTCACGCCTTATTTTGGCGCAGTTGGAACGAATCAAAACTCAAAGAAATTTGAAAATCCAAGTGTTGTTGTATCCAATGATGGTGTTGATTGGGTAAATCCTCCGGGATTGAGCAATCCAATTATCAATGCTCCCTTTCCGACAGAAAGTTTCGGTGAAAACAAGGTTGATCCGATTCAGGGTTTCTGGTCAGATGTGGATTGGATCTACTTAAATAATCAGTTTTATCTTTACTATAGGGGTAGTTTTATCACTGCGCAGGCTTTGAAAGGCAAATGTGTGTTAAGTAATACCAATTTTGATCGATTGAAACAAAATGCACATCGCACTATTGTACAACAAACCTCTACAGATGGTATAAAGTGGTCGAATTTGAATGTCGCCTTTACCAGCAACCCTCCGTTTACGCCCAAAGATGATCATCTATTGTCCCCTTCGTTTATTCATGACGGGAAGGAGTTTTTGAGTTATGAAATTGAGCTGAATTTTAATTCGAAAAATTTTAAAGGTAAAGACCCTTCTTATGTTGTTCGTAGAACATCTACCGATGGCATTAATTTCACAGGGTTTAAAGAAAGCAAAATCATAAATTTTCTAAATAGACCCTGGTTAAAGGAGGGACGAGTGAATTCACCATGGCATATTCAGGCCACATTTGCCGATGGTTATTATTTTCTCTGTATTGCTGTGGGTGATGTGAAACGATATACCGCGGAACTATTGTACGTTGGGTATTCCAAAGATGGATTAAATTTCAAAGTATTACCGAAGCCGCTGTTGAAAAATAATGCCTATAGAAGTTCAATTTTTCCAATGGGCAGCAACGAATCTTTAATTAAAATGGGAGCAATGATCGGTAATAAATCTGGTGAGTTCAGATACCGGGAATTTACATTGAATAAAGACAGGATCGAGAAATCATTAAAATGATTTCAGCATTTAATATATCATTTCTGTTACTATTTTTGTATATTAAAGATTAATGATGGTAAAAAATGGTTGTATGGATTGTCCTCGTCCGGTTGCTGTTTCGGTAGTTATACCGGTATACAATGTCGAAAAATATTTAGACGAGACGATCCAAAGTGTGCTTGATCAGGAATTACAAGATTTCGAAATCATACTCGTTAATGATGGTAGCAGTGATTCTTCGGCTGAAATCTGTCGGAAGTATGCATCATTGGATGCTCGCATTTATTTTTTTGACCAGGAAAATTCGGGCGTTTCTGTCGCTCGAAATAACGGCCTCATTCATGCGAGCGGAGAATATGTCTATTTTTTAGATTCTGATGACAGTATTGAACGCACCTTTTTGTCAGCTTCTTTAGCGATTGCTAAACAGCAAAATTTTGATTTGCTGATTTTGGGGGAGCCTTATTGTTCCCGGGCGCCACGTTTGACTGCTGTACCGACATGCGGTTTGCTGACCAAAAAGACCTTATTGGACACTTATCCCCATATCCGTTTTCCTGAAGGAATTCAGCCCTGCGAGGATGGCTTGTTTTCACATCGTCTCTTTTTGATGACCGATAAGATCGGATTCAATCCGGGCGCAGTATATTTTTATAGACAGCACGAGAATCAAAATCATACGCAAATTAATCGGCAGACGGATCGCTTATTGAAACAGATCCCAATATGGTTAGAACTATTGAAGGAGTTTTATAAGGAACATGATCTTTTTGCTTCAAAAGCCTTAAAACTAGCGCTATTTATCGAACATGAACCTTTTGAGTTTCGCTATTTAAAAATGGCATTCAATGATCTTGAGAAGGAAGAGCTTTTTAAGTTATTGCAAAATTTTATGCAAGAATATATAAGCCCACATCTTACCAAAGCCGATAAAGAAATATTAACGGTGCCTTTTAGCTATTTTGTAGAAGCTCGAGATCATAGGGATTTTGATACGTTTTACGTAGATTATTGTAAAAGGAGGGCTGAAAAATTGAAGCGAGGCTTATTTTGGGTGAGGTTTATTCCAATTGCTGGCCTAAGAAGAAAAGTCCGTCAAAGGATCAGAAATAAGTATCTCGACGTATGAAGATTTTACTAATACAACATTTGTATTTTTTAAATGGAATAGGAGGCACGGAAAAGATATGTTCTACGTTAGCGAACATACTGAGTACAAATGGATATGAAGTGGAGATTGCAACCAATGAAAACATAAAAGGCTCCCCAGTTTTTCCGCTGCATAAGTCGGTGAAAGTGACGAATATCTTTGACGCTAATTTGGAGCAGAAGCTCGAGCTTCCTATTTATAACTATAAGGGGACGAATCCACTTTTATGGTTGAAATACAAGGCCCGCAAAAAATACAGCAAGTGGTATAACCGCCGATTGAAGCAACGGATGGGGGGGGAAGCTAAATTATTTCAATTTAATCTGCGAAAGCGGGCGATTTTATGGAAAGATTATATCGACGGACTAAAGCCGGATTTGATTATTACCATGTCCATTGGCTCACTTCTGGAGATTACTTATGGAAATACACTGTCAATCCCCATTATAGATTCGGTGAATGGAAGACCTGATTACGATTATACCAATGTTCTAGGCGGGAGAAAAGCATATATGGTTGATTTGTTAACCGCTAGTTTCGATCATCTGAATGGTGTTCAGATCTTATTTGATAGCTATCGGGATTTTCTACCGTCTAATTTTTCGGGACAATGCGACGTTATTGCCAATCCAATCCAGCAGGTAGATTCCCGCGATTTAGTTAGGCATGACCGTATCAAGGAAAGATATAAGATTATTCATGTTGGGCGTTTGGATACAGAATGTAAGCAGCAGCATGTTGCCATTGCAATTTTTGCTGGCCTGGCAAACAAATATCCCAATTGGGATTTGGAGTTTTGGGGGACAGGTCCAGACTTTGATCGATTGAATACACAAATTTGTGATCTTGGATTGGCTGAACGGGTTTTTCTGCGTGGATTCACCGAGGATCCTCTGATAAAGATGCGGGATGCGGATATTTTTATTTTCCCCAGCAAATATGAGGGGTTTGGATTAGCCTTAGCAGAAGCCATGTCAATAGGCCTGCCAAGTATTGGCTTTTCCACTTGTTCCGGGGTAAATGAATTGATCAAACATAATCAGAATGGTTTTTTAGCATTGGACGACCGGGAGATGGCCCTGTACCTCGAACAATTGATCATGGACTCTTCGCTACGTTCGAGATTTGGCGTTCAGGGCAACTTGGCAATGGAGGTGTACAGTTTTGAAAATATGGCTAAAGGGTGGTTAAATTTGGTGGAGACCGTCACAAAGCGTTTTCGGGGCGAAGGCGAGATTTAGTTGGTCCGGCAAAGAAAAATTCAAATAGAATGTGGCATTTTCCGAGAATAATTCGTATTATTTATTATAAAAGCAAATGCTGCTTTTTACCTATTCAATAAGAATAAATGCAAACAATAAAGAGAAAGAGAATATTATACTTTATGCCTGAAAATCCTAACAGTTCGAAAGCAGGCAATTTGACTAGGTGTAAGCAATTGTTAACTTATTTTAATACGATAAGTGCAAATTTTGAGATCGATTTTGTATCCTCAATTAATTGGAGAACAGGTGATGAAGCTATTTTTCAATCCGAATTTCCAAATATTAACCTGATTATTTTACCTTTTAAATCTTCCAAAAAAAATAGGATTAGTTATTTCTTTCGTGATAAATTACAAAAAGAGATTAAAAATATCTTCCACTCCAATTTGATTGATCGTGTTTCGCCATCATTTCAAAGAAGATTTGAAAAGGTTTTAAGCGATGATAAGTATGATTACGTTATTATTAGTTATGTTGAATTTGGTAGTTTGGTAAAGAATTTGATAGGATCTTATACAATTTTAGATTCGCATGATTTTCTGACGCTGCAAAATAAGACAAAGGAAAAGGAAAACTTTTCAATGCGTCAATTGGGTAAAATGTTTGGAGCTGAGTTGTCTATGATGACCTCTTTTAATGAGATATGGACATTTTCAATTGAGGAAAAATATATTTTTGAACAGTTTGCAGATAAATTTGTACGATTAATTCCGGTTTCAATGCCATCTCCTGTTATTCAAGAACGCGAAAAGAAGATAGACTTAATTTATGTGGCGAGTGATAATCCACACAATGTATCGAGTATAAAGTGGTTTTTAGAACAAGTATTTCCGCTACTTGCACATGTTGAACTGCATGTGATTGGAAAGATTTGTGCACATATTCCAACCGTGAAAAATGTTATAAAACATGGATTGGTGGATGATCTTGCAGCATATTATGAGCAAGCTAAAGTTGCGATCTGTCCAATGCTTTCAGGGACAGGAATCAAAATAAAGGTTTTGGAAGCATTATCTTTTGGCATTCCGGTTGTAACCAATCAACGTGGTGTCGATGGATTGTTTAATAAATCAGATAATGGATGTCTTATATCGTTAGATGAACAGGCTTTTGCTTCTCATATTATTGAATTGCTCCAGGAGGATGAATTTTATAAGATAAAATCGAATCAAGCCATTGAATATATGAGAAATAATCATACCGTAAAGAAAGAGTATGAAGTCTTGGACGCTGTTTTTAACAATAGATGAATAAATGAAAATCTCTCTAATAATATCTACTTATAACTGGCCGGAGGCGTTGGCATTATGCTTGGAAAGTGTATTGCTTCAGAAGGTTCTTCCTGATGAAATCCTTATCGCTGATGACGGGTCTGGAAAGGAGACAGAGCGAGTTGTGGCAGAATATAAAAGTAAGTTTAATATTCCTTTTATTCATGTATGGCATGAAGATGAGGGGTTTCAGTTGGCGAAAATCAGAAATAAAGCCATTGCTAAAGCCTCATCCGATTATATTGTCCAAATTGATGGTGATTTAATTTTGCATCCCTATTTTATTCGAGATCATCGAAAGTTTGCGCGAAAAGGATCGGTGGTACGCGCCAGCCGTATTTACCTTGATCGGGAATTTTCCGAGAAAAAATTGACGAAGCGTGATACAAAGGTAAATAGATTCGATAAAGGAGTTTCGAACTTATTCAGTGCTTTTCGTTTTCAGTTGTTATGGAAATATTTTGAATTTAATTATAAAAACAAAGGCAACGAGCGTTGGGAGATTCATGGTGCCAATATGGCCTATTGGAGAGAAGATGCCATTCGTGTGAATGGCTATAATGAAGACTTTAAGGGCTGGGGGCCGGAAGATAAAGAATTTGTCGCTAGACTTCTAAATATCAACATCAAAAAACGATTCTTAAAATTCGGCGGCATTGTGTTTCACATCTGGCATGCGATAAATGCAAAAGAGAATTTAGGCAACAACAATTGTTTGTTTGCAAAAACAAAAAAGCTAAATTTGACCTATTGTGATAACGGTATTGATAAATACCTGAAATCATCTGATTAGCACTTACGGTTTTATAGCTATTTTTTGGAAACTTCAATAATTATTACAACGTATAATAGGCCCGATGCATTGGAATTGGTGCTATTGTCTGCATTAAATCAAACAGTTTTGCCGAGTCAAGTTATTGTTGCAGATGACGGTTCTGATGATCGAACAAGACAGCTTGTCCATCGTTATGAGCAGGTTTCTGAAATTCCAATCAGCCATGTTTGGCAGGACGATTGTGGTTTTCGCGTTGCACGTATTCGAAATCAAGCGCTAGCCCAAGTAAAATCACCCTATGTTGTACTTGTCGACGGTGATATCCTTATGGCACCAAATTTTATTGAAGACCATCTAAAACTCGCCAAAGTCGGACATTTTATCCAAGGTGGAAGGGTTTTACTGAATCAAGCATTAACAGCTAAATTGTTAACTGAGTCGAATCAACTAAGGTATCCGAATATGTTTCAGGCGGGATTCGAATCTGGTCGGTTTGAAAAGAGAATAAGTAGTTTTCGTAATCTTCTTTTAGCACGATGGACTGCGAAAAACCTAGCACATAAAAGAAGCAAAGTACGCTCTTGTAATATGTCCTTCTACATGCGCGATGTTCGTGCAGTGAATGGTTTTAATAATCTTTTTGAAGGCTGGGGCCGGGAAGACAGTGAATTTGTGGAACGTTTATTCAATTATGGACTCAAAGGGCAACTAATCAAGTTTGCTGCAATTGGGTATCACTTATATCATAAGGAGGCGTCTAGAAAAGCACTACCACAAAACGATCATTTATTAGAAAAGACAAAATTAGAAAAGCTGACATCCTGTGCTGACGGACTTTCTAGTTTCCTATAGTTATTCATTATCATGGGAATTCCAAAAAATATATTTCAAACATTTAAGGATAATAAGATTCCTTGGCTTACGAAGCTCTATATTCGCTCATTTTTAAAAAAGAATAAGGATTATTCGTATGAGTTCTATGATGATCAACGGGTGAGTGACTTCTTTGCTGAACATTTTGATGAGCGCATTAATAAAGCTTATCATCGTCTTCAGATAGGGGCCGCCAAAGCAGATTTTTTTCGCTATGCTGTTTTATATATATATGGTGGTATTTATATAGATTTAGATAGTGATTTGTTAGTCTCCATCGATAAATATCTAAATAGCGATGACGTTGCGGTAATAACGCATGAGAACAATAGGAGCCTGTATGCACAATGGGCACTTATCTTTGATAAAGGACATCCTTTTTTAAAAAGAACGATGGAGCTGATTGTGGATAATATTGAACAGAATCGATTTCCACATGATGTACATGCGATGACAGGCCCAACAGTTTATACATTAGCGATTAATGAAGTTCTGAAAGAAAATCCGAATGTGGCATATCGCTGCATTGAAGATGATTATAAAGGATTACTGAAATTTAAGTATAAATTAGGTAAACTCATGATTTATAAAGACAAATCTAACCATTGGAAGAAACTACAACTGCGTATTCCTGTTGTAAAACCTGATACAGACTTTTAGGCTTATTTATTTTAAGGGAGAGTTATTTTTACTTATTTTTGAGGAAAAAGCATTGCACATCGATGAATTTCAAAAGAATCTTTTTGCGAAATAAAAATAATAAGATTTACTATTATATTAAAGCAATTCTTAGGGAGCTAGTTCCTGATAGTCTTTTTCAAGCCCAACTGACAAAGCGTTTAGATAGCACTTATTATCGCAAAAATGCCACATATATTGATGATAGGGTAAATTATTACAATAAGTTGGAACGGCTTGAGCCTTTAGATCAGGACGCCATTGAAATAGGCAAATATCGCGTACCAGAACGCATACGCGTTTATTATTTCGACAGTAAGGAATATTTAAGGTTTTTTAACCCCAAATTGCGGTTCAGTATTTTGCCCGGTGATATCATTCATATTCCCTCACATCCGACTTTACTCAAGAGCCGACCTATTCATGGTAATAATAGCAATGCAGTAGTCTTAAATTTGGATAAAGCAAGACATTTTAATTTTCTTCAGGATGACGTGTCTTTTGATAAAAAAATAGATATGTTGGTCGGAAGGAGCGGTTTTGGACAGATTCATCGAAGTCGATTCTACCAATTGTATTATGATCATCCATTGTGCAATATCAAAAAGGCTAATCGATCTTCCGATAAGGATTATTTATCCATCGCCGGGCACCTTGATTATAAATTTATTTTGGCGCTTGAGGGAAACGATGTTGCGACAAATTTGAAGTGGATTATGTCCTCTAATTCTATTGCGGTCATGCCTATGCCGAAATATGAGACTTGGTTTATGGAAGGACGCCTAATTCCAGATGTTCATTTTATTTGTATTAAAGATGATTATTCTGATTTGGAGGAAAAATTACGGTATTTTATGGCAGATGATCATGCGGCTAGGAGGATCGTAAAAAATGCACACGAATATATTGCTCAGTTTAAAAATAAAAAAATAGAGGATATAATCGCATTAAAAGTCTTGGATAAATATTTTACGCATACCGTTCAGCCTAAATTACAATAAGGACTGATAACAGTTTATGAGTTCTGATGCAATTTTTTCATCATTAAATTTTTGCACATAGTGACGTCCTTGTGAAATCATCCTTGCACTGGTTTGAGAGTCGCTCAGAATACGTTTGATCGCTAGATTTATTTCGTCTACATTTGAAGGGTCGACATAACAAGACGATGGTCCACCAGCTTCTGGAAATACGCCCGAATTGGTTGTAATGACAGGAGTACCAGCATATAAGGCTTCGATGATAGGGATACCAAAGCCTTCAAAGATAGAAGGGTATATAAAAATTGATGCCATCGAATAAATAGTCGATAGTTCTTCAATAGTAAACCCTTGTTTTATAATGACTTTTCTTTCCAATTTGTTGGCTATAATATATCTGTTAATCTCCTCAAGATAGGGCGTTTTCTTACCAATTATTAATAATGGGATATCGATATCCTGAATAGCTTTTACAATTTGTAAAACATTTTTTCGTTTTTCAATTGAACCCACATTTAACAGAAAGTCTTTGGGTAAATTATATTTTAACCTTAATTTGTCCTGCTCGTCGTCACTTTTTGGAACCTTGAAAGCCGGATGGCAACCCTGATAGATAACCTCGATCTTATGTTCGGGAATTGCATAGTAATCGATGATATCTGATTTAGTCTGTTCACTAATTGCAATAATTTTATCCGCGTGATTAACCGCTAATTGGAATTTCTTGTTGTATATCCAACGATCGATGGGTTTATAGAGTTCGGGATAGCGTAAGAAGATTAAATCATGTATCGTGACAACAGATTTAATTCCACGGGCTTTTAAGCCCCTTGGTATTTCTCCTGTAAGCCCGTGAAAGAGTTCTACACCGTCATTAAGCAGGTCAGATGCTATTCCAAAGCTTCGCCAAAGTGCGGGAAAAGCGCGGTTAAATGTGCTTTTGGGGAGACGAATTTTTTCTTCGATAAGCGCCTTCTTCGAAAGATCATTATCGTCCAATCTTGGTGTATACTTCAAATAAGTATTGTCCGGATAATATTGTTCCAGTATACGGACAAGGTCCCGACTATAATTGCCTAAGCCTGTTCGATTGAGAAAATATCGTTTAGCGTCAAATCCAATTGTTATCATGCTTGACCCGGTTTAGCTTTCTTTAAAAATGTGTTCAAATTTACTTAATACCAAATCCCAATTATAATATTTAGAAACATATTCTTTAGCTTTTGCCGCAATGATGTTCTTATCTGTATTTGGATCTTGCAAATATGTGATAATGGAACTTAGGGAGTTGAAGGAATCATAACAGAATACAGCTCCACTTTTGCGTTCATGTTCGACCATGACATCACACTTTTTGTTACCAATGACTGGTTTCCCTAAATGGAGCGCTTCTAATGTCAATAGTGATAAACTCTCAGCGAGTGAGGGATTAATAATGGCAAAGCTTTGTAGCATTAGCGCTTTTTTTTCTTCCTCGCTTACAAAACCAGTATAGATGATATCAGGATCTTGCTGAACATCCATGGTATTTTCTCCTGTAAGTACAAGCTGCAAGTCGATCTGTTTTTCCGATTTTAATTTCAGAAAATAGGCCATAAAATTGTTGATTTTCACTGGTGTAATGCGACCACAATAAAGTAAGTATGGTGATTTGATCTGATATTTGGCACTGATGGTTGTCGCAGCTGCTAAGTCATCTATTTGATTGACGCCTATGCCAACAATTGTATTTTTTGCCAGCGAATTTCTGAAAATTTCTAAACACATTTCTTTTTCACTTTCTGTATTAAAGGCAATATGATTGACTTTTGAAAATAAAAGTGTGTTGATACTTCTAAATAACATGCTCTCCATATGTGCAGTGGGAATCAGAATAGACTTCTCTGGTACAAGGAGTGATCCCAATATGGTTAGTGGGTTTTCGTAAGTAAAGAAAATGAATTTGTCGAAATCGTGTTGGAATTCCCTAATATAGTTAAGTAATGAAGACGAATAAAATGGATGTCCTTCCAAATAGGTTGATTCATCATCAACTTTGAATTTCCAAACAGGAAATAAGGAGAAAATAGGCTTTGCTAATCCCCAGCGATAGATCAATCGGCGTATCTTCCGGGCGATTTTACTTTTCTTTTCGGAACGCAAATTTTTATCGGTCACGAACCTCGTCACAGGTATTCCCTGTATAATTTCTAGGCCCGGAGTGAAATCTTCCGCTGGTTTATTTAAAAACTTAATAGTGGTGGTTAATACTGTCACGTCATGCTTTGCTGATAATCGTTCAGCTAGCATTCTACAATGGAATTCGGCTCCACCGGTGATATCCAATCCGTATCGAATGGTTATTAACCCTATCTTCATCCTATTGCTCTTATTTTTTCAATCACCATTTCCGGTGTAATTAAATCAATTGCTTCTATCCCATCACAATCACAGGGCTTGTTGCCGTACACTGAACTCGGTCTATTGGGGTGTTCAACTTGGATGCAATCTGTTAGCTGCTGCCCGTAACCGGTGAATCCAGCATAAGGATGCGTTGCTCCCCACAAAGAAAGACACCTTACACCCATCAACGATGCCATATGAAGTCCCGAAGAGTCCATACTGATCATGAGATCTAGATTTGAAATCAAATCCAGTTCTTCCCGCAGCGAAAGCTTGCCTATGGTATTATAGGTGTTGGGAAATCGCTCCGTCCAGTTTTGCGCAATCTGGAATTCCTGTTCACCACCGCCAAACAACAAAACATCATAGCCATTGTGTGTCAATATCTCTATCACATTTTCCATCTTGGTTTGCGGAAAAATCTTATAACGATGTTGCGCAAATGGGGCAATGCCAATTTTCTTTCGATCGAAATTCGCGAACATACTAAATGCAGCTTTGGGTACATCCTGCAAATTAAGAACCAATTTATTGCTGAGTTCAAATTTGAAACCTAATGCGCGAAATACATCTGCATAGCGCTCGACCGTTAGCTTTAAAGGAACCTTAATTTTGTTGTTTTCGCGGGTTAAGGCTTTTTTTTCAGCCCTGCCTTTGTCAAGTTGTCTTATTTTTACACCCGATAAGGAAAATAAAAGATCGACTACGCGGGAGCGTAAATTGAAATGTAAGTCCGCTACAGCATCTGCGCCGTATTGAGCCAGTTCTTTTTTTAGCTTGACTAATCCAAAAAAACCTTTATGAATTGTTTTGGGCTCAATCGCGTGAAAGCGTATGTTTTTAATCCCATCAAAAAATGGCGCAAAGAATTTTCTGCTGACCATAATAATTTCTACATCAGGATATTGAACGCAAAATTCTTTTAATACGGAAGCGACCATGGCAACATCGCCCATAGCTGAAAATCGGGTTACTATGATCCGTTGCGGTAAGGACATGTTTTATTTTCCTGATGAATATAGGACAGGGTTCAATGCCGGATCGTTATACATTTTCATCTGTTTATAGACTTTCATGTATTTATCACCTGATGCGATGGCGCTCATCAATTCATCAATACTTTGGGATAAATCTTTTCGTTGTTCCAATAAAACGTTTAGTTTTTCCTGGCAGGAAATGATGTGTGCTTCGGAAGCATCTGTGCGTAATGTTTCCTGTTCCATGTGGTAGATTTTTAATGCCAGAATGGAAAGTCTATCAATAGCCCATGCCGGACTTTCAGTATTGATTGTCGCTGTAGAACTCGCCTGTATATCTTGAAATTTTTGCAGAAAATAACTATCAATGTACTCGACGGTATCTGTGCGGTACTGATTGGATTCATCGATACGTCTTTTCCAATATAAGCCTTCTTGAGGTTCAATAGCGGGATTACGCACAACATCTTCCATATGCCATTGGACGGTATCAATCCAGCATTTTAAATAGAGGAGATGTTCCAGAGATTGTTTGTCATACGGATTTTGGATTGGATGATCAATCTGATCGTATACGTGGTAATCCTGGATAGCACGCTGAAAAATTGGATTTGCTATTGCACTAATCATGTTACAAATATAAAATATATTATGGAGTTATTCTTACTATTCAACGCAGACATTAAGGGAATGAATTGGACGATAAACTTATTAAAATGAAAGAAGTTTCCTGTTTTCTAGAATGCCGAAAGTAATAAATCGGGAAAGATACCTAAGATCAACACGGCCACGGTACATAAGATTCCAATACACAAGAGTAGCACATTGAATTTAACCGCTGGAGATCCCGTATTTTCCCTTAGAAACGCATTCAGTGGTATCTTAAAATAATAAAATAGGGAGATGACAGATGTCAATGCACCCACTAGGAGTAATGCCAGCAAACTAAAGGATTGGAAGTTTTGGTATTGCTCGAATACTTTGGAAAAGACCAAAAGTTTCCCAACAAAACCCGCAGTAGGAGGTAGGCCGACCAAAGCGATTAAAACAATCGAAAAGGAAGTAAACAATAAGGGAAATTGCTTTCCTAAGCCACGATAAGATTCAATCGTGGTATTTCCTAAACTAGCTTCCAAGGCATCAATAAAGATAAATACAGCAATATTCATCAGCGCGTATATGGAAAGGTAAAATAAGAGCACATTTGATTCCTTATTTTGATAAACCAATACAGCCATAAGGAGTATACCCGTATGCCCAATGGAAGAGTAGGCCATCATCCTTTTGGCATCCTGTTGACGCAAAGCGGCTAAATTACCAATCAGCATGGTTGCGATGGCGATCGCAATGATCACATAAGTCAGAAAATCGCTGAAATAAAAGGAGACATTGAGCCATGCGGAGAATATCTTGGACAAAAGAACAACGACCGCAATTTTGGGTACAGTAGCAAGATAGGTGGTAATCACTGTTGGGGCACCTTGATAAACATCCGGGCTCCAGACATGAAAGGGAAAAAAACTGAGTTTGAATCCAATACCTGTCAGCAAAAATAATAAAGCAATGCTGATCATAATCTGAGGTGCTTCCATCAAGCCGGCAATGTGGCTTGGTGCATCAAAATTCAGGTTTCCCGTGAAACCGTATAGTAAAGACAAGCCATAGAGCATAACGGCGGCACAAATGGATCCAAACAGGACATATTTTAAAGCAGCTTCCGATTGAACCTTTGTGGAAGAAAAATAGCCAACCATAATATAGGAGCTGATCGAAACAGTCTCCACAGCGATAAAGATCATCAGCCAGTTACTCGTCATCGTCAGCAGGTTCAGGCCAAGGGTTGCGGCCAATAGCACGGCGTATAGGTCGCCTAAGGGACGGTCTTGCTGCCGTTGTTGGATGAAGATACAGATGAGCATTGTCGACAACAGCATAATCAAACGTGCAGCTACAGCAAATGCATCAATATGGATCATATCAAAGAAGCCTGTTGCCTCGACCTTACTGAGTCCCTGGCCCACAAGGTAACAACCACTGAGCAATAGCCCAATGAGGGTGATGACAAAAGAGGTATGCTTCCAGTGTTTGTCAATAAAAAGACTAGCGAGGATAGTACCAATAAAAGTGACGATCAATGTCAGTTCGGGCTTAAAATAAGGAACGCTTACGATAATCTGATCGATGAAAGAACTGATATATGGACTAAATGCAAGCATGCTGAATTAGATAAATTGTTGGATAAAACTCACGAGATTCAGAACACTGGCATTTAGGTTGTTAAATACTAATGCCGGCATAATTCCAAGTAATAGCGCAAGCGCTAGGGTAGGAAATAAGATCACTTGTTCCCGTAAATTGACGTCTGTAAGTGCATTACTCCAGGAGTCTCCGCCTTTTAAGCGAATTTGTCCAAAGAACATGCGTTGCAGTGTCCAAAGTAAATAGGCTGCACTTAATAGGATACCTATGGATCCCGCTAGTGCCATCCAGCGCGGTAATCCAGTTCCTATACTCGCGGCATTGAAGGAACCGATAATGACAAAGGCTTCGCCAATAAAAGCTGAAAAGCCGGGCAGGCCTAGGGACGCAAAAAATGCGACAGCGACATAACCTGTGTATTTGGGCATAATTTGAGCTAGGCCACGGAAACTATAGATATTTCTGTCGTGTACACGGTCATAGACCACGCCGACAAGGAAAAAGAGTGCCGCAGATAAGAATCCATGCGAAATCATCTGAAACATGGCGCCAGAAATACCTTCTGCAGTCAGCGATGCAACACCAAGCAGCACAAAGCCCATATGTGAAACCGATGAATAGGCAATCATTCGTTTCAGGTCTTTTTGTGATAAGGCATTCAAAGCCCCATAAATAATGGAAACAACACCGATTAACCCAAGCCACCAATTGGATAAGGCTGCCATATCGGGAAAGATGCTGTAACAGATACGGATGATACCGTAACCACCAATTTTGAGGAGAATACCGGCAAGAATAATAGATACTGGTGTTGGCGCTTCAACGTGCGCATCCGGTAGCCAAGTATGTAGCGGAACAATGGGTACTTTAATGGCAAAGGCAAAGAAGAGCACAATGAAACCGACCAGACGAGCGGAAATGCCCAAAATCTCCTGATAACCTTCCCAGCCGAAAATAGAACCCTCAAGATAATTCTGTGGATTCATCATATAGATCATGTTGAAGGTATGTGCTCCAGTCAAGGGGTTGATTACTGAAAAATACAATCCGACGATAATCAACAACATAAATACAGACCCGAATAGGGTATATAAAAAGAATTTTATAGCTGCATATTCGCGTCTTGCACCCCCCCAGATACCGATCAAGAAGTAGAGTGGCAGTAACATGACTTCATAAAACAAATAGAATAGGAAGAAATCCAATGCGCAGAAAATCCCCATAACGGCCATATTAAGTACCATGAGCAAGGCAAAATATCCCTTCGGACTTTTCTGAATATTCCAGGAGGCACCTATAGCCATCAGCATAACGAATGCACTCAGCAATAACAAGGGCATGGAGATCCCGTCAATACCAATAAGATAATCAATTTCTAGTTTTCCTATTGATCCTAAATCTAACCGGATCCAGGAAAGCTGTTCAACAAATTGATAGCCCGCTAGATCTTGGACTCCTGTTTTGCTTGCATCAAATTGTGCATAACATATTCCGGCCAGTACAAATTGTATTGCTGTGAATGCTAAAGCAATATATTTGTAACTCGATTTATAGCGTGTTGGTAAGGCGAGAATGAGCGCCGTAGCCAATAGCGGTAAAAATATCAATAAGGATAGAATAGGCATTTCCTAAAAAAATATAAGATAAATTAAACCAAGTAAAACTAATAAAAAGACGGAATACAATGCTGTCTGTATCTTTCCATTTTGGACCAAGCGAACTTGATTGCCTGTCCAATAGGCTACAGTAGCAACCGTATTAACAAAACCATCTACAATATATTTATCTATCCACACACTTAGCTGTGAGAGGGATAAGACGATAAACTGAATCAAAGAAACGAAAGCGTCAACGATGTGACGATCAAACCAATAACAGAACTGCGCTAATTTTAATATGCCATTCACAAAGACTGCTTTGTAAAATTCGTTGATATAACCCTGGTTGAAAGCGGCTTTTAATGCCTGGCTAGCGGGGTTTAACGGGTATTTATTTTGTACATACCATTTCCAGCCGATGATCCAGCCAATAACCGAACCAAGGAGCAGTATTGCAGGGATAATAAGGTGTGCACTATGGCTTGGTGCAAAAGCATATTCATCCAATAAAAGGCCGTCCATCAACCAGGAATCATGATAAGAAAACGGATTGAATGAGAATACCGGGAATAGACAGAATAGTCCCAAAACAAACATGGGGATCAACATGGTCTTTGGGGCTTCATGTAGTGGATGATCCAGTAGTTTGCCCTGAAGCTGTTTCAACAGTCTGAACTCTCCAAAAAAGGCTTTAAAGAGCAGACGACCGATGTAGAAAGCCGTTAAAATACTTACTAGAATTAAAATCGCGGGTATGATAAGGTATAAGTTACCTTTTGAAAGAGCCCATTCAAAGGAAGAGATGACGATACTGTCTTTGGATAGATAACCTGAAGTCAAAGGGAATCCTGCAAGTGCTAGCGAAGCTATACACATCAGCACGAAGGTTTTTGGCAAATATTGACGTAGCCCGCCCATATTCCGTAAATCCTGCGGATCAAAGTCCAATTGGCTATGTGCTTTGAGATGGGCCATTTCATGAATGACAGCTCCTGCAGAAAGAAACAACAGGCACTTAAAGAAGGCATGCGTAGTCAGATGAAATAAAGCAGCATCCCATGTTCCAATGCCAATGCCAACCATCATAAAACCAAGCTGCGATATGGTCGAAAAAGCAAGAATACGTTTGATGTCGTATTGGCCAAGTGCGAAGTATGCGGCCAAAGCAGCGGTTATTGTACCGATGATGGCAATAAATAATAAGGCAGATTCATTAAATAATGGAAATACAGTAGCCAAAAGGAATACACCTGCAGCAACCATGGTCGCGGCGTGAATCAATGAGGATACGGATGTAGGACCTTCCATGGCGTCAGGAAGCCATACATGTAATGGAAATTGTGCAGATTTAGCCATCGCTGCCAAGAAAAAGGCTAATCCTGCAATGGTAAGCCAAATCTGAGGTAAGCTATTGACTGGAGATATCCATAATCCTTGGGCGATTGTGGATTGATAAATTAAGCCATTGTCTCCAAAGAGATCGATTAAATTGAGGGTTTTGAACTGTGTAAATAGGATCGCAAGCCCAATTAGAAAACCGAGGTCGCCGATGCGATTGACCAAAAATGCTTTTTTATTGGCTTGTACAGCTGTTTCACGTGTGAACCAGAAGCCGATGAGGAGATACGATGCAAAACCGACTAATTCCCAAAAAACATACATCAATAGGAGGCTGTCCATAATAACCAATCCCAACATCGCAAAACAGAATAAGCTGAGATACATCCAATAGCGGTGAATACCTGAATCGCCATGCATATAGGCCCTGGAGTATATATGTACGGGTAGGGCAATGGTCGGTACCAAAAAAAGCATCAACGTGCTCAAATTGTTCAGCAGGATACCAACTTTAAATGCTGTTTCACCAATAGTGAACCAGCTTACTTGCATTGATACTGCCGGATTATTCCATATAGAGAACCAGGTCAATCCACCAGCGATAAAACTGAGGATAATAGCCGTGAGAGAAACTAGGCCCGACTGATCGCGTTTGCCTGCTATTGCTTGATATAGGAATGCCACAAATGGCGCTGCCAAGGTAAACAGTGCGGTCAGAAGGGGCGATATGTGAACAAATTGATCCAATGCTTATTTGTCTTTTAATTGGTTTATCTCATCCGGATTAATGGTTTTGTAATGCCGATAGACATTTAATACAATAGCCAATCCAACAGCGACTGCAGCCGCTGCGAGAACAATGGCAAATAATGCGAAAATTTGCCCACCATAACTGACCTTGTCGTATTTTCCAAAAGCAACAAAGTTCAGGATGGCGGCATTGATCATCAATTCAATACCCACCAGAATCATGATCGCATTTTTCTTGGAAAGTACAGTATAAAGACCAATGCAAAAGATGCAGGCACTGACAACTAAGAAATGCGTCAGCGTAATCATATTGTACGCTCCTTTCTGGATAGATGTGAGGCTCCGATCAAGGCCATCATCAAAAACACGGATATAATTTCAAATGGTAAAACGTAAAAGGTCATAAAACGTAAACCAATCTGATGAATGTTATTATCTGTTGCGACAATCTCGGTGTTATTTTCCCTAGCTTGTAAAATCCACGCAGATGGTGCTTGTTGCCATTCAACAATGCCGTATAGCATAAGCAATAGAAAGCCAAGTACGATGGGAACCGTCTGCCACTTAGGCATGGTTAAGAATGAACCGCTGCTATCCTGAAGGTCTTTCAGGAGTTCTTTGTTGGAGAGCATAAAGGCAAATAACATCAATATGAGCACGCCTCCGACATACACCATAATTTGCGTGATAGCTACAAAATCGGCTAAAGCAAATAAGTAGAGTCCTGCCATAGCAAATAACACAATAAAAAACAGGAACAATGCACGCGCGATATTTTTAAGATTGACCAGTAAAAGTGCTGAACCGATTGCTAGGGTAGCAAAGGCGTAGAATAAAATACTTTCCATCTTTTATTTTTGCTTTGCTGCCTCCTTTTCAGCTTGAAACTTGGTCCACTCTGCTTTGCGCTGTGCGACCTCACTATCGGTCATATCTGAAAAACCATAGATAAGATCGGTCAGTTTTTGAGAACTGCGGTCATATTCATTGGTCATGGTAATACATTCCGTCGGACATACCACAGTACAAAGGCCACAGTACATACATTTGGCCATATCAATATTGAATTTGGCCGGATATAGTCTTTTAACGCTGCCATCGGAAGTTTTTCCAATCGCTTCCGGTGATTTGATGGCTTCGATTTCGATGCAGTCGACAGGACAAGCCTTTGCGCATAGATCACATACAATACAGTCCTCGATATCGACTTGCAATTGATAGCGGGCAACTTCGGGGATTGGCATTTTTTCACGCGGGTATTGTACGGTGACAATACCTTCTTGTTGATCAAAGTAATTGTCTTTCTTGATATTCAATTCTGTTCGCGAACGTCGGGCACCAAACAAGTGCTTAACAGTCAAAGATAAACCCTTGATTGCCGTACGAAATGCATGCGAAGCTGTTTTAAATATCATATCCTATGCTATAACTAAAATTCGCCAAATTGCAGAGATGGCCATACAAAGAAAAGCCAGCGGTGTCAATACTTTCCAACATAAACTCATCAGCTGGTCTGCACGTAACCGTGGTAATGTCCATCGAATCCACATTTGGATACCAACAATAAATAATGATTTGGCTAATGTCCAAAATATTCCCCACACTAAACCTGTGGTCCAATCGGCCAAGCGTATTGCACCTATGTTTGGTAATGGTGTATTCCAAGCGCCTAAGAAGAGAACAACTCCCAACATCGATACCAAAAACATCATGGCATACTCGGCCAAAAAGATAAAGGCAAATTGTATGCCCCCATATTCTGTATGGAAACCACCAACTAATTCAGATTCGGCTTCCGGGATATCAAAGGGTGCACGATTACACTCGGCAAGGGTAGCAATAAAGAATATGATGTAGGTAATAATCAAATGTGGGGCCTGAAAGATGTTCCAGGCGAAAAGGCCTCCGATCTCATTGACTTCCCAAAAACCAAAGAATTTAATGCTTCCATGAGTTAGAATTCCTTGTCCAATAGCAATTTCATTCAAATTTAGGGTCTGGGTTAGCATCACTACAGCAATCAGCGAAAGGCCTACCGGTATTTCATAGGATACCATCTGTGCAATGGCACGCATGGAACCCAATAAAGAATATTTGTTGTTAGATCCCCAACCTGCCATTAAAATGCCCAAAGCATCAATGGAGATGATGGCCATAATAAAGAACAAGCCTGTATGTGTATCCGCTGGGATAAAATCTTTGGCCCAGGGAATAACGGCAAAACCTGTAAATACAGCAACGAAAATAACGATAGGAGCAACTCTAAAGAGTATTTTATCGGCCGATGAGGGGGTAATTAATTCTTTTTGTAATAATTTGAGAATGTCGGCAATCGTTTGGAGACTGCCATACTTTCCTGTTTCCATCGGTCCTAGACGATCTTGTACAAATCCCGCGATCTTACGCTCGGCATATACTGCAAATAAGGTAAAGGCTGCTATAAAAGTGAAAATAGCAATGGGAACCAAGATATGTAGTATTGTTTCTAACAAGTCTTATTTATAATGATTTTTAATAAGAGACCAATGAATACGCAAACTTAACGAAAAACAGGGAATTTAGATAAGGAAAAATTAAAATATACTTAACAAGTAGATTATCGTGACAATAACGTAACGACGGTGCATCCTATAGTGTTCGAGTGGGTGGTTTCGGACAGCTGTAAAGTTCTCCATGTTGGTTGGGGTAGAAATAAAAAAAGCATCCCCGAGGGATGCTTTTTAAGGATATAAATCGAAATCGGATTAGCGATTTGAAAATTCAACGTAGTCGCGTTCTGTGTGGCCAACGTATACTTGTCTAGGACGACCGATAGGCTCTTTGTTTTCACGCATTTCTTTCCATTGTGCAATCCATCCTGGTAGACGGCCTAAAGCAAATAATACGGTAAACATATCTGCTTTGAAACCTAATGCGCGGTAGATGATACCTGAATAGAAGTCAACATTCGGATAAAGTTTTCTGTCGATGAAGTATTGGTCATTCAATGCTGCTTCTTCGAGTCTTTTAGCGATATCCAATACCGGATCTTGAACGCCTAATTTTTCCAAGATGTCATCACATGCTTTTTTGATGATCTTAGCACGAGGGTCGAAGTTTTTGTAAACACGGTGACCGAATCCCATCAGACGGAAAGGGTCGTTTTTGTCTTTTGCTTTAGCAAGATATTTTTCAGCATCACCACCATCATTTTTAATGGCCTCCAACATCTCGATTACAGCTTGGTTTGCACCACCATGTAATGGTCCCCATAATGCATTGATACCCGATGCAACAGATGCATAAAGGTTTGCATTGGATGAACCAACGATGCGAACAGTAGATGTTGAACAGTTTTGCTCATGATCAGCATGTAAAATCAACAATTTGTGCATGGCGTCAATCACCACAGGATCGAATGTTTTTTCATCATTCACTTCTCCAAACAGCATGTTTAGGAAGTTGTCAATGTAACCAAGGTTGTTTTTTGGATAAACGACAGGATGACCCAATGATTTCTTTTGAATCCAGGAAACGATCGTTGGCATTTTTGCCAAAAGATTGATGATCGTTTGATCCTCTTCTTCGTCAGTTAAGTTAGGATTTAAAGATTCTGGGTAAAATGCCGATAATGCGCCTACTAAACACGAAAGTTGGCCCATTGGGTGAGATTTGGATGGGAATCCAGCGAAGAAGTTTTTCATGTCTTCGTGAATCATCATTTGCTTTTTGATGTCAGCTCTGAATTTTTCCAATACCTCTTTTTTGGGAAGTTCTCCATAAATCAACAAATAAGCAACTTCCAAGAAAGTCGATTTCTCTGCCAATTGTTCAATTGGATATCCTCTATATCTCAATATGCCTTTTTCACCGTCAAGGAAAGTAATCGCACTTTTCGTTGCACCTGTATTTTTGTATCCTGGGTCTAACGTAATAAATCCGCTTAGATCTCTTAATTTCGAAATATCAACTGCTTTTTCATTTTCAGTACCGACAATGACCGGAAGGTCATACGAAGTGCCGTCTAAATTTATAGATGCTTTATCTGACATGTTTATATATATCTTATATCTGATTTGTTATGCTAATCTCACAAATTTAACTATTTGATATTTAAAATTGAAAGTTCTTTTGGAATTAAAATGACATGACTGCGTCATTTTGGATAATATTCACGAATTATTTACTTAAATAAGCAAATAATTTATTCAAATTTAACATTATCTTATTCTGCAAAAATATCAATCTATTTTTCGTTGCGCAACCTTTCCTTTGTCTTGGTAGTTGCCGTGTTTGCCCGATCCGAAAAAAGGTAGTATGACAAAACAAACCAGAATAATGGACGTTAGTGTCAAAATTCCTGTAGTCCACAATATTTTGCTGAAGTTTTCCGCCTCCAATAGCTTAATGCCCCAAAGTCCCAAAAGGAAATAGGTAGCAACGAAAAGGATCACCAGTGTGAATAATATGCCGAATATATATTTCATAGCGGAATTAATTTATGGGTTGTGAATGGATTGACCTCAGTATATTGAGCTGAATCGTACCGATTTACATTTTAAAAGGTCTCATGGGATAGCTATCACTTTTAAGGTTGAATCTCCCGTAATACACTAGATTTTATTGAGAATCTGTTTTTTTAATGTGTCGAATTCTTCTTGGGTAATGATATTCTCACGAAGCAGCAGCTGCAGCTTTTGGAGTTTCTCGACAAAGTCACCCTCTTGCTGAATATGATCTTTGATCTCCTCTTTTTGAAGGTCGAATTGCTTTCCGAGTTCCATACCGACTCCCAGTTGTGCACCTACACCTGCAATTCCGCCTTCATTTTTAGCTGCGTCGCGTAGTGCCCGTAATTTTTCTAATTCAACATAGCTCAGACCTGCCTGTAGCGCTGCTTGATTTTGTGTGCTTAAATCGGCGATTTCTCCAATTCTTCGTTGTGTATTGGCATCAAATTGAGTTCCTAGGATTTTGAAATCCGTAATGTCGAGGCCAAGATCATTAAAGTCTTGTGTAACCGCGGTCTTGATGTCGTTGGAAAGTAATCCCAGTTGACTGTCAATCTCATTGTAACCCAGTTTCTTTTGTGCAATCTGCGCAATAATTTGTTGGGGGATCCGATTATTGATGATGTCTTGAATATCAGCTGTGCTAACCGTATTTTGATTCGCCACAATGTTTTTATAGAAATGTACCGGTTCCTTGATGAGGTAAGAGAATGTACCATTCAAGCCAATTTCTATCGGTAAATTGTAATGGGGGTCGATATATTTAATAGGTGTTCCCGTTCCCCAAGATTGATTGACGATAGCGGCTGTACGGAAAAAGTAAATGTAGAGCTTATGTTCTGATTCAAAGTTTTGCCGCAAACGTGCTAAAGTAGTAAAGAATGGATGGTTGTCCGTTTTCAGATTGTATGTGCCTGCCTCGGTCAGCAAGTTTTCACCTTTTCCTTCGTAGACGAGGATGCAGCCCTGCCCTGGAGCAAGGATCAGCTTACTGGAATTTTTGATCTCATTCCTTTCAGATGGAAATTTATACCATAATATTCGGGGATCCTGGTTTTTCCACTCAATGACCTCAGAAAGCTGGTTGTTAAAAAGATTAAATAGTCCCATAGTGTTTAATTTAGTGTGTCGAATTTGGGGTTATACCCTTCAAACTTGTTGATTTGTTTGCCATTATTATCAAAATAATAATAGTTGCTACCGTCTTTTACAATAAAACCATCCTTTAACAGGCATCCATTTCCATAAATGGACTTTAGGTCTGTGCTGATCGTTTTTTGTATGGCCCCCGTTGTTATATCCAGCAACTGGATCTGTAAGGGGTCGTCCTCAGCAGGTGTCGGTTTATACGCAATGAGAAGTATTTTGTCATTTTGAGCAACCACTACGGGCTGGAAGTAAAGTCTGCCCGGTGTAAAGTCTTTGAAACTGATCAGACGGGCTCCTTTAAATTGCCATGGATTTATCAAGACCTTTTTGTATGGATCGCGGTCGGTAAAAATACCTGATCCGCCGTAATCCTTATCCCAGGAAAAGCGTGGGCTATCTTTGGGAAATCCATATTGATATTGGTAGCTGTACTGGATTAACTGAATTTTTTCTTCTGGGTAATAACTTGATTTACTTGAAAAGGTGAATTCCGTTTTTGTTGTTGGGTTGGGCAGCTTTTTCCTTCTTTCATCGTACAGTTGTTTATCGGGAATAGATTTGTTAATTAAGGGGTAATAAGCTAGGTTTTGTCCTTCATTGTTGACAATCTGATAGGCAGAGCCATAGTCTTCGTATTTAAATTCAACTTTAGCGATGCCTGTGCTTAAAGATGGAGCATCTTTTACATAGTTCTCTAGGACACTTTTATAAGTGAGTGTATTTCTGTCCAGCTGATAAATATATTTGGATTTGACGATGATATAAAGATGCTGATCTTCAAATACCTGAAGTTTGACGTCGCTGCTCGACAGTTCGACGGGAGTTTCCATCAAAGTCTTAACCCATTCTTTCTTACCAGTTTTTGGGTCGAAGAGCCCAATATAAACCTTATTGTCCTTGCCTTCGTTCATTCGACCCCTGAAGGTTCCGACATTACCGACGACGACGATATGTGGCGTATTATCTTTATCCAAAAATAGCGTGTTGCTTGCGTAATTCCATTCCAGCGGTTGGGCTTCTTCTTTTTTCTCTGCTGTATTGGAAGTGCTGTAAGTTGAATAATTAGGCGCTGGCTTTTTGGAAAATAGAGCACTTAGGGCTCCAATGACAAACATCAGCGCAATAAAGCCCACAACAGCAAATAATACAATCCGTATGGCTTTATATTGATCTTGGTTGTTGCGTGGGTAGTTATAGTTGTAATTGATATTGATATCATCACTATCCAGAAAAAATTCAGTTCCACAGCTGTCGCATTTGTAATAGTCGGGGCGTAATGTGGTAATTTTTATACTGCCACAATGCGGACATTTGATCGCTTTGATATTTTTAGCCATTTATCTTTCTTGTATTTGTGTTAAACCATCTCCTTTTGGAGTGAACGGTGCGACTGATTGCTATCAATTTTACACAGTGAATATCCTGTTCTTTCCATTGATGAAGCGATTTATGAATGAATTTAGAATTAAAATAAACGTATAACAAATTTTTTGCCAGCTAACTTATATTCGTCGGATTTGAGTTTAAATGCGCAGGAAATGAGCTATTTCTTTTTTTTAAGGGGTTACAAAGTCCCTATTTGCGTGAAGATCACAAAGGCAATAAAAAATATTTTTTGTATTTACGAATTATTCGTAGATTAGTAGTAGATTAGAAAAAGGAAGATAAAGATATGGAAAAATTAACAGCACAGGAAGAGCAGGCAATGCAATCGATTTGGAGCCTCAATGGAGGTTTTATAAAAGAGATCTTGGATAATGTAAAAGGTGAGAAGATGCCTTATACGACTTTGGCTTCGACAGTAAAGAATCTGGAGCGCAAGGCTTTTGTGAAGGCAGTACGCTACGCCAATGCCAAACGCTATGAGCCGATGGTGAGTGAGGAAGATTATAAGGCTAAGTTTATGAATTCCTTTGTGGGCGATTATTTCAAAAATTCCTATAAGGAAATGGTTTCCTTTTTTGTACAGGAAGAAAAACTGACCGCCGATGAGTTAAAGGAGATTATGGACATGATTAAGCATAATAAATCTTAATCGCATGGAAAGTCTACTAACCTATATTATACAAGTCAATCTGTTGTTGGGTATTATCTATCTGGGATATATTGGACTGTTGAAAGGCTTGACGTTCTATTTTTTAAATAGAGCCTACTTCTTAGTAGGGGGGCTATTTGCTTTCCTGTATCCATTTTTGGATTTAAAGTCTTTGTTTGTACAGCGTGGATTGAATATAGGGGTGGTAGGCGAGCAGATTTCGCTTTATATGATGGAACCGGAGGTTCAACGGCAGCTGACATTAGGAAGGTTGGTGGAAATCGTTTTTGTGGCCGGTGCCGTTTTATTGTTCTTAAAATTTGTATTCCAATTAGTGAGTTTATTACGGATCCATCTGAATTCGAGGTCCGATCAATGGCGCACGTACCTATTCCGGAATGTCCTGATTCCTATTGTTCCATTTTCGTTTTTGAATAAAATCTATGTCAACAAAGACCAGCATCTGGATGCTGAGCTAAAAGATATTTTTAAGCATGAGGATATTCATGTGAAAGGCCTTCACAGTTTGGATATTTTATTGTTTGAAATGATATTGGTGTGTTGTTGGTACAATCCTTTCGTCTGGCTCATGCGCAGGGCCATTCGCCAAAATTTGGAGTTCTTGACTGATCAACAGGTTCTCGATAAAGGAATTGACAAGCAGACGTACCAATACAGCCTATTGAATGTGTCCAAAAAGGGCACTTCAGTAGGATTGAGCAATCAATTTAATTTTAAACTTTTAAAACGTCGTATTATGATGATGAACAAGAAGCGATCATCGAAAATAGAGCTTAGTAAATACGCCTTTCTTTTACCCATATTTTTGTTGACGGGAGCAGCATTTACAGTAAGTAAAGCGGAGGGTAGTATTGAGGGGGTCGTTGAGAAGGCAAATGAAACTGTATTACCTATTCCGTTGCCAACAGTTGATTTAAGATCTCAGACAGATCAATCAAATATGAAGGCTACTTCGTTAACGGATACTTTGGCTAAAGCACATCAAGTGGAGACAAAAGATTTTACGGAAATCAAGAGATCCGCTATTGATTTCTCTAAAGATCAAAAGTATTTTGTGGATAATAAATTGGTCTCTAAAGCAGAGTTTTTGGCTATTCCTGAAGGAAAACTGGCAAAGTACTGGTTTTCGAATGATAGTGATCTGATCAAGTATCGGACGAAGTCTTCAATTGATATTGCTGGCGGAGCAGTTTTGGCCAATACTGTCGAGATGCAACAACATTCGGATATAGCGCAAAAGAAATTGCGCTGTGTTATGAATGGTATTGTGCAGGAAAAAACGTTTACTGTAGATGATATCGATCCAAATGCTATAGCGTCAGTCTCGGTATTACAGGGTAAGGCTGCTATTGATAAGTATGGTGAAGATGTTGGGAAAGATGGCATCCTTGAAGTGGAATTGAAAGAAGGAGCTCATATTGGTAAAGACGCGACTAGATTGAAAGGAAATACTATTGGGATAGAGGTTCGTGCCAATGCAGACCCTAGAAGTGAACCGCTTTATATTGTGGAAGGAAAGGAAGTTAATTCAACCATTATGTCTGCCATTCCGGGGACGGAAATCCAATCGATTGATGTGATTAAAAATAATGCTGCATCAATATATGGTGAAAAAGGGAAGAACGGAGTTATTCTTGTTAAGTTGAAGAAAAATGGTTCACCAAAGATCACAAATCAGACCCTTACTTTTACTTATGATAAAAAAGAAGATGCAGGTAACGTTGACAAGATGAAGGTGAATGGAAACCTCTCGGAAGTTGTTGTAATGGGTTATAAAAAAGAAGATGCGAACGAACCCGAGCTCAAGGGCCGAGCGCAGGGAATCCCTGGAAATATCATCCGATTGACAGATGATGGATCTGGAAAAGTCGCTGCCCGTAATATTAAATTTCGCAGAGTTCATGGAGCTAAGGGCAATCCACTATTTGTTGTCGACGGAGAAATTGCCGCAGACAAAAAAATCAAAGATTTGGATCCGAATACAATTGATAACATTACGATCTTAAAAGATCAAAATGCTACTGCACTATATGGTGATCAGGCGGATAATGGCGTCATCATTGTGAACACCAAGTCTTATGTAAAGGAACACCCTGAAATATCTTCTGATGTAAAGGACCGTCTATCGGGAAAAGTGAGAAAAGTAATTAAGACTGAGTTGGGGAAGGAACAAGGTGAAGCGATTAAGAAATAGACAAGGTCGATACAATAAAAGCACAAGAGTTACACAGGAAAAAGCCGATATATTCGGCTTTTTCTGACTTATTTTGTATTCAGATTTGTCATCGTCAGCTCGATGCCGATATTGATAAAACTCTGGATCATTTTAACAGAATGGTCAATTAAAGCCGGTAGTTCAGCTTGTTCCTCTTTGTCAAAAGGACCTAGTACATAATCGACTTGTCTACCTTTTGGGTAATTATCGCCAATACCGAAACGTAAGCGCGGATAAACCTGTCCGCCACAAAGCTGTTCTATGGATTTAAGTCCGTTATGACTGGCGCTGCTTCCTTTGGGTTTCATGCGTAGCGAGCCAAATGGAATGGCCAGATCATCTACAATCACCAATACATTCTGAATTGGAACTTTGCATTGTTGCATGTAGTAGTTGACGGCCTTGCCACTTAAGTTCATGTAAGTTGTAGGTTTAATCACAGTAACATTGTGCCCCCGTTGCTTAAATTCGCTATAGTAGGCCAACTTGAGCAAGGAGAAACTGGCGCCAGCCTGTTTAACCAGCTCGTCGGCAACCATAAAACCAATATTATGTCGTGTATCGGCATATTCACTGCCAATGTTGCCTAATCCAACGATAAGATAATTCATGCTGCAAAAATAGAAATTTAATAAACAAAAAAAGCACCGAATTTCGGTGCTTTCTGTAGTATTTTAAAATCTTGCTCAGATTATTTTTTACCACCTTTAGATGCTTTAGCAGCTTCTTGTTCAGCTTGACGCAATGCACGAGACATGATTACTGATACGATTGTATCATCAGCATTGTTCAATACTTTTGCGTTTTCCAATTGAATTTGACCTACACGAACTGATTTACCAACTTCTAAAGATTCCATTGGTACGGCAATTTCTTGTGGCAAGTTTGCTGGTAATGCTTTTACGCGTAAATTACGTAATTTTTGAACTAATTTACCCCCCATTTTAACACCTGGAGAAGTTCCTGTTAATTTGATAGGGATATTCAATGATACTTCTTTATCATCAAATAATTCTAAAAAGTCAACGTGCGTAACTAAATCAGTTAATGGGTGGAATTGTGCGTCTTGAACGATAGCTCTTTTAGTTTGACCGTCAATGTTTAATTCAACAATGATTACGTCTGCAGTGTAAAGAACTGGTTTCAAATCAGCTGCGGATACAGAAAGAGCTGTTTGCTCTGTACCACCGTAAAGTACTGCTGGTACTAAACCTTGGTAACGCAATTCTTTTGCATCTCTTTTCCCTACGTTCTGTCTTACAGAACCGCTAATAGCAATTGATTTCATCTTTTAATTTTTTATAAATTTGAGGTGCAAAGATAATCTAATTTCTGATATTATCAAAAAAATACGATTGTTATTGGTTCGAGAACAGGCACTTATTCAAGGTCCTTAATCTTTCCATGTCTATGAACAGACCTATTCAACGCTACTTGGTTTAGCCTAATATATGATCAAATTAATATCAACCCTTATATTAAAACCGGTATAGAGCTCGTTTAACAGGGAAATAACAGGGGGNNCCCCCTGTTATTTCCCTGTTATCCCCTTGTAATCCCCCTTTAAATCCCCTGCTAATATAGGAATTGAGATAAATCAATTGTTAACTTGTGTACGAGATAAAAAAGCTATAAAAAAAAAGACCTTGGCCACTGAGCTGAATGCTTTCTGTACCAAGGTCCAATATCTAGGATCTAAAACGCAAAGATTATTCTACTTCAAATAAATCAGAGATTGAAGAGTGTTGATTTACACTGGTGATTGCTTTTGCAAATAAATCAGCCGTTGATAATACTTTAATTTTAGTCGATTGTTTTGCTTTTTCTGGATCCAATTGAATGGTATCTGTTACGATCATTTCTGACAATACCGAGTTTTCAATTGTTTCATATGCCTTTCCGGATAACACTGCATGTGTACAAACGGCTCTTACGGATTTTGCACCATTTTCCATGATAAGTGCTGCTGCTTTTGAAAGTGTACCAGCAGTATCACAGATGTCATCGATCAAAACAACGTCCTGACCTGTTACGTCACCGATGATAGACATCGATTCGATTTCGTTTGCACGTTTACGACGTTTGTCACAGATAATAACTTCTGCATTGAAAAATTTAGCAAAGGTACGCGCTCTGTATGAGCCACCCATATCTGGGGAAGCAATCGTTAGGTTCGGAAGTTTTAACGATTTGATGTAAGGGACAAAAATGATAGAACCATCCAAATGGTCAACAGGGATATCGAAAAAACCTTGGATTTGTGCTGCGTGTAGGTCCATTGTCATGATACGGTGGATACCAGCTGCAGTCAACAGATTGGCGATCATTTTTGCGCCAATAGCAACTCTTGGTTTGTCTTTTCGATCTTGTCTTGCGAAACCAAAGTAAGGGACTACCGCTGTGATATAATGCGCTGAAGCTCTCTTCGCTGCATCTGTCATCAATAATAATTCAAAAAGATTGTCGGTAGGTTGGTTGGTAGATTGGATGATGAATACATCACTTCCGCGAACTGATTCATTGTAGAATGGTTGAATCTCACCGTCGCTAAAACGCGATAATGTTTTGTCTCCTAGTGGTTTCCCGTAAGATTGTGCGATTTTTTCGGCTAGTTCTGTAGTGCCAGAACCTGCAAATAGTTTAACCGTGTTGAATTGCAAAGGCATGGTTTTGTATATTTATGTTGGGTTATTGTATTGTCGTTTATTCAATATTTTTATTCCCTTACTGTTTTTTAAAGTTAAACATTAAAAAAAATGGATTGTTTTCACAATCCATATACCTTAACTTTAAAAGTTGTCCGACCTGGATTCGAACCAAGACAAACAGAACCAAAAACTGTCGTACTACCCTTATACTATCGGACAATGTCTCTAAAAAGTCAACGTTTCCGCTTTTCTCTTTTTGACGACGCAAAGATAGAGATTTGTTTTAAAAATCAAAATGTAAATTTAAAAAAATCTAAACCCTTTTATAAATAATAAGCCTTGCATATAACGCAGAAAAGGCTTGCATTTGCAAGCCTTTTCTATTGTTTGTTGTCCGACCTGGATTCGAACCAAGACAAACAGAACCAAAAACTGTTGTACTACCCTTATACTATCGGACAAACAATTCAAAAGTGATTGCTATCGTGATGATGTCGTTCACATTTGATGATGCAAATATACGGACTATTCTTATTTCTGCAAATAAAAATGAACTCAAAAGTGTATTAGGGCTGATTTTCAAAGAAATAATTTTTGTTTGCTCCTGAAAATTCAGTGTGCTAACCTTTTTTTTCGGTAAGGAGATCCCATCAACACGTTGTAAAGTGTACAAGTATACTTGGACGTGCTTTCTTTGTTGCCAATATTAGATCGCGTAATGAAATTTTTTCAATTAATATGTGTTAAAAAATCAGAATAAAGTTCATTTCTTATTAACTTATCCTTATTTTCGAGCCGTATTATAATACTTTTTACAGTTATCATTTTATGAACTATACTAAAATCAACAATCTTTTAGGATGGATATGTGCGCTAATAGCAACATTAGCGTATGTCATGACTGCCGAACGATCGACGAGCTGGTGGGACTGTGGCGAGTTTATCGCTTCAGCCTTTAAACTTCAAATTGTGCACCAGCCAGGAGCACCTTTATTCTTAATGATTCAAAATATATTCTCAAACCTTGCCGGTGGAGATGTTACACGAATTGCGTTCTGGATGAATGTAGGATCGGCGGTATGTAGTGGTCTGACCATTTTGTTTTTATTTTGGACAATTACAGCTTTAGCAAAGAAAATCGTTGTAAAGGGTGTTGATGGATCATATACATCAACCGATTTAATCAAAATATTCGGCTCGGGCGCTGTTGGTGCATTGGCTTATGCATTTACGGATACCTTTTGGTTCTCAGCGGTAGAGTCCGAAGTATATGCCATGTCTTCTTTATGTACGGCGGTTGTATTTTGGGGAATTCTAAAATGGGAAAACCACGCCGATGAAGCTGGTTCAGATCGTTGGTTGATCTTTATCGCTTACGTGATGGGGCTTTCTATAGGTGTTCACTTATTGAACCTTTTGGTGATCCCGGCAATAGCTTTGGTGATCTATTTTAAACGTTCGAAAACAGTCACGTCATCAGGAGCCATCAAAGCTTTCTTGATCGGTGTCGTTGTTTTGGCGCTCATTTTATGGGGTATCATTCAATACACCGTTAAAGCGGCAGCCTATTTTGACCTGTTCTTTGTGAATAGTCTGGGAATGGGCTTCGGTACTGGATTTAACTTATTCATGATTTTAGCGGTGGCTCTTTTCGTATATGGTATCTGGTATTCAATCAAAAAGGTCAAACCGATGCTAAATCTGATCTTGATCAGTGCAGCATTTATCATTTTTGGTTATAGCTCTTTTGCCATGATTATGGTACGTGCAAAAGCAAATCCGACGTTAAATAACAGTGATCCAGATAATGCATTTTCTTTTGTAAGTTATCTTGGTCGTGAGCAATATGCAAGTGAGCCTCTTTTAAACGGACCTACATTTGATGCGCAGGTAGTTGATGCCGAGCCGACGTATACGTACAGAAAAGACAAGGACAAGTATACAAAAGTGGAGAACGGCATGGATTATAAATACGATAAAACCATGTTTTTTCCGCGTGTCTACAGTTCACGAGATCAGGGACATATTGAATATTATCGTGATTACTTAAAAATCCCGGAAGGACAGTCGCCGACTTTTGGCGATAACCTGAAATTCTTTTTCAGTTATCAGATTGGACACATGTACGGACGTTATTTCTTATGGAATTTTGCAGGCCGTCAGAATGACCAACAAGGTCAAGGATCATTCACAGAAGGTAATTGGATTTCAGGTGCTAAACCTGTAGACCAAATGCATGTCGGTGGACAAAATGCCATTCCAGATTCATTGAAGACTGATCCTTCGAATAACAAATATTATTTCTTGCCTTTGATCATCGGTCTAATCGGTGCCTTTTGGCATTTTGGAAAGAGACAACGTGATGCGGGAATTGTGGGGTTGTTGTTTTTCTTTACAGGATTAGCAATTGTTTTATATTTAAATCAAAGTCCGCTTCAACCGCGGGAACGTGACTATGCGTATGCAGGTTCTTTTTATGCCTTTGCCATCTGGATCGGGCTTGGGGTTTTCGCTATCGCGGATTATTTAAGCAAAAAAGTGGATGGTAAAGTAGCGGCCGGTGCTGCTACAGTTGCTTGTTTATTGGGTGCTCCGGTATTGCTGGGCTTCCAAAACTGGGATGATCACGATCGTTCGGAGAAAACAACTGCACGTGATTTAGCGAAAAACTATTTAGCATCTTGTGCACCGAATGCGATTTTATTTACTTACGGCGATAATGATACCTATCCTTTGTGGTATGTACAGGAAGTTGAAAATTATCGTCCAGATGTACGCGTGGTGAACTTAAGTTTATTGAGTTCGGACTGGTATATGCGCCAGATGAAGCAAAAAGTGAATCAGGCCGAAGGTTTACCGATCAATATCGATGACGAAAAATTCAAAAAAGGCGTTCGCGAAGTGCTTTATTATCAGGATATGAAGGTTCCCGGACATGTGGATCTGGATTTGATCATGCAGATTTTATTGTCTGACGACCAGAAGAACAAATTGGAATTGAGAGGTGGTAAGTTTGAAAACTTCTTGCCAACCAAAAACTTTAGCCTTCCGGTGAATAAAGAATCTGTTCTGAAAAATAATGTCGTTCCTAAAGCTTGGCAAGAATCTATTGTCGATACCATGAGCTGGACCTACAATAGAAATTATATCTCTAGGGCAGAATTATCAATCTTAAACGTATTGTTGAATAACGATTGGAAACGTCCAATTTATTTTGCGGCAACAGTTCCAAATGATAACTACCTTGGTTTAGATAAATATCTGGTCCAAGAGGGCTTTGCACTGCGTTTAATGCCGATTGCAACTCCTGCCGGGGCGGAAGGTACATTGGTTGATACACAGTCTGCTTATAAAGACATTACTACGAAATACCAATGGGGTAATATGGCACATGCTTCTTACCTGGATCCTGAATCTTACCGCATGATTACCATGATTACAAATACGGTAATGGGCAGTACAGCGACACAGTTGATGATGGAAGGTCATAAGGATGAGGCGCGTAAAGTCGCTGTTGAAACCTTTGAGAAAATGCCAAAACGTGTTTATTTGATGCGTGATATTTTAGGCTATATTCCAATTGTCAATGTGTTGTATGAAACTGGTGAAACGAAGCGTGCAAATGAAATCGTAAACCGTAATCTGAAGTTTATGACCCAAAACATGCGTTGGTATCAGGATATTGCACAAACGAAGCCTGAGCTGGAATATTCAAATATAGGTACAGCATTACGTGCTTTGGGTGCCTATAAGAGTATCTTGGCCTCTACCTCGGAAAAACAATTGCTACAGCAAGTGACCGATTTAGAAAAATCGTATAAACAACAGTATGGTGTTGAGTAACAATTAGAGACATCATTTTAACCGAAGGAGCTGCCCTTTACTACAGGTATTCGAAAGGAAAAACACTTTTTGATGCGATGTAGGAAAGGGCGGCTTTTTTTTGATTATTTTTTCTTAGCTTAACACCATATAAAACCAACCTTAAGTTATGATGAAACGTCAATTAAAATTGTGGGATGCAGTTATGCTGGTCATGGGGTCGATGATCGGAAGCGGTATTTTTATTGTATCGAGTGATATGATGCGGCAGCTGGGATCCGGATATTGGTTGGCGATAGTTTGGTTATTGACCGCATTAGCAACTGTTGCGGCGGCAATCTGCTATGGCGAATTGTCGTCTATGTATCCGAAGGCTGGGGGACAATATACCTATCTGACAGAAATATTTGGGAAGCCAATTGGCTTTTTATATGGCTGGAGTTTATTTACAGTTATTCAAACGGGAACGATAGCAGCTGTAGCTGTAGCCTTTGGTAAGTTTACAGCCTACCTTATTCCGCAGTTAAATGATGCAGCGCCGCTATTTCAGCGTGGAGAGTTTAAGATTACCTGGATACAGATTGTCGCTATGGGTGTTATTATTCTCCTGACCTTTATCAATACAAGAGGGATCAAGAGTGGAAAAGCTGTTCAATCTTTCTTTACTTCAGCAAAAATCATTGCGCTGGTTTTACTGATTTTAGGCGGTCTGTTCTTGATTAAGGAAAATCATTTTTCAGAAAATATGGCTTATGGCTGGGATTCTTTTCAAAATTTGAAAGGTGCTGGCTGGTCGCAGATCTCGGGGGGCGTACTGATGGGGGCATTAGCTGCTGCAATGGTAGGTTCGGTATTTAGTAGTGTGGCCTGGGAAAATGTAACGTTTGTTTCCGGAGAGATTGTCAATCCGCAGCGTAATGTTGTTCGGGCATTGGTTATCGGGACGAGCTTGGTGATGTTGCTCTATATAAGCTGTAATTACATTTACCTAGCGGCATTAAATAGAGAGGAAATTGCTTTTGCGGCAAATGATCGTGTTGCCATAGCGGCGGCTGAAAAAATATTAGGACATACGGGCACGATAGCGATGGCGATTCTGGTTATGATCTCGACCTTTGGCTGTGTTAATGGACTTGCGCTGTCCGGAGCGCGTGTTTTTCAGACCATGGCAAAAGATGGATTGTTTCTGAAGCAGGCGATTCCCAATAACAAATATGATGTGCCCGCACGATCGTTATGGCTTCAGGGAATCTGGGCTTCCTTACTTTGCCTGAGCGGACAATATGGCAATTTACTGGATATGATATCTTTTGTTATTGTTATATTCTATATGATTACAGTGCTGGGCGTTATTATTCAACGTATCCGGAGACCGGATTTGGAGCGTTCCTACAAAACCTTCCTCTTTCCGATTACACCAATCTTGTACCTGTTGATAGGTACCGTATTTTGTGTATTATTAATTATCTATAAGCCACAATATACCTGGCCAGGCTTTATACTTGTATTAATCGGTGTACCAGTGTATTTTTTTGCACGGAATAATAAACGTGCCGAGCTAGATGAATAGTCGCTACCTATAGCATTTCGATGTTATGGAATTTGCTGTAAATGGTTGGCAATGCGTATTGTATATAACTTCAAAATCTGGTAATGTGCTGGAATAATGGCTTTGTAAATTTCCCGGAAAGGAAGATAATCTTTGTTTAAATCACTTTTTGTTATTGTGCCAGTTGGATGCAAATATTGAAATTAATTGCCCTTCATGGCTTCGTTTTTGTTAAAAAAAGTGTAGCTTTGCTCAAACATTCCCATAATGAAACAGTCGATTTTATTAGACGGACCAAAATTTCAAATCACAATTCAAAGACTATGTCGTCAATTGATTGAGAATCACGGTGATTTTTCAAATGCTGTCGTCATAGGTATTCAACCCCGAGGAACTTTCTTAGCGAGACGCATCGTCAAAGAGCTTGAACAAATGATCGGAAAAGAGATTTTAGTTGGCGATTTGGATATTACCTTTTATCGCGATGACTTCCGTACGAAAGGGAATACTGGTCCAATCTTAGCAAATAGCACAAATATCAATTTTATTGTAGAAGGTAAAGAGGTGATCTTTATAGATGATGTCTTATGGACAGGACGTACTATTCGTGCGGCAATGGATGCTGTGCAGGCATTTGGCCGTGCAAGAAGAATAGAATTGCTTGTTTTGGTCGATCGCCGGTTTTCTAGACAGATCCCTATTCAGCCCGATTATATCGGAATACAGGTAGATTCTATTGATTCACAAAAAGTAATTGTTAACTGGAAAGAATCAGAGGATCAGGATAGTATTATCTTGATTACAGAAAAGAAGGCGTCAGCTAGCGATTAATAGCGGTGTCATGACGATACTGAAGGTTATTGTTGACCTTTGGAAACAGGCACTTTCAATAAAACCTTCATGACTTCGCAGACGCCAACAGCAATGAAAGCAAACTGAAGGTTCTTTCTGGCCAATAAGATCAGACACTTTCAGAAAAAAAATGATTAGTAAATATTTGAATATACTATAAAATGTCATCTGTAGCAGAACAATTAAGTACCCGCCATTTATTGGGGATCAAAGATCTAAATGAGAACGATATCCAATTGATCCTGGATACAGCAAGTAATTTCAAAGAGGTATTAAATAGGCCAATTAAAAAGGTTCCGTCATTACGGGATATTACGATTGCCAACGTGTTTTTTGAAAATTCTACACGTACACGCTTGTCTTTTGAACTAGCTGAAAAGAGGCTTTCTGCGGATATCGTGAATTTTGCAGCATCCTCCTCTTCCGTAAGTAAGGGGGAGACACTCATCGATACGGTGAACAATATTCTGGCCATGAAGGTTGATATGATTGTAATGCGACATCCCTATGCTGGGGCTGGGGTATTTCTAAGTAAACATGTTGATGCACAGATTGTCAATGCAGGTGACGGAGCACATGAACACCCTACACAAGCTTTGCTTGATTCATTTTCAATTCGTGAACGCTATGGCGATGTAGCTGGTCGTAAAGTAGCTATTGTTGGGGATATCACACATTCACGCGTTGCCTTGTCGAATATCTTATGTCTTCAAAAGCAAGGTGCTGAAGTGATGGTTTGTGGTCCGACCACATTAATTCCTAAACATATTACCTCATTGGGTGTAAAGGTAGAGCATGATTTGAGAAAAGCGCTGAACTGGTGCGATGTTGCAAATATGTTACGGATTCAATTGGAGCGTCAGGATATTGCCTATTTCCCTTCCTTAAGAGAATATTCCATGCTATATGGATTGAATAAAGAGATTTTGGATTCTTTAGAGAAGCCAATTACAATTATGCACCCCGGACCAATCAATCGAGGGGTCGAAATCACATCGGATGTCGCGGACAGCGAACATTCAATTATTTTGGATCAGGTTGAAAATGGTGTTGCTGTGCGCATGGCTGTCTTGTATCTACTAGCAGGGCAACGCGGATAGTTGAAATTGGTTTCGCCCTGCGTTAATGCACGTGGGAGACTAAATAACACTGTTTTCTAATGCTACAATAGTATGCCTGACTTTATTTTTTGTCGGGCATATTTTTTGTGCAAAATTTCCGTTATAATACAGGATTATTCACAGATGTTAATAACTTTTGTGTAAAATAGCTCAATTAAAGTATAATTTAGTAAAATGAATAAAACTATCTCCCTAAGAAGTGGAGATTTGAATTGATTTTCAATAAATTTGGGGCTATCTTAAAGCCTTTCATGGCTGAGAAGCTTTTGATAAATTCGCCGGTTAAAGCAAATTTATCGCGGGTTGGAGGGAGATTCATTTACATTTGCAGATAAATAACATATTAAGGTTTCACATATTATGTATAAGAAGATTTACCAGGTGGGAGTTGCATTAACCGTTATGGCGACGCCAGCATTAGCGCAACAGACAGAATGGCAACAAATCAACAAGGCGTACAAAACAGGAATGGAATTGTATGAACGCGGAAAATTTAGTTCTGCTTCAGCCCAATTTGACCGTGTTGAAGCTTTGCGGACAAAATCCAACTTGCAATTGGACGAAACAGAGGAACTTTCTTTGTTGAAAGAGAACGTACGGTATTATCAAGCAGTTTGCGCACTGGAATTGGGCGAATCTGATGCCGAAAACCGTTTTCTGAAATACATTAAGGATTTCCCTGTCAGTGCAAATGCTAAAGCAGCTTATTTTCAAATCGGTAAATCCTATTATGCTAAAAAAGATTATGTTAAGGCCTTAGAGTGGTTTAATAAGATCGATAGCAAAAATTTAGCAGGTAAAGAAAATGTAGAATATCGCTTTAAATATGGATACGCTTCCTTTATGACTAAAGACTATAAAACGGCGAAACCATTATTTGAAGGATTGAAAGATCAAAAAACTGAATTTCAGGAAGCTTCCATCTATTATTACGCGTATCTTTCTTACTTAGACGCCGAGTATAAAACGGCGTTGAATGAATTTGAGCGTTTGAATGGATCCAAACAATTCGAAAATAGTTACCCCTATTATATCACTGCTTTGTATTTCTTGGATAAACGCTACGACGATGTATTGGATTATGCATTGCCAATTTCGTCGCGGACAAAACAAGAAAATGAAACAGAGATGTTCCGTATTATAGCGGCAACATACTTTATCAAAGGTGATTTAAAAACATCAAAAGAGTATTACGATAAATTCCAGGCACAAGATCAAGGTAAGACGCAGAATAATCAGGATAGCTACCAAATCGGTTACATCGCTTACAAATTGAAGGATTACGATAAAGCGATCACGGAATTGGAAAAAATGACCGAGCCTGACGCTTATTATCAGTCTGCGATGATTACCCTAGGTGATGCTTTCTTGAAGAAAGGCAATAAGCAATCTGCGCGTAATGCATTTTTCCGGGCTTCGAAATTGGATTTTGATCCGGCAATGCAAGAAGAGGGCTTATTCAACTATGCTAAGCTTTCGTATGAGTTGGAATTCCACCAAGTGGCTTTGGCTTCTACACAAGAATACTTGAAAACGTATCCAAAATCGAAACGTTTGGAGGAAGCGAAAACTTTACTTGCTGAAGTATTGTTGAGTACAAAAAACTACCGCGAAGCAGTTGATATTTTGGAATCTATCCCTAAACGTGGAAAAGAAGCAAACGCAGCTTATCAAAAGGTAACCTACTACAGAGGTTTGGAATATTATAACGAGCGTGCTTTTGAAAATGCAATTTCCCTATTCATGCGCTCCGAAGAGTTCCGTTATGACGAGGAAATTTACGCTTTAGCCACCTATTGGAAAGCGGAAGCCATGTACGAAGTTCGTAAATATGGTGAAGCGGTTACAAATTTCAATAAATTCTTACGCTTGCCGGGAGCTAGCAAAACGGATGTGTATGGCTATGCCAATTATGCGTTAGCCTATGCGGCTTTCCGTAATGGTAACTACAGCACGGCGGCAAATTACTTCGAGCGTTTCTTAGCGTCTGGTGGTTCGAAAGGAATTGAAATGAATACACGTAATGATGCAATTGCACGCTTAGGTGATTCTTATTTCTCTTCGAAAAACTACGGTAGAGCATTAACAGAATACAATAAGTTAATCTCTTCTAAAGCTCCTAGTCAGGATTACGCTTTATTCCAACGTGGTATTATTCAAGGATTACAAGGGGATAACAATGGTAAAATTTCAACATTGAATGCTGTTATTGCGCAATTCCCGAGTTCGAATTATGCCGACGATATTGCTTTTGAGATTCCTTATACACGTTTCTTGATGGGAGAAAGTGATCAGGCAATTGCAGGCCTTCAAACAATGGTTGAAAAATATCCGCGCAGTAGTTATGTGCCACGTGCTTTGGTGACGATTGGTCTGGTTCAATATAATCAAGATAACAATGATGCTGCATTGGCAACTTTCCAACGTGTAGTTGACCAATATGCATCAACAGATGAAGCAAGACAGGCCATGCGTTCCATTGAGAACATCTATTTGGACAAAGGCGATGCAACAGGATATATCAAATATGCAACGGGAACAAATTTAGGTGACGTTTCGAAATCTGAACAAGATTCACGCTCATTCTCGACTGCGACGACTTTATTCTCCAGAGGTAATTATCAAGGGGCGGTGGAAGCTGTAAATGCATATTTCGACAAATTCCCGAAACCAAATCAAGAGAAATATGCACGTTTTGTTCGTGCTGAAAGTAACGCAGCTCTGGGTAATACAGAAGATGCATTACATGATTACAATATTATCTTGAATGACTGGACGTCTCCTTATACAGAACGCACGTTGATTTCGGTTTCCAATTTATATTTGAAACAAAAGAAATATAACGAAGCGACACAGTTGTTGAAAAAACTGGAGCTTACTTCTGAGTATAAGGCTAACTATGGTTTCGCAATCAATAACTTAATGGTCTCTTATTTTCAGATTGGGGATTATAAAGAAGCCTTAAATTATACCAATGCTGTCAAGAATTACGAGAAGTCTTCGGAAGAGGAGATCGCAAATGCCTTCTTGTATGCCGGCAAATGTTATGTGAAGCAGAATAAGAAAACTGAAGCCATGAAAGAATTCAGTTTAGCAGCATTGAAGAGCCGTACCGTCTTCGGTGCAGAAGCAAAATACAATGTTGCAGTGCTTCAATTGGAAAATAAACAATACGATGCTTGTATTAAGACAGCTATGGATCTATCTGATAATTTCTCTTCGTACGAATATTGGGTAGCGAAAAGTTTTATCACTATGGCAGATGCTTATGCAGGTAAGGGGGATACTTTCCAAGCAAAAGCTACACTTGAATCGATTGTGGATAACTATGATGCGAAAGATGATATTTTGCCAGCAGCAAAAGAACGTCTAAATAAATTGAACAACAAAAAGAAATAGGATACAATGAAGAAGTTGCAAAATAGAAACGTGAAGAAATATACTTTAGCAGCGCTTTTGATGGGCGTGGGATTGAATTCTTTTGCACAGGAAACAGGCAAGAAGAATGATCCTGAAAAACCGGTCACTATCGATTCTTTTGATGTTGTTCGTGATTATAAACCAATTCTTGCGGATGCTGTAAAAATCCGCCGCAGTCCGGATATGACCAACAAACGGGAATACCAACCCAAATTGTCCTACAACAATATTTTGGACAAGAAATTGGATATCAATACGGGGTTGAAACAATTGAATGTACAGGAGATTCCTTTTGCGCAACCTTTTGAGCATAGTAGCAACTATGTCAAATTTGGTATCGGTAACTATAACAGTATATTGGGAGAGGCTTATTTAGCTTCTGAGCAGTTTGAAAACACACGATTTGGCTTATTTGCAAAGCATTTGAGCCAAAAGGGTAATATTGATGGACAGAAGTTCAGTACACAGGATATCGGTATCTTTGGTCGCCGTGTATTGGATGCCGTAACCGTTAAAGGTACCATCGGATACAATCGTTATGGAACGAATTTCTATGGTCAGACTTTTGACCAATCGGGAACAACTTTGTTGAATACAACTCCGGATAAACAGACCTTTACAGATATCTATTTGAATGGAGAGCTCTCAAGTAATGTGGATCCGAAGAATGAGCAGGCATTAAGCTATTCCGCAAAAGTTGATGGCTATTTGTTTAAAGATGCCTACAAAGCCAAAGAAAATTCGATCGCATTATCCGGTTATTTGAATAAGCGTTTAAGTGCATTCAATGTTGGGGCAAATTTAAGCGTGACAATGAATAACGTGAAAGATAGCGCTGAGGTAAAAAATCATTTGGCGGTTATCAATCCATATATTCGTTTTAAGGGCGACAACTATAACGTAACCTTGGGTGCGAATTTAACTTCTGAATTTGGCGATAGCTCAAGATTCAATATTTTCCCATCGGTGGAGGCTGATTTTGCATTGGCACCTGAATACATCTCTTTGTTTGCCGGGATTAATGGTGGCGTAAAACAAGCTTCTTTCCGTAGTTTCGCTAAAGAAAATCCGTATTTGGCTCCTAACGCTAAAATGATCAACTCGATTGAGAAAATGAATGTTTATGCAGGTTTAAAAGGAAATGCCGGTGCAACATTTGGTTATAAAGTAAAGGTATTCTACAAGCAGATTGAAGGACTGCCTTTATTTAAAAATAGTGCATTTGGCGATAGTCAAAATGGTTATGTGCCTTGGGCTTTTGATGTCGTTTATGATGGCGTGATCAATAAGGCTAAACATATGGGACTGGAAGGAGAAATCAATGTACGTCTTTCACAGCTGGTTAATCTAGGCGGAAAAGTGTATATAGACGATTATAAATTGAGTGATGAGGAAGAAGCATGGGGCTTGCCCAAATTCCGCATGCAAGCTAATGCACGCTTCAATATTTCCGATAAATTTTTCGTAGATGCTGAACTTTCTACACAAGGCAATACCTATGCATATATTTATGATTATAACACAGATGGCAGTCGTATTGCCAACAGTGGGCATAAGGCAACAATAGGTTCATTTGCTGATCTTAATGCGGGCGCAGAATACCGAATCAAAAAACAATTTGGTATTTTCGTCAAAGCAAATAACATTTTTGGAAAAGAATACGAACGTTATATGTATTACCCAAGATTGGGCTTTAATGTAATTGGTGGTCTTAATTATTCGTTTTAACGAATTAAGATTATAAATTTGCATCTTAAACATAGTGCGCGATGAATCTAGGCAAAAACATCAATAGTTTATTAAAACGTTATGCGGAAGTATACGTGCCCGGAATAGGTGTGTTCAAACGAATTCATTCTCCGGCTCAGTTCGATAAACAAAATAATGTGTTTTTGCCACCAATTTCTTATGTTGAGCTGGACTACTCTGCTCAACATGGGTTTAATATTGTTCATTATATCCAACAGCAGGAAAACTTGGGCCTAAATCAGGCACAACAGATCTTGTCGGAAACTGTTGAGAACCTGCGGGCTGATTTGGGGCAATTTGGACAGGTCAAATTGGATGATCTTGGCTTATTGATTAGTTATGGCGCAAGTTTAGTCTTCAAACCCTTGGATCTATCTGGATTCGATTTCCAGCCCGTTACAAATCTTGTTGCACCAGAGATTGAAACAGTCGTTTCTTCTTTGGAAGAAGCGAAAGAAGAAGAACTTACGAACTTAGCTGTTGAAGATGACCCTGTTGTTGAAGAAGATCCTGTAGTGGAAGCTGATCATAACATAGAGCCTGTCGGGGAGTCTATTTCGGATACGGCAGATGATCAAGACGAAACGATCGAGGTTGAAGAGGTCAAAGAAGAAACTGAAACAGCACAGGAACCGGTCGTGGTAACGGATCCAGCAGCGGATGAGCTTTCGCAGGAGACAGCACCAACAAACGATCGTACCGGTCTTGAAGCTGAAGAGTCGTCGTTAGCGCAAAAGGAAACTGAAGAGTTTGAACCTGTGGATACAACTGTGATAACTGATAGCAATCATTCGGTTACTCCAGAGGAAGAAATCGCTGAAAAAAAAGAAATCGGTGCTATTGCGTCGGCTAACGCTAATTCAACATACGCGCCAAATATCTATGAGGAAGAGCCGCGTAATTCAAATGCGATCTGGTATTGGATGACTGGAATTATTGTGCTGGCAATGGTTGCTGTTGCGGTCGTTTACACCAATCCTGCGTTGAAGAATTCGTTATTTGGGCCGACCAAACCTGTTGTAAAAGCGGCAGATACGCTTGTTCAAAAACAGCCGATCATGCCTGCTGATACCTTGTCCAATACAATGCAAGCAGATAGTTTAAAGCAAGTCGATTCATTGGCTAAAACTGGTGTGAAAGATTCTGTTAAAAAGACAACAACTGTACCTGCGACCAATGCGGCAGCAAAATCTCCGGTTTTGGAAGCAAATCCTGTGATCAAAGAGTCTATTCCTGTTGCACAACCCAGATATCAATTGGTAATAGGTTCTGCAAAGACAATGGCACAAGCAGAGCAGGAAGCCAAGCGTCTTCGGGAAATGGGCTATAAAACAGCACGAGCTGTAGAGGGAAAGTTCAAAAGAAATAGAAAGAAAATCATCTTAAACACCTACATGACAAAATCGGAGGCAGACCTCGCTAAGAAATCTGTAGAGAAAAAGATTGAAGGTGCTTGGGTAGAAACATTATAGAAACTATATAAAACTATTAATAATTATGTCATTAGTACAAGATACAGCACGGGCTGCTGTGGATTCGTTTAATCAAGCTGCACAACAACCATTACCTGCTGCTGCGCCTACAGAAAACATGAGTTTGATCGATATGATGATCAAAGGGGGATGGATCATGGTTCCAATCCTATTGTTGTTCTTTATTGGATTGGTTATCTTTTTTGAGCGTTATTTGACTATCCGTCGTGCCGCAAAATATGATAACAGCTTAATGTCGCAAGTAAAGGCAAATGTTTTGTCCGGAAATTTGGATTCGGCATTAGCTGTAGTTCGTTCAAGTAACTCCGCTTTGGGACGTATGTTGCAAAAAGGCTTATTGCGTGTCGGCAGACCGATCAAAGATATTGAAGGAGCGATCGAAAACGTGGGTAAATTGGAAGTTGCCAAGTTAGAAAAGAATATCAATATTTTGGGTATTATTGCTGGTATTGCCCCGATGCTTGGTTTCGTAGGTACGATCTTTGGAGTAATTAAGATTTTCCACGACGTCGAATTAGCTGGTGGTATTGATATCGCTTCTGTATCTGGTGGTCTATATGTAAAAATGGTGTCTTCTGCATCAGGTCTTGCGGTGGGTATCTTAGCTTATTTGGGCTACCATATCCTCAATATGATGGTGGAGCGATTGATTTTACGTATGGAAACGGATGCAGTAGAATTTATTGATTTATTGGATGAACCCGGAAGATAATGAACTTACGAAGTAGAAAAAATAAACCATCTGCGGAAGTACATACTTCAGCGCTGAATGACATCATGTTTTTCCTGATGTTGTTCTTCCTGTTGGCTTCTGCAGTTTCTAATCCGCAAGTGGTGAAGCTATTGTTACCAAAGTCAAGTGCGGGAGAACAATCTGTTGCTAAAAAGACCGTTACGGTATCGATTACAAAAGATTTGGGCTATTTTATTGACAAAACTCCAGTTCCCATTGAAGGATTGGAAGCTGCAATTCAATCGCAAATGGCTGCGGGTGAGGAAGTGACCATTATGCTCTATGTCGATAATACGGTTCCCATTCAAAATGTTATTTCTGTAATGGATGTCGCTAATCGATTGAAGATTAAAGTGGTATTGGCAACAGAGCCAAAAAAAGATAAATAGGAGCAATTAAACTTTTTTTAAGTTTATTGGTCAGCTATTAATATAGGAGATTAATGCGATGAGATATCACCTTCAACATGAAGAAAATAATTTCCCCAAAGCATTGGGGATATCGACTTTGGTCATGGCATCGTTGCTCTTGATTGGATTTTTTGTTGTTTTTAAATCTCAGGCACCTGATGAATATGGAATGGGGGGAATGATCGTCAATTACGGTACTTCACCTGAGGGAATGGGAGATGACTATATGAGTGTTGAGGAACCATCGGTGGACCCCAACGCCAATAATGAACGCCCTGACCGTATTGATCCTGTTGAAACACCTACCCCAACTCCAACGCAGCAAGTTGCGGAGAAAGCGGTTGTCACACAGGATTTAGAAGATGCCCCTGCGGTAACAAAAACGGAAAAGAAGGTCGTTTCAAAAGCACCGGAAACAACCAAAGCTGTAAAAGAAGTGGCACCACAGGCCAATGCCAAAGCGCTTTTTAAAGGCAATAAAAATAACGGCACTGGGGCTGGTGATGGTACAGGGACAACTCCTGGAAATCAGGGTTCCAAACTGGGTGATCCTTTAGCAAGTAACTACGGCGAAGGGGGATCTGGAAATGGTAACATGATGTTGTCTATTGAAAACCGAAGTTTTACACAACGACCAAGTATCGACGATAATGGACAGCAAGCAGGAAAGGTTGCTGTGGAGTTTAGAGTGAACAAGCAAGGGGTTATCACCTATGCGCGTGCTGGTGTAAAAGGAACGACGATTACCGATCCATCCTTGTTGGAGAAATGTGAGCGTGCTGTACGTGGCGCTCGGCTAAACCAATTGCCAAATGCTCCCGACTCCCAAACAGGACGGATTGTATTCAATTTTAGATTAAGATAAAAATCATTCACATGAATGCTTATAATGAGGCAATCGAGTATCTGTATACTCGATTGCCTATGTTTACAAGGGATGGCGCCTCTGCCTTCAAAAAAGACCTTGACAATACCATCAAACTTTGCGCTGCTTTGGACAACCCACAGCGAAAATTCAAAACATTACATATTGCCGGTACAAACGGAAAGGGATCGACCTCCCACATGTTGGCCGCTATTTTGGCCGAGGCAGGATATAAGACAGGTCTCTATACTTCACCACATTTACTGGATTTCAGAGAACGTATTCGTGTCAATGGTCAGTTATGTGAGAAAGAATTTGTTGTTGATTTTGTCAATACCCATCGCGAGCTTATAGAAGAAGTCAGTCCATCGTTTTTCGAAATTACTGTAGCCATGGCTTTTGATTATTTCGAGAAGAATAAGGTTGATATCGCTGTCATTGAAGTCGGCCTTGGCGGGCGTTTGGACAGCACCAATATTATTCAGCCTTTGCTGTCGGTAATTACCAATATCGGTTTTGATCACATGAATCTTCTTGGTAATACACTGGTGGAAATTGCTGCTGAGAAGGCCGGAATTATCAAAAGAAATACACCTGTCGTTATTTCGGAATATGCTGAAGAGACAGCAGCTGTGTTTTTGGATAAAGCAGCGATCGAGCATGCACCGATCCAATTCGCTTCCGATAAGTATGCCACGAAAATGCTGGGCGTGGACCAAGATTATTTGACGGTACAAGCGAGGGATACTGCAAGTCATTCAGCAGACTTTCAACTGGATTTAAAAGGCTCTTATCAGGTCAAGAATCTCGCCGGCGTCCTGTTAGCTGTGGATGAGTTACGTCAACAGGGCTTTGAGATCAGTGATCAACATGTGCATCAAGCGCTAAAAAATGTGCAGGCAACCACAGGAATTCAAGGCCGATGGCAACAATTGTCTAAGGATCCATTTATCATCTGTGATACGGGGCACAATGAGGACGGAATTCATGAAGTGCTCAAAAATCTGGCTACAACCGCTTATGATAAATTGCACTTTGTGATAGGGGCCATGCGCGATAAGGATTTATCACATATGTTGCCTTATCTACCCAAGGATGCAACCTACTATTTCTCTGCTCCGGATATTCCGCGTGCAATGCCATCCGAGGAGCTGCGGAAAGAAGCTATGGAATTTGGTCTAACGGGACTTGATTATGCATCGGTAGGAGCTGCGTTTGATGCAGCAAAAGAAGCGTATCAACAAGGGAACCTTATTTTTGTTGGCGGAAGCAATTTTGTTGTTGCGGAAGTGCTTGCTCGTTTGACGCAGGAATAAGAATATCACCTTTCCTCGCAAATAAATCTGCGGGAGGAATTCATAGAAACCGATCACAAAAAGGGAGCTGCGTGAAGTGCAGCTCCCTTTTTTGTGATTTTGTGCCGTTGGTCATTAGTCATTGATCGTCAATTCACCACGGATATCCTTTTCAATCCAATAAGCGACTTCTTTTTGATCTTCTAACTCGCCTTGAAGATACATTAATTTGGTTACTGCCGCTTCGAATGTAAGGTCGTAGCCATTGAGCACGCCGATGGATTTAAGTCCTTGTGAAGTCTCATAGCGACCTAATTCAACAGAGCCTACTTTACATTGCGAAATGTTGAGGATATTTTTACCTTGTTCAATTGCTTCTTTCAATAGATCCAGAAACCAAGTGTCGGTGGTGGTATTGCCTGACCCAAATGTTTCCATCACAATGGAACGGACATCGGAGTCTAAGACGGCTTTGATCGTTTGTGCAGAAATTCCGGGGAATAATTTCAATACCGCAACGCGATTGTCCAGTTTGGTATGTAGGATAAATTCTTTATCAATATTATTTAATAAAGCATCTGTATTATATTTGAGGTGAATACCTGCTTCAACCAATACGGGATAGTTTGGTGATCTAAAGGCCTCAAATTTGGCCGAATTATATTTAAATGAGCGATTGCCACGGAATAATTTATTGTCGAAAAGAATGCATACCTCTTGTATGATAGATACGCCATCTTGTTTTGCTGAAGCAATTTCAAGGGCTGTCATCATATTTTCCCGCGCATCCGTTCGGATCTCTCCGATAGGCAGCTGAGAGCCAGATAAAATGACCGGTTTTTGGAGTCCCTCCAACATAAAGCTCAATACTGAGGCTGTAAAAGCCATTGTATCGGAACCATGCAGAATAACAAAACCGTCGTAATCTGCATAGTTATCCTTAATAATTTGTGCCATTTCAATCCATATCTCGGGCTTCATGTTGGATGAATCGATAATGGGTTCGAAAGAGTGCACGGTCAGCTTATAGTCTAAGCGACTTAAATCAGGGAGATTACGTTTGATCAATTCAAAGTCGAAAGGAACGAATGTTCCTGTTTCATCTTTAACCATTCCAATGGTCCCACCTGTGTAGATAATAAAGATATTATGCATTGAGTTTTGAAATTATATACCAAATATACGTTTTGAATTTTCTGTTGTGATTTCGGCTACCTTCTCGACGGAGATCTGGTGAAGGTCAGCTACTTTTTGTGCGACGTAAACCAAATAGCTACTTTCATTTTCTTTACCGCGAAAGGGGACAGGAGCCAAATAAGGTGCATCTGTTTCCAGAACAATATGTTTTAAATCGATTTCTTTGACCACCTGATCTAAGCCCGCTTTTTTAAAGGTAACGACTCCGCCAATACCAAGCGCGAAACCTAAATCGATAGCCTGTTGGGCCTGCTCCAGGGAGCCGGTAAAGCAGTGCAGAACGCCAAATAATTTGTCGTCGTGAAGTTCTTCCAATAATTCGAACAGTTCAGTGAAGGCTTCCCGGCAGTGGATATCGATCGGTAAATTTAATTCCTTAGCCCATTGAACCTGCGTTCGAAAGGCGTCTTTTTGAATTTCAAGCGTGCTTTTATCCCAATAAAGATCCAGCCCGATCTCACCTATGGCATGGACTTTGTGTGTTTCCAAGCTCTTTCGGATGGTTTCTAACTCTTCCACATAGTTTTCCTTTACATCGCATGGATGTAATCCAAGCATGGGAAAACAATGTTCTGGATAAGCTGCTACGGTATCAAATACAGGTTTTATGGAAGCGCTATTCACATTCGGCAAAAAAAGACGTTGGATGCCATTATCAAAGCAACGTTGTAGATGTTCTTGCAGTTTTTCGGTTCCTGCATGGTAATAAATGTGTGTATGTGTATCTGTAAGCAACATAGTTTTCTGCGTGGAAGCAGCGGGTTAGGGTAAAAACTTGTTTTTATTATTATCGAATAAAGTGGTAGACTTAATTACCAAAATTTCAATTCGATCTCCAAAGATAACTTATTAATTAGCAAAAATGAAAATTAATACTGGATTCCTTCGATTGAGATGAATTCCTTTTTCGTATCTTGGAAAACGCCATTAGGAGGAGGACCGCCCCTTCATGCCATGAGGACAGTAGTAACGATTATTATTGCCCCTTGGAAAGATAGGTCGTAATAAAAAGAGTCAGAAGTCAAACATACCGTAAGATTTACTGTTAAATAGATAAAAGAGGTGGTTGTTGTCCTATTTTTATAAGAATAAATGAATCATATGATGAATAAGAGGTTATGCCTGGGTTTATTGACTTTGGCGTCGGTTATGTTTTTAAACAAACTACATGCGCAATCATTGATTGACCCTTCGGTAAAAGATATTATTCAAAAAGCCTTTCAGACAAATAAAGAATTGAAATTGAAGGCTTACGAAGTCGATAAAGCACGTCTGGAAGCCGATGGAGTAAAAGCAAACCGGCTGCCACATGTCTCGGCACTCGGGCTATACGGTTATGTACATAGCAATGGGAGTATTGATATTCCTACGGTTAATATCCCTTTATTGAACCTCGGCTTGTTTGAAGGAGCTACAGGATTTAGTATGCATGGACAAGCGGCCTATGCGGGGGTGTCAGTAAAGCAGATTATCTTTTCGGGATTACAGATTCCGAATGGAATAAAAGCATTGCAGGAGAAAGCTGTGGCTCAACAATATTTAGAATCGGCCGGTCGAGAAACACTTTCAAAGGATATTATTGCTTCTTTTGATCAGCTGATGTTGTTGGATGAGGTGGATAAATTGATTGTCGATTCTGAAAAGCGATTAAAGAAAGAACAGGAAAAGGTGAATAAAGCGATTCAAAATGGCCTTGCAATACCTTATGATAGAGATAAATTGAAATTGGCATTACTGGAATTGGAAGAGAAAAAGGTAGAGGTTTCTGGCAATCGGGATTTGTTGTGTCAAAAGATCGAACAAGAAACAGGGGTGTCTTTTCATGAGGTTGGTGGAATTCATTATCGACTTAAACCTATATTTTTGTCAGAGCTACCACGTGATGTCGAACAAAGATCCGAATTGAAAGCACTAGATGCTTCCTCAAAAGCGTATGAGTACCTGTATAAAAAAGAAAAGGGGGGAGCTCTTCCTGCTGTCTTTGCCTTTGGATCCGCAAACTATCTGAATGTATTCAACTCCCAACTCATGGTGAAAGACCAACCGCTATTTGGTACAGTCAACTTACCGCTTAATTCCATCAAAGGGAGCCCCAATTTAATGGTCGGCGTAGGGGTTAAATGGGATCTCTATACGGGCGGAGAGCATCATAATAAGATAAAGCAAGTTAAACTCGATCAGCATATCAATACGACCAAGCGAGAAGATGCGCAAGAAAAATTAAATTTATTACTCAGCAAAAATACCGTTACCTACACGACTGGCAACCAAAAGCTGAAAGTGGGGGAACAGCAATTGAAAGTTGCCGAAAATAATCTTTCTATGGCTGTTAAACAATATCAAGCTGGCTTAATAGATGTTACTGAGTTATTGGCTGCTGAAAACGATTGGTACAAAGTTAATTTGGGTTATTTTAACAATGTTTTGCAGCAACGTACAGCTGCAGTTGAATTACTACATACATCAGGAAAATTATTACAAACTATACATGAGTAACATGAAGAATTTATATGGGATATTATCTCTGTCTATTTTTGTTTCTTGTACAAATCAAGTGAAAGAGAAGCCTATTGAAGGCAAGGTGGAGCGAGAGCAAGTGACGGTTGTGACAAAGGTTCCGGGGAAAATTGCGAAGCTTCTGGTTGAAGAGGGTGACTTTGTGCATGCGGGGGATACCTTGGCTATTTTGAGTATTCCCGAGGTAGATGCGAAAGAAGAGCAGGCAAAGGGAGCGCTGCAGTCTGCTGATGCACAATATAACATGGCAGTCAAAGGTGCTACGAAAGGTCAACTCGTGCAATTGCAGGCGAAGGTAGATGGACTTAAGGAACAATATGAATTTGCGAAAAAATCAATAGGTAGGCTGGATGCCCTTTTGCAGGACAGCCTGATTCCGCAGCAAAAGTACGACGAGACCTACGCTAAATATCAGGGGGCTAAAAATCAATATCTTGCAGCACAGGCTGAATTAGCTGAAGCAAAGGGTGGGGCTAGACAAGAACAGCAGATTATGGCCTTGGGGCAAAAAGAACGTGCACTGGGAGCGGTATCTGAAGTCAATGTTGCTGCACAGGAGAAATATGTCATTGCTCCACAGGACATGAGTGTGGAAACGATTAATCTGAAAGTTGGTGAATTGGCGATGGCAGGCTATCCGATTATCAATGGTTTCCTCGATCGATCGACCTATTTTAGATTTACATTGCCCGAAAATAAAATGGGAAAACTTCAAAAAGGAGAGGCTGTTGAGGTAGAAATTCCTTATTTGAATCACAAAAAGGTTAAAGCAAAGGTGATCAGTATCAAAGCCTTAAATTCGTACGCAAGCATTGCCTCAGCTTATCCTGATTTCGATCCGCAACAGGCTGTGTTTGAATTGAAAATTGTTCCTGAAGATGTTGCCGGTAGCAAAGATTTGTTAACAAAAACGCTTGTGGTTCTCCATGCGAATTAAAGAGCTTGACTGTGAAAAAATTTTTAGAATTGATCCAACGGGAGTTTAAGCTCTTCTTCAATAATAAAGTGCTATTGATGCTTTTTCTGGGTGCACCTGTATTGTATGGTGTCTTGGTGGGGCATGTTTATCAACAAGGTAAGGTAACTCAGATGCCGATCATTGTAGTTGATGAGGATAATAGCCCCTTAAGCAGTTCATTTATTGATATGCTTTCGGATAATGAGAGTATTGAAGTTGCCCGTGTATTACCGTCCTTATTTGATTCAAAAGATATTGCGATGCAATATGAGGCAACAACGATTGTACATATTCCCAAGGGTTTTGCATCCGGAGTACAACAGGGGCGTTTGCCCGAAATGACTGTTTTTGTAGATGGTGCCAATACATTGACCTCAAATACTGCCATGATGGCTGTCAATGTGTGTGCCTCGACGTTGAAAGCAGGCATACAGATTCAGGCACAAATGAAACGTGGTGTTCCCGCAAAGATCGCTGCACAGCAGTACGAACCATTTAAGACCACTTTTGTTAAGCAGAATATTCGAAGTGGAAATTACCTGTATTTTATGCTACCGGGAGTGCTAATTACTGTGCTGCAGCAGGTCTTGCTCTTAGGCTTGGCTTTGTCTTTTTCCTCAGAATTTGAAGGCAATACATTTCCGGAACTTGTACGTAAAATAGGTAATCCTATCGGACTTATTCTTGTTAAGATATTACCATATGTTTTGATGTCTGTTGGTATCCTGGTTTTATATTGGGGTTTTGGTCAATATTACCGTATGCCTTTACAGGCCGAATTTGGTCGCTTTGTACTCTGTACTTTCGTCTTTTTGCTTGCCGTGTGTTTTATCGGTGTACTCGTCAGTATTCTACTGCCTTCGCAGTTGAAATCGACAGAAGTACTTATGGTCATTGCGACGCCAGCATTTATCTTGAGTGGCTTTACCTGGCCTTCGAGTCTAATGCCAGGCTGGGTGCAGGCAATTGCAAATGTAATTCCATCGACGCATTATCTACGAATTTTTAGGTTAATGTTTATTCAGCATGCTGAAAATTACCATACCGATAAGGCGCTGATCGCATTGACCATCATCATGATCATCAGTTTTATATTGGCGGTAATAATACTATGGCTGAAAATACGGAAGATCAAAAAAGAAGATAAGAAGATTAGCGTATAGTGAATAAAAATACGAACAATAAAAAAGCGGTTTCATCTCGATGAAACCGCTTTTTTGTTAACTGAAATTTACAGTCGAATTATTTTTTTGCTGCAGGAGCTTTAGTTGCAGGAGCTGTTGCCGCTGGAGCCGTAGTTCCAGTAGGCGCTACCATGCCTGGAGTTGTTGCTGTAGGAGCAGGAACTTTTCCAGGTTTGATATCCAATACTTCTACTTCAAATACTAAAGGAGCATATGGAGGGATAACACCTGAAGGGCGATCGCCATAAGCCAAAGATGAAGGAATGACTAAAGTTGCTTTTGTACCTTTGTTAAACAATTGGAATGCTTCAGTCCATCCAGGGATTACACCATCAACACCTAATTGGAATTTTAATGCTTCATAAGGACGTTGAGGGTTGAAAATTTTCTCTTTTTTAGCTACATCTGGAAGGTTTGTATCAAATACTTTTCCTGTAGTTAATGATCCTACATAGTTCACGTGAATAGAATCACCTACTTTCGCATTTGTACCTGTTCCAGGTTTAGTAATTACATATTGAAGACCTGAAGCTGTTTTAGTTGTTTTCAAGCTTTTATCCTTGATGTATTTTTCAAGTTTAGCTGGTTCAGCTGCCTTGTGTTTGTTCAATTCTTCTTCAAAATATTTTTGAACTTGTTCACCCAATTGTTGGTCTGTTAACTTTCCTTTTTTGAAGTGTTTTTTGACTTTGATCGAATAAACAATGAATTTATCTGCAAATTCTGGTTTTGGTTGATGCGTTTTAGCAGCCATAGAATCCAAATTGATTTTGAATACTAAGCTATCACCTTCACCTACATATTTGAATAAACCAGTAGGGTCACCTGGATTTTTTGCGATGATACTATCTGGATATAATTGAACGATTTGAGGGACTCCCATGTCATACGTACTTTGCATTGTAGAATCTCTGTCCGTTTTCACAACCATGTCAAGTGCTAATAAATCGCCTGATACTGCTTTTTCTTTTGCATTATCATCTACGATTTTATACTCAAGACCACCTTCAGCCTTTTTGAATTTTTGGCATGACGTCATCAAAAGACCGGCAGCCGCGAAAAATAGAATTGCTTTCTTCATTTTCTAATGTATGTTACGATATCTTATTTTGTTAATATTTCTTTATAATTTGGTAAAACCGATTTGAATTTTGCAATCACTGCTTCGAGGCTTTCTTTCGAATTACCTCCTGAAGCGTTAAGATGCCCCCCTCCATTGAAATACAATTTACAGATCTCATTGCAAGGAACTTCTCCAATCGAACGCAAAGATAGTTTAATTTGTTCATTTCTGTCAATAATTAAAGCAGCCAATCGAATTCCTTTGATAGAAAGGGCATAATTGACTAATCCTTCGGTATCACCGGTGATCACTTCAAACTGAGTGAGATCCGCTTTGGTTACATGGATAATGGCGGTGTTATATTCATGGATAACCTCTAGACGATTCAATAGACAGAACCCTAAGAATTTCAGGCGGCTTTCTGACGAGCTATTGTAAATCTCTTCGTGGATAGCCCAGTTTTGTGCACCGCAATCAATGAGTGATGCAATGATGCGGTGAATTTCAGCAGTGGTAGAACGGAAGCGGAAAGAGCCCGTATCGGTCATAATACCGGTATATAGGCATGTCGCCATGTCAGCACTGATATGATCTGGATCTTGCATCTCATGGACTAAGAACCGATAGATCAATTGTGCCGTCGCTGCAGCAGATGGATCCCAAAATGCGTAGTCTTCAAACCCTTCCGGATCTAAATGGTGATCAATCATGCATTTAATTCCTTTCGCTTGACGAATAGGTTCACCCATTTCGTGAATCCGGGCAAGGCCATTAAAATCTAAGCAGAAAATGAATTCAGCTGCGTCAATCTGTTGATTGTGCAGGTCAATATCCTGCGTATAAATTTGTACATTTTCTAAGCCAGGTAACCAATCCAAAAAGGCTGGAAAGTCTGACGGTACAATGAGATTTACGTGGTGTCCTTTCGTGGTCAACCAAAAATATAATCCTAAAGATGAACCCAATGCGTCCCCATCTGGTTTGTAGTGCGTTGTAATTACAATACGTTTTGGTTCAGCTAATAATTCTTTTAATTCTTCCGATTTCAGCATAGTCATATTAAGTCTGCAAACCTACTATAAAAAAATTAGATTAGACAAATTTTTTATAAAGATCTTTTAGCATCTTATAGCGTTTGGTGTTGATTTTAAAAAATTGATTTTCAGGTTTTTAAAACTTATAAACATAGATCTTGAAATCCCGCTTCATGCAGATTAAATAATTGGCATTGTCGCCATAGTTAATCGGTCCATAATAGAACTTTGAAAAACCTTCTACAGGAAATCCCTCCTGGACCAAGCCATCAGATCCGAAAACATAAATCATGCGGTTGTCGGTTCCAACACCTATGATATCAGATTTACCTATTCGTTTAAAAAACAACGGTCTGTTACTGGCCTCTTCGATGAATTTATATTCAAAGTAGGAAGACGAGTCTCTTGAACTGTAGGCATTCAGTTTGTTGTTGGCTAGAATAACAAAATCTCTGTCAGCACCACCGCTAATATCTTCAAAATTAAAGAACGCATCTTTACCCCAATCACCTAGTTTTATTTTTTTGGTTTCGCCTTCGAAAGGAATTTTGAATACGCTGCCTTTATTGTTTGCCAAGTAAATGAAGGAGTTTTTTTCATCCGACGCCGCAACTAAACCAATTGGATTTTTAACACTTTCCCCATCGGTATCCATTGTTTTTTTACGGATGATCTTACCATTTTGATCGAAGAAATACACGGAAGCAGTGCTTGTGCCGGCAATAATATAATTTGTCTGTCCCAGGCTGGTTGTTTTTAGATCGAATAAAATTCGACCATCCACGCTATTATTTTCAAAGCCCTCCACTTTTTTGCCATCCAGGGTATACGCAAGAATGCGGTCTGTTGCCGGAATGTAAATACGTTGTTCTTTATTGAAGGTGGCGATTGTAGCTCCGTAAGTTGCCGAGTATGGAAGTTCAACGGAGAAGCCAGTTCTGTTTTTACCATCGGGCATAAAGCGATACAAGCGGTTTTTTGTAACGGCGACAATACTGAGATCCTGTAACTGAATTGGCTCGCCCAAAATTTCACCTTGGAAGAGGTTTTGCCAGAGTTCTTTTCCATCTGGCGAAAATGCATGTACCGTATGATCTTGTTCTTGAATCAGGATAAACTTGTTCTTCCCATCTTGATCGAAAATCCAAGGTTTATTGATCATTCGGTTCTCCAGCTGGACTGTCCATTCTGGTTTGCCGCCTAATCTCGTATCACTCTTAAAGAGGGCATATAAACTAGACGAAAATGTGCCCTGATTGCCACTCAACTGGTAAGACCAGGAGTAGAAATTTTGAAAGCCATATGCATCCTCATCTTTAAAGTTCTTTGCAAAGTCAGCTTTTAAGTTATCTAGAATATTGCTTTTACCAGCTTTAGGTTCTAAATAGAAAGTCACGTTGCTGCGGCTATTCTGCAATGCTGCATGATTTTTGAAAATAGCCGTTCCGGAAAGAAATTGCTTTTCCCGGAAAGATTCCCGATAATCTCTCAAGATGCCCGTCCGTGTAGCTACCACCATAATGTTATCTACAATGGTAAAATAGGGTCGGGTAAAGCTTTTGAAAGGTTCACCAAATAGCGCATGTAAGAGATTCGAATATTTAAATTGATAGATTGAATCACCTACAGATGAGCTGAATTTCTTGAGATTATCAGCAAACTGCGTTGAATCCGAAATGCTGATCAAACCTATTGCATCCTGATTATCCAATTCCGCGAGCGCAAATTCATCGTTGAAAATTGGCGCGATGATACTGTCAAATGATACTTTGCTGTCTTCTTCAAAGTTCTTTATACTTTTAGCCAATCGGCCGTCTTCTTTTTGCTGTACCAACAAGGCTTTCAGTCCGCTTCGAAAACTATGGGGATCTGAAATACTAAAGTCTATATAAGATGCAGCATTTTTAGGCAGATAATTCCCCAGAGCTTGCACTTGAGCCGTCTGCGTTGCAAATAACTGTAGGTAGCTATTTTTGCTCGCCGTGAGATCTGTTTCACCCTTAAAAATAAAAGCATCCTTTTTGAAATTCATGTTCCAGGACGTTTGGCCCTTCAGCGAATCGATTAAGTTGAGATAAGTGCCAAATTTGGATTTCATCAATATTCGAGCAATTTGCGCCAATTGTTCATTGAAAAAATAGAGACTAAGTGGCGTGTTTTTATTGTTATGGTTTACGAAGAACTCGATTTGTTTGGTACTTATTTTCTTAACCTGTTTATCAAAGATCTGGGAAAGTACCTGTTTGGAGTAGCTGGCGAAAATGATTTCGTGGGAATAAGCGCAATAAAGTGTACTATCCTTGCTGCCTTGATTAAGCCCATAAAATCGTTGCCCTAAGGTGTCAAAAGGTTGTATTTTGTAGTTTTTACCGACGTTTCCAAGTAATGTTGCCAGCGAGTTATTATCAATGCTTTGACCAACCTGAACGCTATATAATGGGGTAATCTGGTCTTTTTCCTGGTGAAAGGAGAGTAATATTTGCTGCCCCGCTACAAGAGGTGCTAACTGTTCACTACGTAATAATTCGTCTTTAAGACGCTCCAGGTTGCCAAAATTGCGTTGACCTATAATGGCTTTAAAGAGCTCATAGTCATTGAAGATCGTATCTACAGTCTGATCATTGGCAAAGGAGGCAATTGCTAATGTACTTTCAGGAAGATATTGTAAAGCTTTAGAATCTTGTTTATTGTTTTTATTGAAGTCTCCAAAAAGATAGATCGTGGCCGCGATGACCGCGATGAATAATATAACAGTGATGATGATTGTTTTTTTCATCCTTTTTATTTTTTTCAATGTCTGATAGGAACTCGAATAAATCGCCACTACCTCGCTGGTCGATGCGATTAAAAATCCAGTTTGATCAGAACAACTATTTATGAGGTACTCATTTTCTTGTCAGCAGAATAAGTACACTAAATTTGTTTTTTTTATGGTGATGAAGCCATCATGCGGCAGATGTTTATCAAGAATATACAAATCTTGCACCTCGTTCAAGATTTCGGTGAGCTGCACGATGCTCATGATGATTCATACGTAAAACAAACCTAATAAAAATATATGGGAAGAGATAGAAAATCGTTCCTATAATGCGCCTTTGTAATATAAATTTAACAAAAAATTCCTTATTTTGCTCTGTTTTTAATACATTTATCGCTAGAAACTCATTTTCAGCATTCACTTTAACATAATGAATAAGAAAATCATTTTAGCCGCTTCGTTGTTGGGAGCATTAGCTGTAATATTAGGGGCCTTTGGTGCTCATGGTCTAGAAGGAAAGGTAAGTACATATCATATTGAAACTTGGAAAACTGCAAATCAGTATCATTTCTATCATACCTTCGCCCTGTTATTTTTATCTACTTTTTCGCGAGCAAAGACGTACTCGATTAAAGTATCATTTATTGCTTTCCTCATTGGTATACTTTTTTTCTCAGGGTCGTTGTATGTCTTAAGTGTGCGAGAAATAACCGGCTTTGGCAATCCGTCTATTTTAGGACCTATCACGCCTTTGGGAGGATTGTCTTTGATCGTTGGCTGGGTTGCGCTATTTATAGCAGCGCTAAAAAATAAATCGTAATCCTATTTAATTGCCTATGTCGATACGAAATCATATTCGTATTTAATCATAACAGAGCCTTCTTGAATAAATTCAGGAAGGCTTTTTTAGGTTACAATGGATTGACCAGTGATCGCTTGGCTTTCACACTCCGATGTCGCTTTGGCGCCGTATGATTGTAGACGGTTTTATGTATTGCCGGAGTCGTTTGACCGCTATTCCTGAAGGTTTTTTTGTACTTTTATACCATAATTTGAATTTATGTCCAATCCACAATCTACGATTTTTAGTGAAAGAGATACGCTGTTTGTTGATGTGGTCCTACCACTAGCATTAGCAAGAACATATACGTATCGTATTCCGGTTGACTGGAACGATCGTGTGCAGGTCGGTGTACGTGTCATCGTGCAATTTGGACGGAATAAGATCTATTCTGCGGTTGTCAAGTCCATTAGCCAGGAAGCACCAAAGCACTATGAAGCAAAGTATATTTTGGACATCATTGATGAAAAACCCATTGTCAATTTAGCTCAGTTTAAACTGTGGGACTGGCTAGCCGATTATTACATGTGTAGTTTGGGCGAAGTCATGCAGGCTGCGCTGCCCTCGGCATTGAAGCTGGCCAGTGAGACCAAAGTCGTTTCATCGATTGGGGAAGAATTTGACCGTTCTACACTTTCAGATAAAGAGTATCTGATTATAGAGGCTTTGGAGGTTGCGGGAGAACTTAAAGTCAATGATATTGTGAAATTGTTGGGACAAAAAACAGTCTTCCCCATATTGAAGCAATTATTTGACAAAGGAATTGTTTTGATTTCTGAAGAGATTACAGAAAGATATAAACCCAAGACCAAAGCATTTTTACGTTTTGCTCCCGACTTTAGAAATGAAGATGCAAAAAGAGAATTGTTGGATAGCTTAAACCGTGCGCCAAAACAACAAGATGCGGTATTGGCATTTATGCAGCTGGTCAAAAAAACCGAGGAAATCACGCGGCCCATGTTGGCTGAGGCCTCGGGCTGTGGTAACGGTGCTATTACGGCTTTGATTGACAAAGGTGTTTTTGAAATAAAGGAAAAGGTTGTATCCCGGTTCCAGGGGGAAGATATCGAACTGGATGCCAATTTTCAATTTAATGAAAATCAGCAAAGGGCCTATGCCGAAATACAAGAGTCGTTTGAAGAGAAGGAAGTTACCCTGTTACATGGTGTTACTGCTTCGGGAAAAACACAGATTTATATACGGCTTATCGAACAAGCAATCGCAGCGGGAAAATCAGCCCTTTATCTACTGCCTGAGATAGCGCTGACAGCACAGATTACGGCGCGCTTAAAGCTGCATTTCGGCGATAAATTGGGGGTGTACCACTCCAAGTTTAATGATAATGAACGTGCCGAGGTATGGCATAAAGTAATGAAAAATGAATTTCAGGTCGTGATTGGGGCCCGTTCTTCAGTTTTTCTGCCCTTTCAGGATTTAGGGATTATCATCGTTGATGAAGAGCACGAAAGCTCCTATAAACAGTTTGATCCAGCTCCACGTTACCATGCCCGAGATACGGCTATTTACCTCGGGTTTCTACATCAGACCAAAGTGCTATTGGGATCAGCGACGCCTTCTTTGGAAAGTTATTACAATGCCAAGGCTAAGAAGTATGGTTTTGTGCAACTGCTTGAGCGTTATGGCAACGCACAATTGCCAAGTATTGAGTTGGTGAATATTCCCGAAGAGGGAAGAAAAGAAAATATGTTTTCCTATTTTTCTGGCACCTTGTTAAAAGCAATTGAAGAAGCCGTAAAAAATAAAGAGCAGGTTATATTATTTCAAAATAGACGTGGGCACACGACAATGATCCAATGTAATACCTGTGGATTCGTTGCAAAATGTGTCAATTGTGATGTCAGCTTAACCTATCACAAGAGCTCTAATATGATGCATTGCCATTATTGTGGTCATGTGGAGCCTCCACTTCGTGTTTGTCCGGCCTGTGGAATGCCGCATATCGAAAGTAAAGGATTCGGTACAGAAAGGGTAGAGGAAGAACTTGAAATCCTGATGCCCGAAATTCGCATCGGTCGGTTGGATCTGGATTCCACAAAAGGTAAATACGGTTTCGATAAAATTATCACGGCTTTTGATGAGCATGAATTTGATGTTCTTATTGGGACGCAAATGGTTGCTAAGGGGCTCGATTTCGGAAGAGTAAGCCTCATCGGTGTTGTCAATGCAGATACGATCATTAACTTTCCGGATTTCCGTTCGTATGAACGATCTTTTTCGTTATTTTCCCAGGTAGCAGGACGTGCAGGTCGGCGTGAAGCAGGCGGAAAAGTGATCATTCAGAGCTACACCACGAATCATCGGGTGTTAGAACAGGTGGTCAATAACGATTATGAAGGGATGTTTATGACGGAAATTACAGAACGAAAAAACTATCTTTATCCTCCTTTCTACCGGCTTATTCGGATTGATATTAAACATACGGATTTTCAGAAATGCTATGATTCGGCCAATCGTTTTGCCTCGGCGCTGCGGCAACAGTTGGGTGCAAGGGTATTGGGACCGGAGCCGCCTTTAGTTTCTCGTGTGCGGAATAATTTTATCCAGACCATTACCTTGAAGATTGAGCGAACAAATATTAGTATTGCAAAGGTCAAGGAATTGATCCGTTCGGTGCTCCTCGATTTTGAAATCGATAAAACCAATGCTGGTGTGCGCGTTCAGGTCGATGTAGATCCCTATTAGTGACAGCTATTGCCCGCATTAACTTGTAAAAACGAGCGTTCTTGGTAAACTTAAATCACATGCGCTTATCGTTTTCTTCGCGGCCAAATTCAAGAGGTCAACGGAGGTTGAGCCTAAGGGAAAGATGATTCGGAAAATAAAGCAAATTAACTTGAAAATACGTACAGTGTTGGTATTGAATTATTTGTGATTAATTCTGTTTAATGTGCCTTTTAAAAGGTAAATTTGAAACATCATGGCGTACAAGTTTATTGATAATTATCGGGAGAAAGGTGCTCGTAAGAAATTGGTTGAACATCTAAAAAGCCGGGGCATTGCGGACCAGAAAGTATTAGATGCCATTGGCAAGGTACCACGTCACTATTTTTTTGATGAAACATTCTGGAATCAGGCCTATCGGGATATTGCTTTTCCAATAGGTGACGGACAAACAATTTCGCAGCCGTATACCGTCGCCTATCAATCTGAACTGCTCCACGTGAAAAAAGGAGATAAAGTACTGGAAATTGGTACGGGATCGGGGTACCAAACCTGTATCTTGTTGGAACTTGGCGCAGAAGTGTATACTATCGAACGTCAGGAAAACCTATATCAACGAACCATTCAAGTGTTGCCCTACATGGGCTATAAACCAAATTTCTTTTTAGGTGATGGCTCCAAGGGAATCGAAGAGCACGCCCCTTATGACAAGATTATTGTCACTGCAGGTGCGCCTTTCGTGCCAGAGGTTATGTTGAAGCAGCTGAAAATGGGCGGAATTTTTGTGATCCCTGTAGGAGACGAAAAATCGCAAAAGATGATGACGATCATTCGGGTAGGTGAAAATGATTTTGACCGTATCGAATTGGATACGTTTCGTTTTGTGCCTTTGGTGGGTGATCAAGCTTGGTAGGAGATCCATTCAACCAGTTCCGATGGCCTCCCCCAAGGTCTGCGAGTGACAATCGAGCCCTTGTTTCATGAGCAGATGCAAAATAGCCATGATTAAATTGAAATGAACGTGAAAGAATAAATATTCACCTTATGACGCCAACTGCAATACAATATGACCAGAAGCATCGCGAAACCGCTTCAACTGTGGTCAAATTAAATAAACAAGTCAACACGCTCAGCTTGTCGCGGCTATTTGTGATACTCGGTGGCGGAGCGTTGTTATTTTATACCTTTCAACTGGAAAGCCTTCCGCTGGTTTTTTTCTGCTTTTTTGGACTATTGTTCCTATTTGCCTATCTGGTGCGGAAGCAGAGCCAGTTAGAGCTTCAGAAGAACTATTTTGAAGCTTATCTGAAAGTTTTGGCAAATGAACAGGCCCTAGCAGAAGGGAAACTAAACATGTATGACCATGGTGAGCATTTCGAAAACGGAGCTCATCCTTATAGCTCCGATATGGATATCTTTGGCACATACTCCTTATTCGCGCAGATAAATCGGGCAACGACCAAACAGGGGATTGATCTTTTGGCTTCTTGGCTTGATGCGCCTCTCCAAAGCAATCAAATTCAACGCAATCAAGAAGCATCACAGGAACTCGAAAATGAATCCGAATGGATATGGGATTTTCAGGCAAAGCTCTTGGCCAATCTGAACCATAAATTGGATATCAAGGCATTTTTGACAAATTACTTTCAAGACCGAAATTTTCAATTCGGAAATGCTTTTATGCGATTTTATATCAAAGCAGGCCCTGTTTTATTTTTGGTCGTTTTAGCGGGCAGCTTTTTCGTGCCAAAATTGGCTGGAGTGGCAACCTTGATAGGACTATTTCATATTCTTTGGGCATTGGCCAAAGCAGGAAGTGTGAGTATGTTCTCGTCGCGAATAGACAAAATTGGTGGCGTGCTGGGATCATATGCAGATGCGATTCAATCGATCGAAGACCACGCATGGAAGTCTATTGCTATGCAGGAGATCGCCGGAGAGCTAAAACAAAACCGGGGAACAGCATCCATTTCCTTTGCCTTTAAAAAACTCGCTGGTCTTATTAACAACTTGGACGCACGGAATAATGTCTTTGTTGGGCTATTTCTAAACCTATTTCTCCTTTGGGACTTTAGACAAGTATTGGCTATTGTTGATTGGAAGAATAAATACGAAAACGAGATTCTGAATTCATTCGATACCTTGGCTAAGGTGGAGGCTGTCACTAGTCTTGCTATTTGGAAGAGAAACCATTCGTCTTATAGTTATCCAGTAATTTTGGATAATCCGCTGGAAAATAAGATTGACGCGCAAGGGTTATATCATCCACTGATCCCAAGCAGTCAGGTCGTCGCCAATGATTACAGTAGTATAGATCATCGTGTTGCTTTGGTAACAGGTTCAAACATGGCTGGAAAGAGTACATTTCTGCGGACAGTAGGTATTAATGCAATTTTGGCTTATGCCGGAGCTGCGGTTGCAGCGACTTCTTTTCAGCTCCCGATTTACAAACTAATATCCTATATGCGCATCAAGGATAACCTGAATGAAAGTACGTCGACATTTAAAGCAGAACTGAATCGGATGAAATTTATATTGGATACAGTTTCAGTACATAGCGATAGCTTTTTTCTAATCGATGAGATGCTTCGTGGAACAAATTCAGTCGACAAATATCTTGGCTCCCGTGCAATCATAAAGAAACTGGTTCGATTGGACGGTAAGGGTATGGTGGCTACACACGACTTACAACTGTCCAGTTTACAAGAGGAATTCCCGGGAGATATCAAAAATTATCATTTTGACATTCGTGTTGATGCGGGGCAGATGCTGTTTGATTATAAGCTGAAGATAGGGGAATGTAAGATATTCAATGCGTCGCTTTTATTGAAAGGTATAGGCGTGGATATTGACGAAAATATGGAATAAAAATGACGGAACTGGAGCTAGATTGGTTTACATTTGTCTCCTCTTAAATCCACTAAATAATACAATAAATGACTTTACAAGAACGTATTGATTTATCAGAAACACATGTTTGCACGACCGTGTTTCCGTTTTTGACAAATCATCACGATACTTTATTCGGCGGCAAGGCGATGTCCATTATGGACGAAGTATCGTTTATGGCTGCGACACGATTTTGCCGCAAAACGTTGGTGACTGTATCGACAGACCGTATTGACTTCAATAAGGCAATTCCTTCCGGAAGTATTATTGAAGCGGTCGCGCGGGTTCAAAATGTAGGCCGGACCAGCTTGAAGGTGAAGGTCGACATATTTTTGGAACATATGTACAAGGAAGGAAGAGAATTGGCCATTGAGGGTGTTTTTACATTTGTTGCCCTTGATGAAAACAGACAGCCAATTCCAGTCCTTGAAGGCTTGGATATTGAATAAAATTTTAGCTTCCGAATGCGGAAACTCAAGGGAGATTTTTTAAAATTATAACATGGAAATGGGTCGCAGATTGCAATGCGACCCTTTTTGTCATTCGTTTCTCTTGATGGGGCGGAGGTCGTTAAGTTCTTCGGCTGTAAATAAACGATAATGAACTTTGAAAGTTTTACCCAGTGGGGTTTCCAATGAGAATCCCCCCGGACCAAATCCATCCAGCACATCGAGTGTGAAATGCGCATGTTTCCAATATTCAAAGAGATCCCGATCCACCCAAAACTCATATCCTTCGGCTAATCCGATCATGGCGTCATTTGTCCTAGGAAAATAACCTCCTTCCTCAAAACACTGTGGCTGTGTACCCTCGCAGCAACCTCCGGCCTGATAAAACATTAATTTACCATGCTTCGCTTCAAGTTCATGAATGAGCTCCCTGGCTTTTTCAGTGATGTCTAGTCTATTGATCATGGTGAAATTCGTTTATGTGTTTTAGCGTTGACGAATAGGAAATTCAGCTGAAGGGGCAGCATTTGCTCCCCCTAAACTCGGGTATCTAGCTGTTCGAAAAGAATACCCGGTACGCTTCAGTTAAAAGAAACCAAGTTTTTCTTTACTGTAGGAAATCAACATATTTTTGGCCTGTCTGTAATGGGCAAGCATCATTTTATGGTTTTCCCGTCCAATTCCTGATTGTTTGTATCCGCCAAATGGGGCACCCGCTGGGTAGGAGTGATACTGATTTACCCAAACACGTCCTGCTTGTATGGCACGTGGGATCTGATAAAGCTGATGTGCATCTCGGGTCCATACACCTGCTCCGAGACCATACATGGTATCGTTGGCGATAGCAATTGCTTCTTGTTCATCCTTGAACGTGGTGACTGCCAACACGGGGCCGAAGATTTCTTCCTGGAAAATACGCATGCTATTATCGCCTTTGAATAGGGTAGGTTTGATGTAGTAGCCTTCTTCAAAACCAGCACCGACATTGTTTTCATCACCGCCGGTCAATACTTCGGCCCCTTCTTCTTTGCCAAGTTTAATATAGGACATAATTTTGTCCTTTTGGATCTTCGATGCCTGAGCACCCATCATTGTTGTTGGGTCTAATGGATCGCCCACTTTGATCTGATTAACCCGATCGACTACTTTAGCGATAAATTTTTCATAAATGTCCTCCTGGATCAGTAAACGAGAAGGACAGGTACAAATTTCGCCCTGATTGAGTGCGAATAATACGGCTCCTTCCACTGCTTTGTCCAAAAATGCATCGTCTGCATCCATAACCGAACTAAAGAAAATATTGGGCGATTTCCCACCCAATTCTAGGGTTACCGGAATGATATTTTCAGTCGCATATTGCATAACCAAACGTCCAGTTGCTGTGGAACCAGTGAATGCTGCTTTGGAAACCTTTGGGTTTGTGACCAAAGAACGACCAAGTTCTGCGCCGAAACCGTTAACGATATTGACTACTCCGGCAGGAATCAGATCACCGATAATCTCCATAAGGACAAGAATGGATGTGGGTGTACTTTCAGCAGGTTTTAATACGACGGTGTTCCCTGCGGCAAGGGCCGGAGCTAGTTTCCATACGGCCATTAGAATCGGGAAATTCCATGGAATAATCTGTGCAACAACTCCGATTGGTTCGTGTACAATCAGTGACACTGTATTGCTGTCCAATTCGCTTATGGACCCCTCTTCAGCGCGGATTACACCAGCAAAATACCTGAAATGGTCGATTGCCAATGGGATATCGGCATTTAATGTTTCACGTACCGCTTTTCCGTTGTCTATCGTTTCAACGGCTGCGATATATGCTAAATTAGCTTCAATGCGGTCAGCAATTTTATTGAGGATAATACTTCGTTCTGTAGCCGAGGTTTGTCCCCAAGTTTCAAAAGCTTTAGCGGCGGTGTCGACAGCGAGATCCAGATCTTCTTTTGTTGAATGGGCAACTTGAGTAAACACTTTTCCATCTACCGGCGAAATATTATCGAAGTATTTTCCTTGAATTGGTGCGACAAATTTACCACCAATGTAGTTGTCATATCGTTCTTTGAACGATGGTCTTTTGATTGCGCTCATATGGTTTATTTATTAATTATTTTTAATCCCTTCTTATCAAAGTTAGCCAGCAATTATTCAATGGTGTAGCAGAATTGATCCAAAACATAGCACAATTGTGGCACATAACTTTCGCTCATAGTTTATTTTATTTATTATATTTGATTGACTGCCAATTATATTTAATTGTTGCACTATGGAAAATAGGACGCTGATTCATACATTGCCATTTTCGCGGAAGGGGGAGCTCAGCACATTAGTGGAGAACCGACGCGCATTTACGTTAGATAGCTTGGAGCTTAATATCTACGAAACATATCGGATATCGCAGCATGTACCTTTATGTTTTGATGATTTGGTTATGATTAATATGATCCAGGGTAAAAAAATCATGCATTTGGAGAATGTAAAGGCTTTTGACTATCTGCCCGGTCAGATGATGGTGTTACCTGCATCGGTGGCTATGCATATTGATTTTCCAGAAGCGACCCTCGACCAGCCCACGCAGTGTACCGCTTTAACAATTCATAGAGAGAAGATAGCAGCAGTCTTAGATTATCTAAATGAGTTTTATCCAAAAGAACATGTCAATCAATGGCGGCTTGATCCGGAGTTTTTTCACCTGTACAATTCGACTGAGCTTGCCGATCTGGTGAACAAGTTGTTTCAGATCATTATTAGTGAAAATCCGTTGAAAGATGTGCTTGCAGATCTGACCTTTAAAGAGCTTACGATTCGGCTACTTCAGTCACAGTCGATGATGGCATTAAAAATTGGGAAGTCGCCCAACAAAGTACTGTTACACGTGCAGGAATTTATTCAGAAACATATTACCGAGAAAATTTCAATTGGTCTATTGGAGCGGACTGCTCACATGAGCAAAGCGAGCCTTACGCGGATGTTTAACCGTGAACTTGGACTTAGTCCAATGGAGTATGTGATCCAACAGCGTATCGAGAAGGCAAAAAAGATGCTTTTACTCACCCGTAATGTAAAGGAGTCGTGCTATGGGGCAGGATTTAATGATGTCAACTACTTTGTTCGGCTTTTTAAAAGCAGGGTAGGCATGACGCCAGGCGCATTTGTCCTGGCGCGTTAACCTAAAATTTCATCACGCGATCAAGCTCACGTTTAACATCTCTTTCTTTGATGTTTTCTCGTTTGTCAAAATCTTTTTTACCCTGTGCCAAGGCAATTTCAACTTTGGCAAACCCCCGGGCACTGATAAAGATGCGTAGGGGTACAATGGTAAAACCACGTTCTTCCCCTTTCTCTTTCAGTTTTTTTAATTCTCTTTTTGTCAATAGCAGTTGACGGTCGCGTTTTGCTTCATGGTTATAGAAAGATCCCATGGAATATTCGGCAATGTGCATGTTACGGATGTATAATCCGTCCTCAAAAAAACTACAGAAACTATCGTTAATATTTGCCTTTCCTTCGCGTATGGATTTTATTTCTGTACCCAATAATCGAATTCCTGCAATGTACTTGTCCAGTAAGTGGTATTCAAAAGAAGCTTTTTTATTTTTTATATTGATATCTGAAGATAAAGCCATATATTGTTGTATATTAGTAAGTCTATACCATTGCTATTGCAATGAACCTAAATGTAACTAATTATAGGATAATTTAAAGTTCGCAAATATAATTATTAAAATTGTCTTATTTTAAAGTAGAATTGTGTGGGGCGGATGTTAGCGGAGTATTAAAATAAAATTAACTGTTTTGGGCGATGTGTTAAAAATATGACTAAATTTAAGTGAAAGTCAGATTATGTTTTCGTATGTTTGCAACGTTTTTTGGAATTATTGTGAATATATACAACGTAGCATTTCAACTTACATTGTGGATATAGCAGATTTTTAGTCGGAGACCGAGTTTTTTATATAAAAGTCCAATTCGATAATTTTGTTTGTTACAATAACATCTAAAAGTTAGAAATAGTTTTAGAAATACATTTTTATCGCATGAGTAAAGGAAAGTTAGGCGAGAAAATATCGCAATTTAAGATTGTTGAGGAGTTGAAAGCTAAGGGCTTATATGCCTATTTTAGACCTATTCAATCAAAACAAGATACCGAAGTAAAAATCGATGGTAGACGTGTGTTGATGTTTGGTTCTAACTCTTATTTAGGGTTAACGACTGATACACGTATTATAAAAGCAGCGCAAGATGCTTTGGAAAAGTATGGTACTGGATGTGCTGGATCTCGTTTCTTAAACGGTACGTTGGATATTCACGTGGAACTGGAAGAAAAATTATCTGCTTATGTAGGTAAAGAAGCCGCTATTCTGTTTAGTACAGGATTCCAATCAAATCTAGGGCCTTTGTCATGTCTAATGGGACGTAATGATTATATTTTGTTGGATGAGCGTGACCACGCATCAATTATTGATGGTAGCCGTTTGTCTTTTTCCAAAGTAATCAAATACGGACACAATAATATGGAGGACTTACGTGCTAAGTTATCACGCCTACCTGAGGATAGTGCGAAGTTAATTTGTACGGATGGTATCTTTAGTATGGAGGGGGATATTGTTAATTTGCCTGAACTTACGTCGATTGCCAATGAGTTTGATGCTGCAGTAATGGTCGACGATGCACACAGTTTAGGTGTTATTGGGCACAAAGGAGCTGGTACAGCTTCTCATTTTGGGCTTAATGATGATGTAGACTTGATTATGGGTACATTTAGTAAATCGTTAGCATCTTTAGGTGGATTTGTCGCAGGTGATGCAGATGTGATCGATTTCTTAAAACACAATGCGCGCTCTGTGATGTTCAGTGCTTCAATGACTCCAGCTTCGGTTGCTTCAACATTGAAAGCTTTGGAAATTATTCAAAATGAGCCTGAGCATATTGAAAAATTATGGAAAAACACAGATTATGCCAAAGCACAATTACTGGATCATGGGTTTGATCTAGGTGCTACGGAAAGTCCTATTTTACCAATCTTTATTCGTAGCAATGAAAAAACGTTCTGGGTAACTAAAATGCTCCAAGATGATGGTGTATTTGTTAATCCAGTTGTTTCTCCAGCAGTTCCTGCAGAAGAGTCTTTGATTCGTTTTTCATTGATGGCGACACATACTTATGACCAAATCGACGAGGCTATTGAGAAGATGGTTAAAGTATTCAAACAAGCTGAAGTTGAAACATTAATATAAAATCTAATCGTATGATTCAGATTATACCCGTTGAAACAAAGAAACAAAGACGGCTCTTTATAGATTTCCCTCATAGTCTCTATGAGGGAAATCCTAATTATGTACCTGCCTTATTTCTTGAACAAAACGATTTGCTTTCCCCTGACAAGCATCCCTTTTATAAACATTCCCAAGCACAACCTTTTCTAGCTTATCGTAACGATAAGATTGTCGGTCGTATATGTGCCATCTGGAACAATAACCATAATGCTTTCAATCATGTGAATGAAGGGCAGTGGGGTTTTTTCGATTGTATAGATGATCAAGAAGTCGCAAACGCGTTATTTGAGACTGCAGAGAAATGGGTTAAAGCTAAAGGAGGGGATACGATCGTTGGGCCGATCAATTTATCAACCAATGATACCGTTGGTTTATTGGTTGACGGTTTTGATAAGCCTCCAGTAGCCATGATGCCCTACAATTCACCGTATTACATCGACTTGATTACCAATTCGGGTTATGGACATAAAGTGGATTTGAGAGCTTACTTGGTCATGGAAAAGTCGGCGGATAAACGTTCAGTCATGCTTTTGGATAGACTGGAAGAGCGTTTGAAAAGATCTGGCATTACATTGCGTCAATTCAATGTGAAGGATTTTAAAAACGAGGCAGCAAAAGTTCGTGATATTTATAATAGAGCATGGGATAAAAATTCGGGTTTTGTTCCGATGACAGAGGACGAATTTAATTATACGGCCAAAGATCTAAAAATGATTCTCGATCCACGTTTTGCTATCGTTGCGGAGAAAGATGGTGAGCTTGTTGGCTTTGGTCTAGGGATACCTGATATCAATCAAATCCTTATCAAAGTGAAGCGAGGACGTCTACTTCCTACGGGTATTTTTAAATTGTTATTTGGAAAGAAAAAAATCAACTTGCTTCGTGTACTCATGTTAGGGGTATTGGAAGACTACCGTAAACTTGGTATTGAAGCATGTCTGTATGGCCGAATTATAAAAGAATCAAAAGATTCTAATATCAAAGGGGCCGAATGTTCGTGGATGTTGGAGCATAATTACATGATGAACCACGCTATAGAACAAATGAATGGAGAATTGTACAAACGTTATCGTTTGTATCAAAAATCATTATGATAGAAAAAGTATTAATCACCGGAGCGAGTGGTTTTGTAGGCTATCATTTGACAAGAGCAGCGAAAGAGGCGGGGATGGAAGTTCATGCCGCGGTGAGGAAGTCAAGTGATGTTTCAGAAATTCGCTCCGTTGTAGATAAATTTGTTTATCCGGATTTCTCTGATGAAGAGTCTATCAGCGAATTACTGGAAGCGGAAAACTATACCTATGTTGTTCATGCTGCGGCAATGACTCGTGCCAAGCACGAAGAAGATCTCGAAAAGGTCAACGTTGGTTATACAAAAAACTTGGCATCTGCTTGTTTTTATTTAAAAACTCCCATCAAAAGATTTGTTTTCGTTAGTAGTCTTGCGGCAATCGGTCCTGTTAGCTACGATGCTAACCTTATCGATGAGAGCAATCCCTATCGCCCTGTTACGGCCTATGGTCGTAGTAAACGGAAAGCGGAGCTCGCCTTGGATGATTTTAGAGATCAGCCACTAACGATTTTGCGCCCCACTGCAGTATACGGCCCTCGTGAAAAAGATATTTTTATTGTTTTTAAAACAATGAATGGCGGCCTGGATGCCTATGTTGGCCGCTCTCCTCAAAAGCTTAGCTTTATTTATGTTGCTGACCTGGTGCAGGCGATCATTCATGCCTGTCGTTTTGATCAAGGAGGAAAGCAGGTGTATAACCTCAGTGATGGGCAGGTGTATGGCCGTTATGAGTTGGCTAGATTTTTCAAAGAGTTTAGCCAAAAGAAAATGATTCGTATGCATATTCCTTTTGGTGTCGTGAAGACTATCGCGGTTATTTTTGAACGATTGTATAAAAAATCTAAAGCAATACCTGTGCTATATCCGGAGCGACTGAATGAACTTACAGCTGAAAACTGGGGCTGTGATATCTCGGCGGCTCAACGTCAGCTACAATACCAACCTAAATATGATTTGAAGAAAGGCTTAATGGAGGCATTGGCTTGGTATAAAGAAAATAAATGGCTATAATCGCAGATAATGAGTGAGTTAAAAATAAATAAAAAACTTTTTCAGGATAGAAAGAGAACAAATATCTTAAGTGAACCCGAACAAAAACTTATTTCGTACGTCGTACCTCGAATTCCAAATTGGATTACCTCGGATGGACTTACGGCAATTGGATTTTTAGGCTCCTTAATGATATTGGGGAGTTTTATCTTGGCTGAATATGTTGATATTCGCTATTTGCTTCTAGGGATCCCTGGTTTCTTTGTGCAGTGGTTTGGTGATTCATTAGATGGTCGTATCGCATTCTACCGTAATAAATCCCGTCGCTGGTACGGTTTCGCGTTGGATATTGTAATGGATTGGATTAGTACGGTTTTTATAGGATTGGGGTATGTGCTGTATACCGTGGGTGATTTTAAGTATCTGGGATTTACATTGGTCGCATTGTATGGCTGGGCAATGATTATTTCTCAGCTCAGGTATAGAATTACCGATAAGTATACGATAGACGCCGGAATTTTGGGGCCTACTGAAATTCGGGTGATTATTTCATTGGTTATGTTATTTGAAGTTTTAATGCCTGGGTCTATTAATTGGTGTGTACTGTTAATTTGTATCGCACTTTTTATAATTAATACAAATGATACACGCCTACTTCTTAAATTAGGCGATGAAAAAGATAAAGCGGATAAACTGAAAAAACAACAGGAGGAGGCTATTTAACGATGTCTTCAAAAGTTATTACTTTTTTAAAAGCCCAACTCTCCGCCTTTTTAGGCGGATTGTTTGATTTTGGAGTATACTCTGCTTGCTATAAGCTACTTCATATCAGTGCTCCTTTTTCCAATGTAATTAGTGGTAGCCTTGGTGCTGTTGTTAATTTTTTGATCAATCGATACTGGTCCTTCGGTAGCACGCAAAAGTCTGTCGGCAGTCAGTTATGGAAATTTGTGATCGTCGTTTGTGGTAGTATTACATTGAAGTCTACAGGAATTCATTTTCTGGTCGATGTATATCATGTAAACTTTTTGTTTTCGAAACTAGTTGTTGAGTTGCTTGTTTCTTTGGGTTTCAACTATACGCTTCAGCGTTTTTGGGTTTTTAAAGCTGAAGAGAAATCGTAATTTCCTTATTTTTTACGAATCAGCTTTAGCTGTTTTCAGTTCCATTTCTTTTTCTGTTTCTTTCGATTTCTCGTGCTCTTATGTTACCAAGATTTGTTTTGATAGGATGTTAGTCGAGCTGTTGGTTTAGGTTAAAAGAGCTTTTTAACAGCCTATAGTTGCGCTAATCCTGCAAGTTGCTGTTAGTGACCGATCTGTAAGGGTAATTCAACTTTGACGCTAGGTTGCATGACGAGCTGCAATATATTGCTCATTGTATAGCTGTCGTGTTTATTTCGCTTTTGTTTACTCTAGATTTTACCTAGTATAAAGTTAGCTTTTGCTTAGCTACAACCTATA